>DASXNY010000001.1:0-9789 GCA_036494715.1 Thermoleophilaceae bacterium
AGGGCCAGACGTTCGGCATGGACCTCGAGTTCACCGAGGGCATGCAGTTCGACAAGGGCTACATCTCGCCGTACATGGTCACCGACCAGGAGCGCATGGAGGCCGTGCTCGAGGACCCCTACGTCCTCATCGCCAACTCCAAGATCGGCTCCGTGCGTGACCTCCTGCCAGTGCTGGAGCAGGTCATCCAGTCCGGCAAGCCGATCCTGATCATCGCCGAGGACGTGGAGGGCGAGTCGCTCGCCACGCTCGTGGTGAACAAGCTGCGCGGCACCTTCACCGGCGTCGCGGTCAAGGCCCCCGGCTTCGGCGATCGCCGCAAGCGGATGCTCGAGGACATCGCGATCCTCACGGGCGGCGAGGTGATCACCGAGGAGATGGGTCTCAAGCTCGAGAACACCCAGATCAGCCAGCTCGGTCGCGCGCGTCGCGTGGTCGTGGCCAAGGACAACACCACGATCATCGACGGTGCCGGCGAGAGCGACGCCATCAAGGGTCGCATCAACCAGATCAAGACCGAGATCGAGAACACCGACTCGGACTTCGATCGCGAGAAGCTCCAGGAGCGCCTCGCGAAGCTGGCCGGCGGTGTCGCGGTCGTGAAGGTTGGCGCCGCCACCGAGACCGAGATGAAGGAGAAGAAGCACCGCGTCGAGGACGCGCTCCAGGCCACCCGCGCGGCCCTCGAGGAGGGCATCGTGCCGGGCGGCGGCGTGGCTCTGCTCCAGGCCTCCGGGGCCGTCAAAATCGACGGCTTCGAGGACGAGGACGAGCGCACCGGCGGCAGGATCATCCTGCGCGCGCTGGAGGAGCCGCTGCGTCAGCTCGCGTTCAACGCGGGCCTCGAGGGCTCGGTCGTCGTCAACGACGTCCGCAAGGCCAAGAAGGGCCATGGCCTCAACGCCGACAGCGGTGAGATCGTCGATCTCGTCGCCTCCGGCGTGATCGACCCGGCCATGGTCACGCGTTCCGCGCTGCAGAACGCAGCGTCGATCGCCAAGAACATCCTGACCACCGAGGCCATCGTGGCCGAGATTCCGGACAAGGATGGTGGCGGCGGTGGCATGCCCGACATGGGCGGCATGGGCGGGATGATGTAAGACCGCTCAAACCGCTCTTGCATGCGGTTTGTCTTCGGAGGGCCCGGCGTTTGCCGGGCCCTCTGTCGTTCGGTCCACAGTCCACAGTCCACAGTCCGCAGCTTTCTTATCCGTTTCGTGGACAATGCACGTGTGCGCATTACCGCCAAAGCTGACTACGCAGTTCGAGCTGCCCTTGAGCTCGCTGGTGCCGACGGGGCCGTCAAGGGGGATGCTCTGTCTCGGGCGCAGGGCATTCCGCTGAAGTTCCTCGAGAACATCCTCATCGACCTCAGGCACTCCGGGATCGTGCGCAGCCAGCGCGGGCCGGAGGGCGGCTACTGGCTGGCCAAGCCCGCCGACGAGATCAGCGTGGCGGACGTGATCCGCGCCGTGGAGGGTCCGCTCGCGAGCGTGCGTGGCGAGTCGCCGGAGGAGCTCGAGTACGCCGGCTCGGCGGAACAGCTACAGCAGGTGTGGGTCGCGCTGCGCGCGAACATCCGCGGCGTGCTCGAGACCGTCACGCTCGCAGACGTGGTGGCCGACCGGCTACCGAAGAAGGTTCTGCGGCTGACGGAGGAACCGGGCGCCTGGGCTCGCCGCTGAGCCGCGCGGCCGGGCGTAGACGATCTCCTTTGCCTTCAGCTCGAGCAGCTCGGACTCCATCCGCGTGAGCTGAACGACGAGCGGGCTGCCGTCGCCCAGCACGAGCTCCACCCGCACCTCGAAGCCAAGCGGCAGGATGCGCTCCACCTCGGCCTCCACGGCGCCCTCGGCGGGGTCGTGGAAGAGGTCGAAGTCGTGTGGGCGCACGACCTCGCCGTGCAGCTCCGTGACCGGGCCGACGAAGCCCATCACGAAGTCGTTGGCCGGCTTGTCGTAGACCTCCACCGGCGCGCCCACCTGCTCGACGCGCCCCTCGTTGAGCACCACGACCTGGTCCGAGACCTCCATCGCCTCACGCTGATCGTGGGTGACGAACACGGTGGTCACGTGCAACTCGTCGTGAAGGCGCCTAAGCCACGAGCGCAGCTCTTCTCTCACACGGGCATCGAGGGCGCCGAAGGGCTCGTCGAGCAGCAGCACGCTCGGCTCGACCGCCAGCGCGCGGGCGAGCGCCATGCGCTGGCGCTGGCCGCCCGAGAGGTTGGCGGGGTAGCTGTCGGCCCAGCCGGCCAGGTGAACGAGCTCGAGCAGCTCGTCGACCTTCGCCTGGACCTCGTCCTTCGGCCGCTTGCGCACCTGCAGCCCGAAGGCCACGTTCTGGCGCACGGTCATGTGCTTGAACGCCGCGTAGTGCTGGAATACGAAGCCGATGCCGCGCCGCTGCGGCGGCACGTTCGTCACGTCCCGCTCCTCGATCAGCACCGTGCCTTCGTCCGGAACCTCGAGCCCGGCGATCACGCGCAGCAGCGTGGACTTGCCGCTGCCGCTCGGGCCGAGCAGCGCGGTGAGCGAGCCGGCCGGAACGTCGACCGACACCTCGTGCAGCGCCTTGAAGTCCCCGTAGCTCTTGGCGATTCCCTTGGCCGAGATCATGTAGCGCGGCTCCTTCTCCTCTCGAGGGCGGTCATCACGAGCAGCACGGCGATGGCCATCACCGCCAACAGCGCCGAGGCGGCGTAGGCGCCCGTGAGGTCGAAGCGTTCGAACTCGTTCTGCACGCGCAGGGTGAGCGTCTCGGTCTGGCCGACGAGACGGCCCGACACCACGCTCACGGCGCCGAACTCGCCGAGGGCGCGCGCCGTGGTGAGCACCACGCCGTAGCCCACACCCCAGCGGATCGCGGGCAGAGTGACGCGCCAGAAGGTCTGCCAGCCGGAGGCGCCGAGCGTCGAGGCGGCCTCCTCCTGCTCGGTCCCGATCTCCTGGAGCACCGGCACCGTCTCGCGCACGACGAACGGCAGCGAGACGAAGATCGTGGCCAGCACCATGCCCGGCGTCGAGAAGATCACGCGGATGCCGTTGTCGGCGAGCCAGCCGCCGAACCAGCCCGTGCGCCCGTAGACGAGCAGCAGCGCCAGGCCGACCACCACAGGGGACACCGCGAACGGCAGGTCCACGAGGCCGTTGAGGAACCACTTGCCGGGAAAGCGCCGGCGGACGAGCAGCAGCGCCATCGCCACGCCGAAGATCGTGTTGACCACAACCGCGATCGCGGCGATCTCGAGCGTGAGCCAGAAGGCGTGCGCGCCGTCCGACGAGGTGAGCGAATCGAGCGGCGGCCCGATGCCGTGCTGGAAGGTGCGGTAGAGCACGAGCCCCACCGGGATGCCGAGCAGCAGCGTCAGGTAGCCGAGCGCGACAAAGCGCAGTGGCAGCTTAGATCCCATGCTTCTCCCGCTTTGCGACGAGCTGCAGCAGGAGCAGCAGCACGAACGAGATCACGAGCAGCACCACCGACACCGCCGCGGCGGCCGGGATGTTGTCGTTGCCGATCTGGCCGAAGACGTAGACCGACGACACCTCGGTCTTGAACGGCAGGTTGCCCGAGATCAGGACCACCGAGCCGAACTCGCCGAGGGCGCGCGCGAAGCCAAGCCCCGCGCCCGACACGATCGCTCCCCGCAGGCTCGGCAGCACGATGCGGCGGAACGTGAGCCCCGGCGAGGCGCCGAGCGACCAGGCCGCCTCCTCCACCTCCCGGTCGAGGTCGAGCAGCACCGGCTGCACCGCCCGCACCACGAACGGCAGCGTGACGAACAGCAGCGCCAGCGCCACGCCCGCGCGTGTGTAGGCGAGGCTCACGTGCAGCGGGCTCGTCGGCCCGTACAGCGCGAGCAGCGTCAGGCCGGCCACGATCGTGGGCAGCGCGAAGGGCAGGTCGATGAGCGCGTTGACCACGCTCTTGCCCCGGAACCGGTCGCGCACGAGCACCCACGCGATCAGCGTGCCCATAACGACGTTGATCAGCGTGACGATCACGGACACGCTCACCGTCAGCTCGAGCGCCGCCATCGCCTGCCGGCTCGTGACCTCGCGCCAGAACTGGCTGAGACCCTGGCTGAACGCCTTCGACACCACCGCCGCGAGCGGCAGCAGCACGATCACGCTCAGCCAAAGCACGGCGATCCCGCCCACGAGTGATGGACGGGATCGGCTACGCGCGAAGCGGCGGGCACCGAGGCCCGGGAGTGCCTCAATTCTTTGCAGTTGAGACCCCCAGGCCCTGCTCGATCTTGGCCACGATGCCGTTGTCCGGATCGAAGAACTTCGTCGTGACCTCGTTCCAACCGCCGACGTCGTCGATGGTGAAGAGGCCCGGCGGCGTCGGGAACTTCTGCTTGTTCACGAGCGACGAGATCACCGGCCGGTAGCCCTGCGCCGCAAAGATCTTCTGCGCCGCATCGGTGTGCAGCCAGTTGACGAACTTCTCCGCCGCCGGCTTCGCGTCCTTCGTGACCGCGATCGGGTTCTGGATCAGAATCGTGTCCTTGGGCGTGACGTAGTCCACCGCCTTGCCCTTCTTCTGGGCGGTGATCGCCTCGTTCTCGTAGGCGATCATCACGTCGCCCTTGCCCGAGGTGAAGGTCTGCAACGCGTCGCGGGCGCTCTTGTCCTGCACCACAACGTTCTTGAAGAGCTGCTGCAGGTACTGCTGCGCCTGGGCCGGGCTCTTGCCCTCCTTGAGCTGGGCGCCGTAGGCGGCCATCACGTTCCAGCGCGCGCTGCCCGAGCTGAACGGGTTCGGCTCGATCACCTGCACCCCCGGCTTGATCAGGTCGGACCAGTCGTGGATGTTCTTCGGATTGCCCTTGCGGACCACCAGCGTCACGACCGAGTCCGTGACGAAGCCCTTGTACTTGTTCTGGGCCCAGTTCGAGTCCACGAGACCGGCCTTCACGAGCTTGTCGACGTCTGGTGCGAGCGAGAACTCGACGACGTCGGCCGGGAGCCCGGAGGCAACCGCGCGGCTCTGGTCGCCGGAGGCACCGTAGGACTGGCTGAAGGTGACGCCCTTGCCTGCAGGGGTCTTCTGGAAGGCGGGAATCAGCGCGGCGTAGGCCTCCTGCGGAGTCGAGTACGCCACGAGCGAGAGCTTGTTCGAGCTGCCGCCAGACCCTCCGCAGCCAACGACCAACCCGGCGATGGCAAGCGCGGCGACGGACAGGGCAACCGCCGACAGGCGACGAGGATTCTGCACTAGGTTCATAATCTCTACCAAGTTAGTCGGAATTAATCGTCTAGAAGAGTAGCAAGCACGGATGCTGCGCACGCGGGTACGATCACCCCATGCTCGAAAGGCTCGCCCTACGCTGGGCCTTCAACGTGGCGGCTCTGTTCGTCGCGGCGTGGCTGCTTTCGGGCATCAGCTACGGCGACAGCTGGTGGAGCCTGCTGATCGCGGCCGTGGTGTTCACCATCGTGAACGCGTTCCTCAAGCCACTGCTCACGGTGCTCTCGATCCCGTTCATCATCATCACGCTGGGCATCTTCTACTTCCTGCTGAACGTGCTGATGCTCTACGTCACCGATTGGGTGGTGACCGACTTCGAGATCAGGAACTTCTGGTGGGCTTGCCTCGCGGCGATCATCGTGAGCCTCGTCAACGGCATCCTGCACGCCATCTTCGGTGACCCCACCGAGCGCGGGCGGACGCGCCAGCGACCCGCCTACTAGCGCAGCACGGCGCTCATCCGCAACGGAGTCACGCCCAGCGCCTCGGCGTCGGCGGTGCTCGTCGCGCTCACCATCGGGATCTCCATCAGCTCTGCCTCCTCCCAGGTGGCGAATGCCGAGGCGTGCCCGACGCCGGCCTCGAGCGCGCGCAGCCCCGAGCGCACGACCGGCAGCGGCACGTGCACGAGGCGGCGGCGCCGGTGCAGTGAGCGCAACACGGTCCGGATGATCTGGTCGTGGGAGAGCGTCTCCGGCCCCGCGAGCTCGATCGGCTCGGACGAGCCGTTGCCGCGGCCATCGATCACGGCCATCGTCACGGCCGCAGCGTCGTCGGCCCAGATCGGCTGATACAGCGCGCTGCCATCGCCGGAGACCGGCATCGCCGGCAGCCAGGACATGCGCTCGAGCAGCCGTAGCCAGTAGTCCCCCGGCGAGTAGACGATCGACGGGGCGAACACCACCGTGTCGAGCTCCGAGTCACGCACAGCCTGCTGCGCCAGCGCCTTGGCGCGGAAGAAGCGCGACGGCGAGTGCGGGCTCGCGCCCAGTGCCGAGTAGAAGAGGAAGCGCTTGACGCCCGCGCGCTGCGCCGCCCGCAGCAGCCTGAGCGTGGCCATCGCGTTCAGCTCCTCGATCGACGCCTCGTCCTGGTCGCGGATCGCGGCGGCGAGGTGCACAACCGTGTCCACGCCGCGTAGGGCGTGCCGGAAGGACGCCGGGTTGCCGAGATCGCCGAGCGCGATCTGCACGCGCACGCGCTCGGAGCCGAGCCGGCGCGGGTCGCGCACCAGACAGCGCACACGCTTGCCGTCCGCGATCAGCCGTCGCAGGAGAGCGGACCCCACGGTCCCGGTCGCTCCCGTGAGCAGAATCACTGGGTGAGCGCGGCCGCTAGAACCAGTGCCGCTGTTCCTTCCAGGGGTCGGCGTCGTTGTGATAGCCGTTCAGCTCCCAGAAGCCCATCCGGTCCTCGCTCATGACCTCGATGCGCCGCAGGAACTTGGCCGACTTCCAGAAGTAGCGCTTGGGCACGAGCAGGCGCAGCGGCCCGCCGTGGTCCAGCTCGAGCGGCTGGCCGTCGTAGGTGTGGGCGAGCAGCACCTCGTCGTCCATCACCACCTCGAGTGGCAGGTTGGCGGTGTAGCCACCGTCCGAGTGAGCCATCACGTACCTGCCCTCCGGACGCACGCCCGCCTGCTCCAGGAGGTCGCGCAGCCGCACGCCCTGCCAGGAGGTGTCGAGCTTGCTCCAGCGGGTTACGCAGTGGATGTCCGTGACGAGCTCCTGCTGCGGCAGTGCCAGCAGCTCGTCCCAGGAGAGCTCGAGCTCGTCCTCGACCTCTCCGTAAAGCCTGAAATCCCAGTTCGAGAGGTCGAAGTCGGGGTTCGGCCCGACCGTGAGCACCGGGAAGCCCTCCGTGAGGTACTGCCCGGGCGGGATGCGCGAGGGATCGATCCCCAGCTTGGCCGCCTGGCGCTTGCCGCGTTCGCGCAATATCCGTGAGGTCACAGCCATCGTTCCGAGTCTAGGGAAGGGTCAACCCGCGCGGATCGGTCGTTACAATCGCCGTCCGCTGTCGCCACTCCGGGCGGGCGGGATCCGGAATAGAGCAACAAGGGAGCCCTACGAAGTGGCATACGTCATCGCAGAGCCCTGCATCGGGACAAAGGACAACTCCTGTGTGGAGGTCTGCCCGGTCGACTGCATCCACCCCACCCCCGAAGAGTCGAACTACGACGAGGTAGAGCAGCTCTACATCGACCCGGACGAGTGCATCGACTGCGATGCCTGCGTCGAGGCCTGCCCGGTGGACGCCTGTTTCGCCGAGGACCAGCTGCCCGACGAGTGGCAGAAGTACACCGAGATCAACTCCGGGTACTACAAGCAGGGCTGACGCGCCCGGCGCGCCTAAAGAACGCGCGCAAAATCGGTCCACTCGTTCTAGGGTGGCCACATGTTCCGGCCGAGGCTCGCATTGGCAGCTGGATTCGCCGCATGCATCTTCGTGCCGGCGTCAGCGCACGCCGCCACGAAGACGGTCATCGCCGGCCCTCTCCACATCGTGAAGGGCGTGCTCGGCGGCAGCGCCCAAGCCGATGCCGACAGCTTCTCGCTGACCACGGTCACGATCCACGTCGGCGACAAGGTGCGCTGGAAGTTCACCTCGAACAACACCGTGACGTTCCGCAAGAACGGCCACGGCGACATTCCGCTCGTCATCCAAAACTCGTTTGCCACCTACGACGGCATCAACGACGCCGCGGGCTCGCCCTTCTGGTTCAACAACACGCCCGAGTACGTGCTCAACCCACAGGCCGTCCTGCTACAGGGAAAGACCACCGAGAACGGCGGCGACGTCACGGGTTCGGGCGCCGTGTTCGATGGGTCACTGCCCAAGCCCTACACGCTCAAGTTCACAAGGGTGGGCACCTACGTCTACGCGTCCACGCTCCACCCGGACATGAAGGCGAAGGTCGTCGTCGTTTCGAGGCATAGGCACATCCCGTCGGCGCGAGACGACCACGCGCAGGCCAACAGCATCTTTAGAGCCGAGCTGAAGGCTGCCAAGGGCGGACGCAAGTTCACGCCGCCGAAGGACACGATCCAGGCCGGCAACGACACGCTCAGCGTGGTGCAGTACGCCTTCTTCCCCCAGACGCTTCACGTCGCCGTGGGAACGAAGGTGACCGTGCAGGTCAAGTCGCTGCCGGAGTCGCACACCTTCACCTTCGGCCCCGCCGACTACCTCCAGAACCTGGCCAACAACTTCGAGGTCCCAATCCAGCCGGCCACCGGCCCCGCCAAGATCGAGCTGAACGGGCAGTTGTCGCTGCCGAGCGACCCCGGGCCGAACCTGCCGGCCTACGACGGGACGAACCACGGCAACGGCTTCTACAACACCGGCATCCTCGACGGGAACAAGATCTCGCCACGACCGTCGAGCGAGACGATCACGTTCAGCAAGGCCGGCACCTACACCTACACCGACCTGCTGCACCCGTCCATGCACGGGACGGTCATAGTCGGCTAGCTCGCTACTGCGCCATCGGCAGCGCAGTTCCCGACACGTCGGTCGGGAAGCCTGCCGCGTGCTGCATCACGGGCACCTCTTGCGGCGTCGCCGCGATGAGGCCGCGGGCGGTGTGGAAGATCGCCTGCGAGGCGGGCGCGTCCGGGTCGGTGGCCACGAGCGGCTCGCCGATGTCGGCGGCCACGCGCAGCTCCTCCTGGAGCGGCACCTTGCCGAGCAGCGGCACGTCCAGCTCGTCGGCCAGCAACTGGCCGCCGCCCTCGCCGAAGATCGTGAAGCGCTGGCCGTCGGGGGTGGTGAAGCCCGACATGTTCTCGATCACGCCCGCGATCTCGAGGTCGAAGCGGCGGGCGGTCTCGGCGGCGCGCTTGGCGACCTTCTGGGCCGCCGGCTGCGGCGTTGTGACCACGGTGAACCTGGCCTGCGGCAATAGCTGCGCGAGCGTCATCGCGACGTCGCCCGTGCCCGGGGGCAGGTCGATCAGCAGGTAGTCGAGCTCGCCCCAGTCGACGTCCTCGAGGAACTGCCGGATCGCCTTGTGCAGCATCGGGCCACGCCAGGTGATCGCCTGATCCTCGTGGTCGAGGAAGAACTCGATCGAGATGACCTTCAGCCCGCCGTGCGCGATGAGCGGCAGGATCTTGCGCTGCGGCGAGACCGTCGGCCGCCCGTGCACGCCGAGCATGCGCGGTATCGAGTAGCCCCACACGTCGGCGTCCATCGCGGCCACCCGCTGGCCCTCGGCGGCCAGCGCGGCCGCGAGGTTGGCGGTCATGGTCGACTTGCCCACGCCGCCCTTGCCCGACCCGACGCAGATCACGTTCTTTACGGCCGCGAGCGCGCCGGTGGGGAGGCCGTCCTGGCGACCGAGTCGCTTCTGAAGCCCGGACTTCTCCTGATCGGTGAGCACGTCGAACCCGACGTTCACCTGCTCCACGCCGCCGAGGCCGCGTACCGCCTCGGTCACGCCCGTCTGGAAGTGCGACCGGATCGGGCAGCCGGGAGTGGTGAGCGACACGACGACGTCGACTCGCCCGTCAGCGGGGACCTCGATCGAGC
>DASXNY010000002.1:0-11656 GCA_036494715.1 Thermoleophilaceae bacterium
GGGCGCGTGGTGAGGCTCACGGTGATGGAGCGGCTCGGGTCGAAGGCGAACAGGTTGGTGGCTGTGGGGGCGACCGTCGTGCCGGGCGCGAGCGAGCCGCCGCTCGAGCGGACATTCGTCGCCTGCAGATCGAGCGACGACCCGGGTGCGCTCACGTCGCCCGTCGGCGGCGCCACGAGCGTTGCCGCCACCGACAACACGCGGCCCCGCGCGACCGGCACCGTGTACCAGCGCTCGGTGTCCGGGCCGATCGAGTCGACGTACTGGCCCGGCTTGGCGAACGTGCCCTGCGCCTCCTCGAGCCCGCCGGCGAGCGGCTTGCCGAGCGAACGGCGGTCGCGCGTGGCGCGGTCGAGTGCCGCGGACAGCTCCGGGCCGAGCGCGTCGGGCGTGGAGGCGTCGCGGTAGACACCGGCGCTCGTGAGCGCGCTGCACTGGAGCGCGCGCCGGGCCGCGGCGTCCACCTGTAAGCCGATCACGTCGACGCGCACCGGCGGCACCGCTCCAGCGCTGCCGATCGGCTGGCACGGCGACGGCGTCGCGCAGCTGTCCGCGCCGCCGGCCACCAGCACGATCGTGCGCTCGCCGCTCGCGGGCAGGTCCTTCTTCGCGCGCGTCAGCGCCAGCGACAACGGGGCGCGCCCCGTGGGCTTCAGGTCCTTCAGTGCCGAGCTCAGCGCGGCAGGGTCGGCGGGGCCGACCGGCGCGGCAGCGCGGCTGTCCACACAGGAGGCGCCCTTGTCCTTGGCGGGAGCTTTGTTGCCATAGACGCGCAGGCCGAGCGGCGTGCCCTCGGGCAGCGCGCCGGCCGCGCGCGCGATTGCAGCCCGCGCCGCGCTCAGCCGCTCGCGGCCCATCACGCGCGAGGAGTCGAGCACGATCTCGACCGCCGAGCGCGGCTTGGCCAGGTCGCTCGTCTGCGCGTGCGCGAGCCGCGGCGCGGTGCCGAGCGCGCAGGCGATCAGCACGCACGCGAGCGGTACCCCTTTTTGCCCCGCCGGTCGCACAGCTGTCTCGTTCTACCCGGGAGGCCTCCCGTGCCCACCTCCGCCCGGCGTCTCGATGCGCAGGCGGTCGCCCGCGTCCAGGGTCCCGAGCGCCTTCGGCTCGAGCTCCTCGCCGTTCAGCAGGTTGCGGCCGGGGCTGCCGGACCCGCCGCCGTCGGCGCCCGGTGGGGCGTGCCTGCGGCGCTCGGTGATCAGCGAGAAGCTCATCTCTTCGAGTGCCTCGAGCTCGCGCACCACGCCGTCGCCGCCGTGATGCTCGCCCGCGCCGCCCGACCCGCGGCGCACGGCGTACTGCACGGCGCGCAGCGGGAACTCGAGCTCGAGCGCCTCGATCGGCGTGTTGAGGGTGTTGCTCATCGCGACGTGCACCGCGCTCGGGCCGTCGGCATCGGGACAGGCGCCCTGGCCGCCGCCGAGCGTCTCGTAGTAGGTGAAGCGCTCGTTGCCGAGGGTGAGGTTGTTCATCGTGCCCTGCCCGAGCGCGTGCCCGAACGCCGCCAGCACGAGGTCCGCCACCCGCGACGAGGTCTCGACGTTGCCGGCTACGACGGCGGCAGGCGGGCGTGCGTTGAGCAGCGAGCCCTCGGGCGCGATGACCGTCACGGGCCGGTAGGCGCCGGCGCAGGCAGGCACGTCCGGGTCGGTGAGCACGCGGACGGCGAAGTAGGAGGCCGACAGCGTCACCGCCAGCGGGCAGTTGAGGTTGCCGTCGTACTGGTGGGCGGAGCCGCTGAAGTCGAGCCACAGCTCGTCGCCCGCGACCTCGGCGCGGAGGTGCAGCTCGAGGTCGCCCTCGGCCGCCTCGAGCACGTCGCTCGCCTCGCGCACGCCGTCAGCGAGCTCCTCGATCCGCGCCCGCGTGCGGCGCTCCGCGTAATCGAGCGTCTCGCGCATCGCCACGCGCACCGTCTCGAGCCCGTGCCGCTCCACCAGCTCCTCCACCCGCGCGGCGCCGGCGCGCCCGGCGGCGAGCTGCGCGCGGAGGTCGGCGCGGCGCTGGTCGGGGTTGCGCATGCGGCCGCAGAGATCGGCCAGCAGCTCCTCGTCGAGCTCGCCCTCGACAACGAGGCGTGTCGGCGGGATCACCACACCCTCCTCGTCGAGCGTGTGCGAGTCCGCCGGCATGCTGCCCGGGAGCTTGCCGCCGACGTCGGCGTGGTGGGCGCGGCTGGCGGCGAAGCCGGTGAGCTCGCCGCCCGTGAAGATCGGCGTGATCAGGGTGATGTCGGGCAGGTGCGTGCCGCCGCGGTAGGGGTCGTTGAGGACCCAGGCATCGCCTGGCCGCTGCTCCTCTTCGATCACCGCGGCCACGGCGAGTGGCATCGCGCCGAGGTGCACCGGGATGTGCTCGGCCTGCATCACCATCTCGCCCGCGGCGTCGAAGAGGCCGGTGGAGGCGTCGCGGCGCTCCTTCACGTTCGCCGAGTGGGCCGAGCGCACGAGCACCACGCCCATCTCGTCGCACGCCGCCCGGAGCGCGCCCACCATCACCTGCAGCGTGACGGGATCCATCAGCCGCGCTCCAGCACGATCGTGCCGTCGTCGTCGGCGCTGCCCGACCAGCCGGGCGGGACCACGAGCGTCGCCTCGCGCAGCTCGCACACCGCCGGGCCGCGTACCTCGCCGATGCCGCCGCGCATCACCTCGGCCTCGCTGCGCTCGCCGCCGAAGAGCATGTCCCGGCGGGTGGAGGACGGCTCCTCCGCCATCGCGCTCGCGGTGGCCAGGTCGCCGCCGGGGAGTGCGACGGCCACGCGCACGGTGACCAGCTCGAGGGTGGCGTCCGCGTCCGAGTAGCCGTAGCGCCGCTCGTGCGCCGCGTCGAAGGCGCGTCGCAGCTCGGCGACGTCGGGCTCCGGCTCGCCCGGCACGGTGATCTCGAACGCCTGACCCGAGTAGCGCAGGTCGTAGCGCACGCGCACGGCGGCATCGCCCGCGCCGTCGGCGAGCTCCTCGCGCCCCTGCGCCGCCAGTCGCTCCACCGATCCCGCCACCGCCTCGGGCGTGAGCGCGTCGCTGGCGAGCAGCTCGCTGGCCACGAGCTCGCGGCGGCGCTCGGACACGATCAGGCCGAGCGCCGACAGCACGCCCGAAGCGCGCGGCACCACCACGCGCCGCATGTCGAGCTCGTCGGCGATCGCGCACGCGTGCAGCGGCCCCGCGCCGCCGAAGGCGAGCAGGGCCAGCTCGCGCGGGTCGATGCCGCGCTCAACCGTCATCACGCGCACCGCGCGCGCCATCTCGGCCCCCGCCACTCGCACGATGCCCGCGGCGGTCTCCTCGACGGACAGGCCGAGTGAGTCGGCCAGGCCACCCACGGCCCGCTCCGCCGCGCCGCGATCGAGCTCGACGCCGCCCGCCAGCGGCGAGTCGGAGTCGAGGTAGCCGAGCAGCAGGTTGGCGTCGGTGACCGTGGGCTCCTCGCCGCCGCGCCTGTAGCACGCTGGACCCGGCTCGGCGCCCGCCGAGCGAGGCCCGACCCGCAGCGCGCCCCCGGCATCGCGCCACGCGACGCTGCCGCCGCCGGCCCCGATCGTGTGCACGTCCACCATCGGCAGCGCAAGCGCGCGACCGCCCACCTCGCGGCCGCCGGTCTCGCCCGCCCGGCCGCCGAACGCCACCGACACGTCGCAGGAGGTGCCGCCCATGTCGAGGCAGACGACGTCGGGCACACCCGCCCGCTCGGCGCTGCGGGCCGCGCCCACCGCACCGCCCGCCGGGCCCGACAGGACCGTCCACGAGCCGTGGCGCGCGGCGGTGGCGGCGCTGGCCACCCCACCGCCCGACAGCATCACCTCGGGCTCGGGCAGGCCGGCGTCGCCGGCGCGCTCGGCGAGGCGTTGCAGGTAGCGCCGGAGCAGCGGCGACAGTGCGGCATCGACCACCGTGGTGGCGCACCGCTCGTACTCGCGGAAGACGCCCGCGGTCTCGTGAGAGGTGGACACGTGCACGTCGGGCAGCTCGCGCTCCAGCAATGCGGCCACCGCCTGCTCGTGCTCACGGTGGCGGAAGCCCCAGAGCAGGCAGACGGCCGCCGCCTCTACTCCGTCGCACGACTCGCTCACGCGCGAGCGCAGCAGCTCCTCATCGAGCTCGCGCAATACGCCGTCGGGTCCGGTGCGCTCCGGTACCGGCACGCGCAGGTCCGGCGGCACGAGCGGGGGCGGGTGGCCCGCGCATAGGCGGTAGAGCTCGGCGCGCGCCTGGCGGCCGAGCTCCTCGAGATCGGTGAAGCCCTCGGTGGCGAGCAGCGCGGTGCGCGCCGCCTTGCCCTCGAGCAGGGCGTTCGTGCCCACCGTCATCCCGTGGGCGAAGCGCGACACCTCGGCGGGAGAGGCGCCGGCGGCGTCGAGCGCCGCGGACACCGCGGCCAGCACCCCCTCGGACTGGTCGTTCGGCGTGGACGGTGCCTTTGCGGTGACGAGGCCGTCGCCGGTCAACAGCGCGGCATCGGTGAATGTGCCGCCGACGTCAACGCCGAGAAGCATGCGGGCAGACTACGGATTGCGGGGCCTCCTCCCGCAATCCGTACTCCCCAGTCCGGAGCTCGCCCCCGTGCCGCCCGCCTCCCTGCGGCGGCTCACGGGGCGAACTCGCTACGCGGCCGTGGCCGCGAAATCCTCCTCGAGGTGCTTGTGCGACGGGCAGTACTTACTGCCCGGCAGCGGGACGCGCTGACAAGCTGTCCCCTTGCGCGTGCTTGCGTGGCACGACAGCGGGCTGCCGTCGAGCGACACTCCCACCTGCATGTGCCGGTCTACGTACTCCCCGGCGAGCGTCATGTAGCGCTCGATCGTCCGGTAGACGCGCAGCTGGCTCGACATCGGGAAGTACACGCGTACGTCCCGGAAGAGAGAGCGAGCGGGCTTCGCGAAGTAGTGGCGATCGTTCGCCAGGCGTTCCATCGCTCCCTCACAGGACTTCAGCAGAGCCATCCTGTTGGCGTGTGCATCCTTGCCGTCCTCGATCACGTCCGGCGCCAGTTCGCGGTAGATCGAGCGACTGAATTGGTACATGGCGCGGGCCTCCCATCCCCTTGGTTAGCAGCCGTGCTCCGAGACCATTGCTGGGTGATGGCCCCCTTACACCAGAACGAGTATTCCACCGCGCTGTAAAGCCCAAACGAAGTGATTGTTAAGACACTATTAACGAAACGGAAATCGTCTCCCCACGGCTTTACAGAGCCAAATCTAGTGCCATAGCTCCTCGCGTACATCACTATTGATGTCCACGATTAGGTGCAAGTCGTTATAACCCGGATCGGTGACAGGATGATCCCCACGCTGGTGAGCGCCTCTGCTCTCTTGGCGTCCAAGCGCGGAGCTCGCGATCAGCCGCGCGAGTGGAAATGGATCGTCCATCAGGAGCTCGAGCTGGTCGCGCGTGCGCTCGATGCCGGCGAGCCGCCAGAGCGCGTCGCGGGTGGCGGGCGGCGGCACCGGCGAGGGCCCGCGCTCGGGTGCCGGCGCGTCGTCTGTCCCGATCGCCGGCGGCTCGTCGAGCGCGGCCCGCGCGGCGCGGTGGCCGAACACGAAGCACTCGGCGAGCGAGTTGGAGGCGAGGCGGTTGGCGCCGTGCAGGCCGGTGCAGCCGCACTCGCCGACCGCGTACAGGCCGGGCAGCGACGAGCGGCCGTCGACGCTCGTGGCCACGCCGCCCATCGTGTAGTGCGCAGCCGGCGCCACGGGTACGGCCTCGGTTGCGGGGTCGAGCCCGGCGGCGACGAGGGTCGAGACGATGTTGGGGAAGCGGGCGAGGTCGACCGCGCGCATGTCGAGCAGCACCGGGCGGCCCGCGTCGAGCTGGCGCCGGACGGCCAGCGCCACCTCGTCGCGCGGCGCGAGCTCGTCCACGAAGCGCTCGTCCTCGTCCGTGACGAGCGTCGCGCCCTCGCCGCGCAGCGCCTCGGTGAGCAGGAAGCCGTCGTAGCGGTCGTCCTCGTGCACAAGCGCCGTGGGGTGGAACTGCATGAACTCGATGTCGGCGAGGTCGGCGCCCGCCGCGTGGCCGAGCGTCATGCCCACGCCGGTGGCGCCGCGCGGGTTGGAGGTGCGCCGCCAGAGCGCGGCGGCGCCGCCGGTGGCGAGCACGGTGCCGCGCGCCCCCAGCGCGCGGGTGTGGCCCTCGTGGTCCTCGGCGAGCACGCCGATGCAGCGCCCCTCGTGGACCCACAGGGCGCTAGCCGACGTGAGCTCGAGCACCTCGACCGAGTCGTGCTTGGCTGCGAGCGCGGACAGGTCGCGCGTGATGCGGCGACCGGTGGCACTGCCGCCGGCGTGCACCACGCGGCGGCGCGAGTGGCCCCCCTCGAGCCCCAGGGCGAGCGCGCCGCTGCGGTCGGCGTCGAAGCGCACGCCGAGCGACTCGAGGTCGTGCACACGCGCGGGCGCCTCCTCGCACAGCACGCGGGCGGCCGACTCGCGGGCGGCGTTGCGCCCGGCGCGCATCGTGTCGTCGAGGTGTAGCTCGGGCGAGTCGTCGTCGGCCAGCGCCGCGGCGATTCCGCCCTGTGCCCAGTAACTCGCGGACTCGGCCAACGGCGAGCGCGAGACGAGCGTGACTCGCGCGCCGTCGCGCGCTGCCACGAGCGCCGTGTAGAGGCCGGCGGCGCCCGCGCCGACCACGATCACGTCGGCGCGGCCGGCAGCGGAGGTCGCGTCGTGAGCCACGGTGGCGGATTACGGTATCCGCATCGGAGCCCCGCTCTACTTCCGCCACCGTTCCTCGCTCGAGCACGACACCGGCGCGCACCCAGAGTGCATTGCCCGCATCCCCGCGATCGAGGCAGCGATGTCGGAGCGCGACTGGCTCGGCTTCGAGCTACGCGAGGCGCCGGAGGCATCGCTCGAGCAGATCCTGCGCGTGCACACGCCGAAGCACGTGGAGCATGTGCGCGTGTCGTGCGAGCACGGCATCGCGCTCGACCCGGACACACCCGTGTCGCCGGGGTCGTGGAGCGCGGCGCTGCATGCGGCGGGCGGCGCGGTGGCGATGGTTGACGCGCTCGTGGGCGGCGAGACGCGGCTCGGCTTCTGCGGGCTGCGCCCGCCCGGACACCACGCGGAGACGCAGCGGGCGATGGGCTTCTGCCTGTTCGGCAACGTCGCGATCGCTGCACGGCACGCGCTCGATGCGCACGGGCTGGAGCGCGTGTTGGTGCTCGACTGGGACGTGCACCACGGCAACGGCACCAACGAGGTCTTCCACGGCACGGACGCGGTGCTGTTCGCGACGTTGCACCAGTGGCCGCTGTGGCCCGGCAGCGGTCCGCTCGAGGACGTCGGCAGCGGCGAGGGCGAGGGCTTCTCGCTCAACCTGCCGATGCCGCCGGGCTCAGGGGAGGACGAGTGGCTCTCGACCGTGCAGCACGTGGTGATGCCGGTGGCGCGCGAGTTCGCTCCGCAGCTCGTGCTCGTGTCGGCCGGCTACGACGCGCACCGGGCGGATCCGCTGGCCGATTGCATGCTCGAGACGAGCTCTTACGGGGAGCTCGCCGGGCACGTGCGCGAGCTGGCGGGCGAGCTGGACGTGCCGGTGGGCCTGCTGCTCGAGGGCGGCTACGACCTCGACGCCCTGGCGGGCTCGGTGGTGGCCACGCTGGGCGCGTTTGCCCACGGGAGCGAGCCGCCGCGAGCGGTGGAGCGCGACGCGATCAGCGAGCGGGCGGCGTCGGCGCTCGGCCGCTACTGGCGCCTGTGACGACCGCCGGCGGAGTGCTCGGCGGCGCGGAGCGCGGCGCCGGCGTGGGTCGCTGCTCACCCGCCGACCGCTTCTGCTGGGCGCCGCAGTTGGTGCAGAAGCGCTCGCGCCCAGCCACAAGCTCGCCGCAGTTGTAACAGCGCGCTGATACTCCGGAGGCGACCAGCTCGTCGAGCGTCCGCTTCTCCTCGAGCGCCTGCACGAGCGCGCGCGCCTCGGCGTCCACCGCCTCGAGCTCGCTGGTGCGGCCGTTGAGCTGCCCGGCCGCGCCGTTCTCGCCGTGCTTCGAATCGAGCACAAGCCCACCCACCTCGCGCATCAGCGCCTCCCGGCGGCGGCGCAGGGCGCGCAGCCGGCGGCGCATCAGCGTGCGCTCGCGAGCCGTCGGCGTGCGCGGCTCTCCCGGCCTCGACGGCTCGAGGCCCGCGGGCACCGCGCTGCCGGCGGCGACGCGGTTGACCTTCTGGCTGGAACGGTGGAGGAGGCGTCTCAAAAATGCTTGCATCGCTCTGGGGGTCGCTGATCACTCCCCCGGCGGGCCACTATACCCACGGATCCCGCCGCTCAGGCCACCAAATCGCGGTAGGCGCAGGCCACGCGCTCGGCCATTCGGCGGCTCCCGAAGAGCGCCGCTCGGGCGCGCCCCTCGACGCGCGGATCGGTCTCCCCGAGGTGGGGAGCGAGGGCCGCCGTCCACGCGTCGCGGTCGAATGGAGCGCAGAGCGTGCCCGGCACGCCGGCGAGTGCGAGCGGCGCGATGCCGACGTTCGTGGCGAGCACGGGGACGTCGCAGGCGAGCGCCTCGAGCGGGGCGAGGCCGAAGCCCTCGCGCTCCGAGGTGACGACGACGGCGTTGGCGGCGTTGATGTAGAGCGGCACGCGCTCGGGCGGCGTGTTGTCGTAGTGGATCAGCTCAAACCCGTCCGCCACGAGCTCGCGCGCCCGGTCGAAGCGCTTCTCCGGCCGCGCCGGATCGGCGGGGAACAGCAGGTAGCGGCCGGCCGGATCGAGGCCCAGTTCCTCACGCGCCTGTGCGCGCGGGATCGGTCTGAGGCGTTCGATGTCGATCCCACACGGGAGCACCGCCACGCGCCGGCGCGTGCCCGGACCGCCGAGTTCCGCGGCCTCGGAGCGGGCGAGGTTGGCGGACACGGTCGCGGGCAGGTCGCTGAGGCGCGCGACGAGCCGTGAGATCGGCGCCGCCTTGCCGAGCCGCAGGTCGTCGCCGTGGAAGGTGACGGCACGCGCGCCCGCGCCGCGGATCGCCAGCGCGCAGAAGCCGGTGAGGCCGTAGTGGGAGTGCACGATGTCGTAGCTCTCACTCCGGTAGCGGCGGGCGAGCGTGAGCGCCTCGCGCAGGTAGGGCCGGATGCCGCCGGGTGGGTCGAAGCTGTGCAGCTCGACGTCCAGGTCCTCGATCGCGCGCAGCGCCTCAACCTGGTCGCGCACGAACGGGCCGAGCGCCGGCCGCCGCGAGGTCGGGTACAGGTTGGTGACCACCAGAACGCGCACGGGCGGGAACTTATCCGCCGCGGGCGCGCTCAGCCCGTGGCCACCTGTGCGCGGCGCCCGGTAAGCCGGCGCACCAGTACCGGTGCCAGCAGCACCATCACGAGCAGGCGGAGTCCCTGTACCGCGAGGATGAATGTGGTGTTGGCGTTCGCGCCGAACGCCACGGCGAGCACGGCGAAGAAGCCGCCCGGCGTGGTGGCGAGGTAGGAGTCGAGGAGCGTCGCCGAGGTGGTCAGGTCGAGCAGCACGGCCAGGCCGAACGACAGCACGAGCAGCACGCCGATCGAGATCAGCACCGGCACCAGCAGGCGCCCGAGCAGGCGCACAGTGTCCATCGTGAAGCGCAGGCCGACCTGCAGGCCGATCAGCGCGAAGCCGGTCTGGGCGAGCAGCTGGGGCGCGGTGAACTCGCCGCCGGGGATCACGAGCACCACGAGCGCCGCCAGGATCATCGGCGCAATCAGCGTGCCTGCGGTCATCCGCGCGAAGCGCGCGATGGCCACGCCGGCGATCGCCACGCCGAACGAGAGGAGCCAATCGCGCACGTCGCCGAGCGTGGAGGTGCCGGTGACCTGCCCGGCGTGATGCCCGGGAAAGGCGACGGCCAGGATCAGCGGGGTGAGCAGCACGACCACGAGCACGCGGAGGTACTGCATGAACGCGACGAGGCGGCCGTCGGCGCCCAGGTCGTCCGCCATCGCCACGATTCCCGAGGCGCCGCCCGCCACCGTGCCGAGGGCGGCCGTGGGGGCGTCGAGCGAGGTGAGGCGCTCGAGCACGATTCCGGCGGCGATGCAGATGCCGAGCGTGGCCGCGCTCACGAGCGCCACCGCTAACCAGGCGTGCGCGAGCGCCGACAGCGCGGACGAGCGCACGAACGCGCCGAGCGCCACCCCCGTGATCGCCTGGCCCGCGACGAACGCTGGCTGGGGCACGGCTACGGGCGCCGGCCACAGGAGCGCAACCGCCAGGCCCACGACCAGCGCCGCGAACAGGTAGGACGAGGGCAGGCCCGCCTGGGTCAGGCCGTAGCCGAGCGCGGCGGTCGCGAGCCCCAGCGGGACTAAGGGGGCGTACTTGCGGATCCGGTGAGGCTACCCGGGGCGGGGGGTTCCCCAGGCAGCCTCAGCCGGGTCCACTAGCCGGTGGGTTCGGTCGCCGGTCGGGGGGAGGAGGGCTCGACCCTCAGCACGCGCGCGACGCGCTTCGGGAGGACCCAGTTCCAGCGTCCGAATAGGGACACCACCGCGGGCACGAGTAAGGCGCGGATCACCGTCGCGTCCAGCAGGATGCCCGCCGCAAGTCCGGTGGCGAGCACCTTCACGTCCGTGTCCGGTCCGGACGCGAGTGACAGGAACGCGAGGAACAGGATCAGCGCCGCGCTAGTGACGAGCCGGCCTGTGCGGCCGATGCCGCGCACAACGGCCTCGTCCGTCCGACCCGTGGCGTCGTACTCCTCACGCATGCGCGCAAGGATGAACACCTCGTAGTCCATCGAGAGGCCGAACAGGAAGGCGAACACGATCAGCGGTATCCAGGCGCTCACCGCGCCGGTGGCCGAGATGCCCCAGATCGCCTCCGAGCCGTGGCCCTCCTGCCAGATCAGGGTCATGACGCCCCAGGCGGCGGCCACGCTGATCACGTTGAGCACCACGGCCTTGGCCGGCAGGAGCAGCGAGCGGAACGCGCGCGCCAGGAGCAGGAACGTGAACAGCGAGATCAGCCCGATCATCAGCGGGAAGTTGCCGTAGACCGCGTCGATGAAGTCGCTGTTGGCCGCCTGCTGGCCGCCGACCTTGACGTCGGACCCCTGGGCGTGCGCTACGTCCTTGACGTCGCCGACGAGGTCGCGCGCCGCCTGCGAGGAGCCGTCCGGGATCGGGAACGCGTCGACGAGCGTCGTGCCGTCCTTGCGCCAGGACGCGCCTGGCGGCGCCACCGCGCCGTGGATGCCGTCGACGCCGGCGACCGCGCCCGCCACGTTGCCCGGCGGCGTCGTGGTCATCAGCAACTCGTGCGGCAAGAGCGCGCCCGAGCCGATGCCCGAGCGCTCGAGCGCGACGAGCCCGTCCTTGGCGTCGCCCTGCTTCGCGATCGTGTTGACGTCCGCGATGCCGGGGTGCAGGTTGGTGGCCGCGACCACGAGCGCGGCCAGCACGAGCAGCGCACCGAGCGCCGCGAGCCAGCGCCGGTGGACGATGCCCTCCGCCCAGCGGGTCCAGTTGCGCGAGGCCTTGTCGTCGCTGCGGCGGTGGGGCCAGTCGAGCTTGTTGCCCCACGAGTGCAGCACTACCGGAAGCAGCGTGAGCGCGACGAGCACGGACACCGCCGGGATCACCATGCCCCCGTAGCCCATGCTGCGCAGGAACGGAAGCGGGAGGACGATCAGCGCGAGCAGGCCGATGGCGACGGTCGTGCCGCTGAACACCACGGCGCGG
>DASXNY010000003.1:0-41897 GCA_036494715.1 Thermoleophilaceae bacterium
GTGGCCTCGTGCGGCAACCAGGCCGTGCTGTCGGCGGCCGACTACATCGAGTTCCTCGCGGGCGAGGACGGCGTGCGTTCGATCGCCGTCTACCTCGAGGACGACGGCGACGGCGCGCGGCTGTGCGAGGCGCTCGCCGCCTGCGCTGAGCGCGACGTGCGCGTGGCGCTCCTCAAGGTCGGCACCTCCGAGGCCGGCGCCACAGCCGCGGCCGCCCACACCGGCGCGCTGGCGGGAGACCAGCGCGTGTTCCGGGCGCTCGTGGAGGAGGCGGGCGCGCTGTGGGCGAGCGACGTGCACGAACTGCTCGAGCTGGGCAAGACACTGGCGGTTCGCGACGCCGTCAGGCCCGGCGGACGCCTCGCGATCATGACCTGCTCGGGCGGCGACTCGAGCCTCGGCGCCGACGAGGCCTCGCGGCTCGGTATCGAGCTGCCGGCGTTCGCGCCCGCCACGCGCGAGCGGCTCGCGGAGCAGCTGCCGGTGGCGGCCACGATCGCCAACCCGCTCGACTACACGGCGATGATCTGGGGCGACGCCCCGGCTCTGACCGAGCTCGTGCGCACCGTGGGCGAGGACCCGAGCGTGGACCGCGTGCTCGTGTTCTACGACCAGCCGGCGGACCTCGAGGGCGCGGTGGAGGAGTCGTGGAGCGCGGTGCGCGACGGGATCGAGGCGGGCGCGGCGCTGAGCCCGGTGCCGACGATGGTGGCCTCCACCCTGCCCGAGCTGCTCGACGACTCCGCGGCGTGGCGCTTTGCGTCGGCCGGGGTGCCGGCCGTGGCCGGGATCCGGGTGGGGCTCGTGTGCGCCGGGGCGCTGTCCGCCGACGGCGGCGATCCGGCGCGGCTGCGGGAGATCGCTGCCGTCTGCTCTCCGCGCGCTCAGCCCGGTCCGTGGCTCGCCGAGCACGAGGCCAAGGTTGCTCTGAGCGGCGCGGGCGTACCCGTGGTCGACGGGGCTCTGGTCGGCGACGAGGAAGCGGCGCTGGCCGTGTTTCACCGCCTCGGTGGCCGCGTGGCGGTCAAGCTCTCGTCTTCGTCCGTCCAGCACAAGACCGAGCACCGTGCGCTCGAGCTGGACGTGACCGCGCCCGACGCCCTCCTTGCTGCCTTTGGACGGCTCCGCGCGATGGACGGGGATGTGCTCGTGGAGCGCATGGTGGAGCCCGGCGTGGAGCTGCTCGTGGCGGCCCGCCGCGACGCCGTGGTGCCGGCGCTCGTGCTCGCCCTCGGCGGGATCTGGACCGAGCTGCTCGACGACGTGGCGATCGTCCCCCTCCCCGCGAGCCCGGGGCGCGTCGAGCGGGCGCTCCGCTCCCTGCGGGCCGCCCCGCTCCTCACGGGCGGCCGCGGGCGCACCCCGCTCGACCTCGGCGCCGCCGCGCAGCTCGCGAGCGCCGCCGGGGAGGCGCTGCTCACCCTCGACGCCGAGCTGATCGAGCTCAATCCGGTGCTGGTGCATGAGCACGGCGCCACCGCGGTGGACGCCACCATCAGGCTCCGCGAGACCGCAGTTCCGACCACCGGGAGAGCTACCGTCCGCCAGCAGTGAGCCTCGCCGCCGACGACCGCCGCTACCTCTGGCACCCGTTCACGCAGCAGCAGGGCTGGGCGCAGGAGGAGCCGCTGATCGTCCAGCGCGCCGAGGGCACCGACCTGATCGACACCGAGGGCCGGCGCTACATCGACGGCGTCTCCTCGCTGTGGTGCAACGTGCACGGCCACCGGCACCCCCGGATCGACGAGGCGGTGAGGGCCCAGCTCGAGACCGTCGCCCACAGCACCATGCTCGGCCTCTCCCACCCGCCGGCGATCCAGCTCGCCCGGCGCCTGGTCGAGATCGCGCCGCCGGGGCTCACGCGCGTCTTCTACTCGGACAGCGGCTCGACCGCCACCGAGATCGCGATGAAGATGGCGTTCCAGTACTGGCAGCAGCAGGGCGGCGAGCACAGGCGCAAGACGCGCTTCGTCTCACTGCGCGACGCCTACCACGGGGACACGATCGGCTCGGTGTCGATGGGCGGCATCGACCTCTTCCACTCGATGTACCACCCGCTGCTGTTCGACACCTTCAAGGCCGAGCCGGGCGACCCGTCGCACATGGCGCTGATCCTCGAGGAGCACGCGGGGCAGATCGCCGCCGTGATGATGGAGCCGCTCGTGCAGGGCGCGGCGGGGATGATCGTGCACCCCGAGGGCTACCTGCGCGAGGTGCGCGAGCTGTGCGACCGGCACGGCGTGCTGCTGATCTGTGACGAGGTGGCGGTGGGCTTCGGCCGCACCGGGCGCATGTTCGCGTGCGAGCACGAGGGCGTCGCGCCCGACCTGCTCTGCGTGGCCAAGGGCATTACCGGGGGGTACATGCCGCTCGCCGCCACCCTCGCCACCGAGGAGATCTACAACGGCTTCCTCGGCGAGCACGAGGAGCTGCGCACCTTCTTCCACGGCCACACCTACACGGGCAACCCGCTCGCCTGCGCGGCCGCGCTCGCCACCCTCGACGTGTTCGACGAGGAGCACACGCTGGACAACCTGCAGCCCAAGATCGAGCTGCTCGGCCGTCTGCTCGAGCCCGTGGCGGAGCTCCCGATGGTGAACGAGGTGCGCCGCTGCGGCTTCATGGTCGGGATCGAGCTCGGCGGCTTCCCGCTCGAGGCGCGCATGGGCCACCAGGTCACGCTCGAGGCGCGCCGGCGCGGCGCGATCGTGCGACCGCTCGGCGACGTGATCGTGCTGATGCCGCCGCTCGCGATCTCGGAGGCAGACCTCGAACGCCTCGTCGTGATCGTCTGGGAAGCGATCGTCGACGCCGCCTCGGAGCGCGAACTGGCAGCCGCGTAGCTCGCCGGCGGCTCAGCCGTCGTAGGGCGAGAAGTCCTTCTTGCGCGCGCCGCACACGGGGCAGAACCAGTCCGAGGGGATCTCCTCGAACGGCGTGCCGGGCGGGACGCCCCCGTCGGGATCGCCCTCGGCCGGGTCATAGATGAATCCGCAGGATTCGCAGATCCACAGCTGTTGGGTTGCCGCCTCCACGACTTCGGCAGGTTAGCGGGTAGGCTGCGGCCGATGCCTGAGGAGGAGCGCCGGATCGATCGCGCGCCGCACCACGGCGAGGAGCTCAACACGGGAGAGGTCACCAAGGCGCGGGTGGCGGCATCCGTGATCGTGCTGCGCGACTCGCCGGACGGCCCCGAGGTGCTGCTCGTGCAGCGCAATCCCGCCCAGCGCTTCATGGGCGGCGCGTGGGTGTTCCCCGGCGGCGCGGTGCACGAGGAGGACGGCTCCCCGGAGGAGGCCGGACGGCGCGAGCTCGAGGAGGAGGCCACCCTCTCGCTCCCGGACACGAGCGGCTTCGTGCCGTTCTCGCGCTGGATCACGCCGGAGGAGGCGAAGATCCGCTTCGACACCTATTTCTTCGTCACCGAGGCGCCCCCGGGCGCGGATCCGAAGTGCGACGGCCAGGAGTGCGTGGACCTGCGCTGGCTGCGCCCCGCCGACGCGCTCGACGCCTACCGCCGCGACGAGCTCGGCCTCGTCTTCCCCACCATCAAGCACCTGGAGCAACTCGCCGAATTCGAGTCCGTCCAGCACGCGCTCGAGACCGCCCGTGGCCGGGAGGTCCAGCCCGTGATGCCGCGCATCAGGCTCGACGACGACTCCGCCGAGATCGTCCTGCCGGGCGAGCCGGGCTATGCCGAGTGACGGGCTGACCGTCACGGTCACCGGGCCCACCGGCGACCTCGGCATCGCGCTCGTGTCCGCCCTCGAGCGCTCGCGCGGAGTGAAGAAGATCGTGGGGATGGCGCGCAGCCCGTTCGACCCCGCCGCCGCCGGCTGGAAGAAGACCGAGTACCGCCAGGGCGACGTGCAGGACGAGTCGAGCGTCCGCGACGCCGTGAAGGGCTCCGATGTGGTGGTGCACCTCGCCTTCGCGATCCTCTCCGCCAGCGACGCCACGCGCGCGGTCAACGTGGACGGCTCGCGGATCGTGTTCGAGGAGGCGGCCAAGGCCGGCGCCGAGCGCATCTGTTACGCGTCGAGCGTCGCCGCCTACGGCTTCCACCAGGACAACCCAGACTGGCTCACCGAGGAGATCCCGCCGCGTGGCACGCCCGAGCACTTCTACTCGGCGCAGAAGGCGGAGGTGGAAGGGGTGCTCGCCGACGTGCTCAAGCGCCGCACGAGGACGGGCGCCTACGTGTTCCGCCCCTGCATCGTCGCCGGCCCGCGGGCGCAGACTCTGCTCGAGGAGATCCCGTACGTGCGCCTGTCGGAGGCGCTGCCCGGCCCGGTGGTGCGCCTGCTCGGCTCGATGCCGATGCTGCGGCCCGTGATCCCGGACACCGGCACGCGCTTCCAGCTGGTGCACGAGGACGACGTGGCGTCCGCATTCGTCGCCGGCGTGCTGGCCAAGGGCCCGCCCGGCGCGTACAACCTGGCGGGCGGTGGAACGCTCCGGATGCGCGATCTCGCCGACGCTCTCGGCTGGTACTCGATCGGCGTGCCCGAGCTGGCGCTCGACGCCACCGCCGAGCTCATCTCCCGCCTCCCCAAGACCCCAGCCCAGCTCAGCTGGATCCACTCAGTGCGCAAGGAAGTGCTGCTGAAGACAGAGCGGGCAAGGAAGGAGCTGAAATGGAAACCGAAGTACACGGGGAAAGCCACGCTCAAGGAGCTTGTGGCCGCGCATCAGGAAGGGAAGGGGATGGGGGTAGGGGGTAGGGGGTAGGGCGAGGGCTGTTCGTTCTTCCTATCCCCTCTGACCCAGTCGCTAGCCTGCTTCGCTTGGGCCGCTACCTCCGACGTCGAGACGTGTTGCAACGGTCGCCCTTGTCCCTCCTCCGCACGCTCTTCGCCGTCGCGCTGCTTGCGCTGCTCGCGCTCGCCCTTCCGGGCGTGGCCGGTGCCGCGGTCTACACGCCTCAGGCGAAGGTCTACTACCACGACGGGCATACGGGCCGGTTTCTCATGGGCGGCACGTGGTACTTCCGGGCGGACCCGTTCGATCAGGGCATCGCGCAGGGCTTCGAGCGCTCGCAGTCGCTCACCGGCTGGAGCGCGGTCACCGTCCCCAACGCCTGGAACGCCACCGACCTCTCGGACGCCAGCCAGCGAGGCGGCGTGGGCTGGTACCGCACGGACTTCAAGGTGCCGAAGGCGAGCCGCAGCACCAGCTGGGTCCTCCGCTTCGAGTCGGTGAACTACCGCGCGCGCGTGTACTTGAACGGGCGCCAGATCGGGGCGCACGAGGGCGCCTACCTCCCGTTCGAGGTGCCGGCGGCGAACATCCGCAAGAACGGCGTGAACCACCTGGTGGTGCGCGTGGACAGCCGGCGCTCGGAGACCGACCTGCCGCCCCTGATCGACCAGGACAACGGCACGCCCGGCGGAGGCTGGTGGAACTACAGCGGCATCCTGCGCGAGGTCTACCTGCGCAAGGTCGACCGCGTGGACGTGAGCGACTTCCTCGCGCAGCCGCGGCTCCCCTGTCGCGCCTGCGACGCCAGCGTGCTGCTGCGCGCCACGCTCACCAACGTCGACAAGCACAAGCAACGCGTGTTCTTCCACGCGTCGGTGGGCGGCAAGGCGGCGCACTTCAAGCCGGTCGTGATCCCGGCGCACCGCACGCGCGTCGTCGCAACCAAGATCAAGATCTCGAACCCGCGGCTGTGGGAGCCGGGCGACCCGCAGCTCTACACCGTCCACGCCGGAGCGTCGATCCGCGGCCGCACCGTGGGTGGCTGGCTCGCGCACATCGGCATACGCTCGATCAAGGTGCGCGACGGCCGCCTGCTGATCAACGGCGTGCCGACGACGCTGCGCGGCGCGGCCATGCACGAGGAGAGCGTGGGCGACGGCCACGGCGGCGCGCTCACGCCGGAGGACCAGAAGTCGATGTTCCAGTCGCTCGTGGACCTCGGCGGCACGATCACGCGCGTCCACTATCCGCTGCCACCCGCGATGATCGAGATGGCCGACCGCGCCGGCGTTCTCGTCTGGGACGAGGTGCCCGTCTACCGCCTGGGCGAGGACCAGCTCAAGCTGCACTCGGTCCAGGACAAGGCACTCACCGACATCCGCGACATGATCGAGCGCGATCAGAACCACCCGTCCGTGCTCACCTGGTCGATCGGCAACGAGCTGCCCTCGCGCCCGGACTCGGGCCAGGAGGAGTACATCAAGCGCGCACACGCGCTGATCAAGTCGATGGACGACACGCGCCTCATGGCCACCGACATCGCGGGCTACCCGTCGATCCCCAAGCAGGAGGTCTTCGCGAAGTACTTCACCGCGCTGGGAATCAACGACTACTTCGGCTGGTATCCCGGACCCGGCGGCCAGCTCGTCGACCGCGGGGCCACCGGCGCCTACCTCGACCAGATGCACCAGTTCTATCCGCGCCTCGCCCTGTTCGTCACCGAGTACGGCGCGGAGTCGAACCACGACGGGCCGGTCGACGAGAAGGGCACCTTCGAGTTCCAGACCGACTGGATGCAGTACCAGAACCAGGTGTTCGACCAACATCCGTTCATCAACGGCGCGATCGCCTGGATCCTGCGCGACTTCAAGGTCAGACCCGGCTGGGACGGCGGCAACCCCACGCCCGAGCCGCCCTACAACCAGAAGGGCGTCGAGGACCAGAGCGGCAACAAGAAGCCGGTCTTCGACGTGCTCGCGCGGATCTACAAGAACATCCAGCTCGCCGGCGAGGCGCGCATCAACGCGGTCGACGCCAAGCTGCACATGACGCAGCCGCCGCCACCCAAGCCGTAGCCCGGCCGCGTCAGCCGGCCAGCCGGTACACGGGGCCGTTCAGCGACACCGCGTAGATCCGCCCGCGCCCGTCCACCCCGAAGGAGTCGAGCGTGTTCACGTGCAGTCCGGTCGAGCGGTTGCCGGACGCGTGACCGGGGCTCAGCCGCACCGAGAAGAGGCCCGTGTTGCAGTCGTCGCCGTAGACGTAGCGGCCGTAGAGGCCGCCGAGCGAGTGGTCGCGCACCACGTAGCCGCCGACGATGGCGCAGAAACCGTTGCCCGAGTGCGAGCGCACCAGCACAGGCGGCGCGTAGTTGGGCGTCGCGCCGCTCTTGAAGCGGGAGAAGCCCTCGAAGTGGCTCCAGCCGAAGTTGCGGCCCAGCGCGGCGCCCTTCTTCTCGTAGTCGATCTCCTCGTACTTGTTCTGGCCGACGTCGCCGATCACAAGCGCGCCGTTCGCGCTGTCGAACGAGAAGCGCCAGGGGTTGCGCAGGCCGTACGCGTAGATCTCGCGCCGCTGCCCGGCGCCGTTGAACGGGTTGCCGCTCGGGATCCCGTAGCCGCCACCCGGGTGCGGGTCGATCCGCAGGATCTTGCCGAGCAGCGTGCCGAGGTTCTGGCCCGTGTTGTTGGGGTCGTCCTCGCTGCCGCCGTCGCCGACCCCGATGTAGAGCATGCCGTCGGGCCCGAACTCGAGCTGTCCGCCGTTGTGGTTCGAGAACTGGCTGTGCTCGATGCGGATGATGCTGCGCCCCGAGCCCGCCAGCGCCCGGTCCGGATTGGACGAACGCGTGTACTGGACCACGCGGATGTCGCCGGTCGTGTCCGTGTAGTCGACGTAGAAGTGGCCGCTCGTCGCGTAGTCGGGCGCGAACGCCATCGACAACAGGCCGCGCTCACCGCCCCCCGACACCTTGCTGCGAACGTCGAGGAATGGGCGCCCGAGCTTGTGCCCACCGCTCACGATCACGATGCGCCCGGCGCGCTCGACCACGAACACGCGCTTCGTGTCGCCCTTCGGAGCGGCCACGTAGATCGGCGAGGAGAAGCTGCCCACCTTCACGAGGTGCATGTGGGCCGCGGTCTGCGCGCCACTCTGCGCGGCGGTCGTCGCGCCGGTCTGCGCGCCACTGTCGTGGCCCCCGCACGCGGACATAGCCAGGACCGTCAGCAGCGCAAAGAGGGCTCGGCGCACCCGGGAAAGCATGGCAGCCGGGAGTCAGGCGTGCGCGGGCTGCGCGCCGGCCTGACGGCGCAGCTCCCTCAGCGCGACGATCGCGAGCGCGAGCGCCGCGCCGATCTCGCCCAGCATCACGATCCAGGAGAGCGCGTCCACGTGCAGGTCCGGGTAGGGGTCGCTCAGCGCGCTCCAGTGTGGCGCCAGGTGGCTGGCCGCAACCCCCACCGCGCCCGAGATCCCCACCACCGCGCAGAACGCGGGCGCCCGTGGATGATGGCGCAGGGCCATCAGCATCACGACGATCGCGAGCACGGACAGAGTTGTGCCGCCGAGGACGATCTCGAACGTGAGGCCGCCCAACCCCTGCCTGACATGGTCGAGCGTGTGCAGGACGTTGGCGGCGACGAAGGCGACGGCCGCGACGGCGAGTGGGTTTCTGCTGCCTTTTCGCATTACCTAGTCCTCATTAGGTTATACCATCCCCCGATGGCCACCGCGCCGAGAAGAAAGCGCCTCAGCGCGGAGGCGCGCCGCGAGCTGATCGAGCAGGCCGCCACCGAGGTGTTCGCGGAGCGCGGCTACCACGGCGCGTCGATCGACGAGATCGCCCGCCGCTCCGGGGTCTCGCCCCCGGTCGTCTACGACCACTTCGACTCCAAGCTCGCGCTCCACCGCCACCTGATCGACCGCCACTACGCCGAGTTGCGCCAGGTCTGGCGCGACAACCTCCCTGGCGACGAGCCGCAGGAGCTGCGCATCGCCCGCTCGATCGACGCCTGGTTCGCCTACATCGAAACGCACCCGTTCGCCGCGCGCATGCTCTTCCGCGACACCAGCGGCGGTCCCGAGGTGGATGCCGGCCGGCGCGGGGTGGCGGCCGAGAGCCGCGTGCTGATCCGGCCGCTGCTCGGCGAGGAGCCGGGCTCGGAGCACATCGCGGGCGCGCTCGACGAGGAGTCGCTCGATATGGCGTGGGAGGTCTTCCGGGCGGTGCTCCAGGGGCTCGCCCTCTGGTGGACGGAGCACCCGGACGTGCCACGCGAGCGCATCGTCGCCACGACGATGAACTCGATCTGGATGGGCTTCGAGCGCGTGCGCCGCGGCGAGGTCTGGGAGCCGCCCGCGGCCTAAGACGCGACCGCCTTGTAGTAGCGCACCGCGAGGCCCGTGAGCAGCGTCTCGAACACCGCCTCGATGCCCATGTCGTTGTCGTCGGCGTAGCCGCGCAGGCCGCGCTCCTCGATCGCCACGCTCTGCTCGATCACGTCCTCGACAAGATCGGGATGCTGGTCCGCGAAGTACGCGCCCATCGAGTAGAGATTGGTGTCCATCAGCGACTCGAGGAACTGCGAATCGCCCGGCTGGCTGCGCTCGGCCATTGCGCGCGCCAGATTACCTTCATATGGCTAGGCCGAGTCGACCATCAGTCCGCCCAATTTGCGGCAAATAGGTTGCGCCGTCTGTCGCGACCGATAAAGTCTTAGGAGCACTAGGCGAACGACGGGAGGAAGTACATGGCGATCCATCTGACCCCCACCGAGCTAGCCCGTGAGGCGGGGATGCAGCGGAGGGAAGTCATCTCCAGGTGCATGGAGCTCGGTGTGCCGATATTCCAGGGGCGGATCGACAAGACCCTTTTCCTCACCTCCTTGAAGGAGTCGCAGCGCCGGGAGCTCGCCAAGGCGTAGCTCCCTCGCTTCAACAGGGGATTGCAGTTCCAGCGGCCGCCCATAGCGGCCGCTTCGTTTCGGTCCGCGCTCGACAGTCCACGGTCCACAGACCTGGATCCGTCCGCGCCGCTGCCCTGTGGACTGTGGACTTCCCGCTTAGACTGGCTGAGTAGCCAACCGCAGTAGGGGGACTTGCATGGAACTTGGGACGATCAGCGCCGCCGAAGCGAGCACCGGGTCGCGGACGATGGCCGACCTCATACCGCTCGCGGGGCGCAAGCACGCGGATCGCCCAGCCATCAAGCACAAGGTCGGCGACGAGTGGGTCGACGTCGGCTACCCCGAGCTGGCGGACAAGGTCAAGCACGTCGCGCTGGGCCTGATCGAGCTGGGGATCCAGCCCGGCGACAAGGTCTCGATCCTGAGCAACACGCGCCCGGAGTGGACCTACGCCTGCTTCGGCATCCTCGGCGCCGGCGCCACCTGCGTCTCGATCTACCAGACCAACTCGCCGGAGGAGTGCCACTACGTGCTCCACCACTCCGAGTCCCGCGCGGTCTTCGTGGAAGACCAGGAGCAGCTCGCCAAGATCCGCCACATCGAGGCCGAGCTGCCCGAGCTCGAGCTGATCGTCTTCATGGAGCCGAGCAGCGACATCGGCGATGCGATCCCGCTCCACGAGCTCTGCTCGCGCGGCTCTCAGCGCCCGGACTCCGAGTACGAGGAGCGCGTCGCCGCGGTCAAGGACGACGACATCTGCCTCTACATCTACACGTCCGGCACCACCGGCCCGCCCAAGGGCTGCCTGCTCACGCACGGCAACTACCGGCGCGTCACGGCGATGGTCGAGGCGGACGGCGTCTTCGGCGAGAACGAGGTGATCTACCTCTTCCTGCCGCTCGCGCACGCCTTCGCCCTGCTCATCCAGTTCGTCTCCTTCGACCTCGGCAGCGCGATCGCCTACTGGGAGAAGGACCCGCAGAAGATCATCCCCAACCTGCTCGAGGTGAAGCCGACGTACTTCCCGTCGGTTCCCAGGATCTTCGAGAAGATCTACACGCTCGCCAACAGCGTGGGCGACCCCGAGGAGATCCGCCGGGCGGTGGAGGTGGGCTTCGAGGTGCGCCAGCTCGAGGAGCGGGGCGAGGAGGTGCCGGCCGACCTGCGCGCCGCCTTCGACGACGGCGAGGAGAAGCTCTACAAGAACGTGCGCAACCTGTTCGGCGGGCGGCTGCGCCAGGCGGTCACGGGCGCGGCCCCGATCTCGAAGGAGATTCTCGAGTTCTTCTACGCCTGCGGCGTGCCGGTGATGGAGGGCTACGGGATGACCGAGACCTCGACCGTCGCCAGCGCTAACCGCCTGGACGCGTTCCGCTTCGGCTCCGTGGGCAAGGCGCTGAACGGCGTGGAGGCGAAGATCGCCGACGACGGCGAGCTGCTCCTGCGCGGCCCGAACATCTTCCAGGGCTACTTCAAGAACGACGAGGCAAGCCGCGAGGCGCTCGCCGGCGGCTGGCTCCACACCGGCGACCTCGGCTCGATCGACGAGGACGGCTTCATCTACATCACCGGCCGCAAGAAGGACATCATCATCACCGCGGGCGGTAAGAACATCACTCCCGCAAACCTCGAGAACGGCCTCAAGCAGAACCGCTGGATCTCGCAGGCGGTGGTGGTCGGCGACCGGCGCCCCTACCTCGTCGCGCTGATCACGCTCGACCCCGAGGAGCTGCCTGCGTTCGCCGAGCAGCACGGCCTCGAGCCCGAGGACGTCGCCGCGTCAGAGGAGATGCGCGCCGAGGTGCAGCGCGCCGTGGACGTAGTCAACTCCAGCGTGGGGCGCGTGGAGCAGATCAAGATGTTCACGATCCTGCCGCACGACCTATCGCAGGAGACCGGCGAGCTCACCCCTACCCTCAAGGTGAAGCGCAACGTCGTCGGCGAGAAGTTCGCGGGGGAAATCGAAGCGCTGTACGCGGGTTAGGCAAGCGGAGCGGCTTCTCACGCCGTTCTGCCACCCTCACACCATGGCCAGCAACGACCCAACCGACACCGGCGGGCTGTTCGTCGGGCGCAGGCCCGGCACGGCGCCCGTGCGCTACCGCGGCACACCGGTGCCTGCCGGGCCGGCGCGGCGCGGCGTCGACCGGCTGCTGTCGGCCCTGTTGCTGCTGCTCGAGAGCGCCCTTTGCCTCTCGCTCTGGGGTCCCCAGCCGATCGGCTGGATGTGGATCGGCTCGCAGATCAACTACGAGACCGGCTCGGTCTTCCTCGGCATCGTGTCGGCGTTTTTCGGCATGGTCTGCACGCTCTTCGTCACGGTCGCGCTCGCGAAACGCGTCGACCACGCGTGGAAGCTCGTCCGGCGCGCCGCCGGCCACGAGCAGGAGCGCGGCGCGCTCGAGCGCATCTTCATCATCACCGCGGGCGTCGCGGTGGTCGGCTTCACGTTTTGGTTCCTGATCATCGCCGGCCCAGGGCCGCAGCTCGCCCCGAACTCATAGGGGCGGCATGGGGCTGCTCGACTACTACCGCCAGTTCGAGGACATCGACCAGGAGGAGTGGAACGCGGGGCTGCGCGAGCGCCGCGCGCGCGAGAAGGCCACGGCGCTGCAGCGCGTCGTCAGTGTCGACCTGTCCGGCACGGAGTGGCCCGACATGCCGAACTCCGAGGTGGTCAACGCCGCGATCGCGCGCGCCCGCGGCCGCGTGAACGGCTATCCCGACCGCCACGCGGCCGGGATACGCTCCCAGCTCGCCGAGCGCCACGGCGTCGCCCCGGAGCAGATCGTGGTTGGCAACGGCGCCGCCGAGCTGATCCAGGCGGCGGCGTTCGCGCTGCTCGCGCCGGGCGACGAGCTCGTCACCCCCTGGCCCTCGTACCCGCTCTATCCGCTGATGGCCTCGCGCGCCGGGGCCCGGCCGGTCGCCGTCGACCTGAGCGCCGGCCGCGCCGACACCGCCGCGCTCTTCGACGCCGTGGGCGAGCGCACGCGCGTGCTCGTGCTGTGCAACCCCAACGACCCCACGGGCTCCTACCTCGCCGCCGACGAGGTGCGCCGGCTCGCGGCCGCCCTGCCCGAGCACGTGCAGCTGCTCGTGGACGAGGCCTACATCCAGTTCCAGGACGTCGAGCCGGAGGACTCCGTGCTGCGGCTGGTCGACGAGCTCGAGCACGTGACGGTGTTCCGCACCTTCTCCAAGATCTACGGCATCTCTGGCCTGCGCTGCGGCTACGCCGTCGGCTCGCAGGGGGCTGGCCGTCTGCTCGACGCGATCGCGCCGGCCCTCGGCGTCAACGCCCTGACGCAGGCGGCCGTCGAGTACGCCCTGCGTTTCGGCGACGACGAGATCGGCCGGCGGCGCGACCTCGTGATCGAACAGCGCCGCCGCCTCGAGCGCGTCCTCCACGAGCTCCCCGTCGACGCCCCCGAGAGCCAAGCCAACTTTCTCTGGCTCCACGCCACCGGCCTCACAGGCGCCCAACTGGCCACACACCTCGACCAACAGGGCGTGACAGTGGCAAACGGGAGCGCGCTCGGAGCCGATGATCACATCAGAGCGTCGATCAGAGGACGGGCGGCAACAGACCGCCTTCTCGAGGCGCTGGCCGCTACTCGGCCTGCCTGAGCAGCGCGCCCGTCGTCTGCTCGAGGATCCGCCGCCAAGCGGTCGTGCGCTCGCGGTCCTTCTCAAAGTGCCTCATCACCTTGCGCACGCGCGTCGCGGAGATCTCGATGCCGTGCTTCGCGCAGACCTCGGCGAAGTGGTCATAGTCCTTGGCGAGCTTGATCGTGACCGACTCGAATCCGTGGCGCGCGATCTCCACCCGCTTCGTGAAGTTCATGATGTTGGTCTCGAACATCAGCTCGTCGTTGGGCTCCGGCTCGATCAGGATGATGTCGACGCCCGGATACTTCTCGGACCACTGCTTGATCGACTCGTGGAGCCGCTGGTAGGTGAGGAGCTTGAACGCCTGGTAGCCGATCTGCGGGAAGCCCATGTCGGTGACGCGCCGCACACGGCTGCCGAGCATCGTCGGGATCATCTTCTGGAAGTCGTTGACGTAGGGCACGAGCGGGTTGATCACGACGATCAGCTTCGCGCCGTGCTCGACGGCGACGTCGAGGTTGGTGGTGGACTGGAGTCCGCCATCGACCAGGTGCCGCCCTTTCACCTCGACCGGCTTGTAGACCATCGGCAGCGCCGTGGAGGCGGCCACGGCGGTGGGAATCGGGACGTCGTCCCAGCCGTCGTCGCCGAGCACGACGCGCTCGCAGGTGTCGAGGTCCGTGGCCGGCAGGTAGAGCTCGCGGCCGAGGACGCGGAAGTCGGCGGTGCGGTCGAGGTCGCCGAGCACGTCGCCGAGGTAGCTCTCGATGCCGGAGCCGTCGTAGATGCCCGGCGGCAGCCCCTCGGCCAGGCCGACGACGATGTCCATCATCGAGACCGAGCGCAGGTTGGACGCCAGCGTGCGGGCGATGCCGAGCGCCCGCAGCGGCAGCAGCGCCGTGCTCTTGGCGAAGTCGAGGTAGTTCGGGCGCAGCAGCGTGCTCAGGTCGATGTCCCGGAAGGGCGTGGGAACCTGCTGGTTCACCACGCGCATCATCTCCTCGGGCGTGACGCCGTTGGCGGCCATGCTGGCGATGAACGAGCCGGCGCTGGTGCCCACGTAGACGTCGAACTCGTTGACCGTCCGGTTGACGGCCAGAAGGTCGAGCGCGCGCAGGGCGCCGATCTCGTAGACGCCGCCCGTGAAGCCGCCGCCGCCGAGCACCAGCGCGGTCTTCGACTGGCTGCGGCGACTCCGCCGACCGGACCGAGTCTGCGCCGGCTTCTCTAACTTGACGACCTTGCCCATGAGCGCCCCTATCCGATTATGGCAATGAAGACGCTTACCGCTACCCCGGACGTCTTTTTCTGTTGTTGCCCCTGATGCGGAGATTCGCCCTCGCCGCGGCGCTCGGGGCCGGCCTTCTGGTCCCGGCCGGCGCGGCCCACGCCAGCAGCATCCAGGCCCAGCTTGCCGCGGCGATGCGGGGCGCCGGGTCCCACTCGGGTGCCTACGTGCGGGATGCCACGAGCGGCCAGGTCCTGTTCAGCTCGCGCGCCTCCACCCCGCGGATCCTCGCCTCCAACACCAAGCTGTTCACGAGCAGCGCCATCCTCGCCCGGCTCGGCCCGGACGCGACCTTCCCCACGGAGCTCGAGGGCGACGGCACCAGCGACCCCGAGACGGGCATCTTCACGGGCGACATCTACCTCCGCGGCGGCGGCGACCCCACGTTCGGCACCAGCTCGTTCATCAGGAAGTACTTCGGCTCCGGAGCCAGCATCCAGGCGCTCGTCAAGGAGCTCGAGGCCACCGGCATCACACGCATCGACGGCCGCATCATCGGTGACGAGTCGCGCTTCGACTCGCTGCGCGGGATCCCCGACTCGGGCTACGCGTTCGATCGCGACCTCGGCGCGCCGCTCAGCGCCCTCACGTACGATCGCGGCCTCGCAAACCTGAAGGGCACCGCGCTCCAGGGCAACCCGCCGCTGTTCGCCGCCCAGCAGGTGGCCGCGGCGCTCAAGGGCCGGCACATCCGGGTCACCGCCAAGTCGGCGGTGGGCACCGCGCCGAGCAACGCCAAGGTCCTCGCCTCGGTGCAGTCGCCGCCGCTCTCGACGATCCTCAAGCTCCAGAACAAGGAATCGGACAACTTCTTCGCCGAGATGCTCCTCAAGGACCTGGGCTCGTCGAGCGGCTCCCTCGGCACCACCGCGCGGGGGGCGGCCGCCGCCGTCCGCTACGCCGCCCGCCTCGGCTCGCGCGTGACGATGGCCGACGGCTCGGGGCTCGACCGCCGCGACCGCGCTGCCCCGAAGGAGGTGGTCGACCTGCTCGAGGGCGAGCGCCGGCGCGATCCGGACGAGTTCAACGCGTTGCTGAACTCGCTCCCGATCGCCGGCCGCGACGGCACGCTCGTCGATCGCATGCGCCACGGCTCGGCGCGCGGCCGCTGCCACGCCAAGACAGGCACGCTGTCGGACGTGAGCGCCCTGTCGGGCTACTGCTTCGCCCGCGGCGGCGACGTGATCGAGTTCTCCCTGCTGATGAACCGCGCGAACGTGAACTCGGCCCACGCGGTCCAGGACCGGATGGCCAACGCGATCGCGGCGTACCGCGGCAGTGCGTCGGCCACCGCCGCGCTCAAGACGACGCTCGACATGAACAGCGCCAAGACGGTGGCGGGCGCCTTCGCGAGCGACTGCGGCGCCTGCATGGACCAGGTGACCGATTGCGCGCGGCTGAATTCCCGCCGCATCGATTGCGTTGTGGCCGACCAGGCGTCGTGCTCGGAGGTCGTGAGCACGCGCCTCTTCAACAACGGCTACCTCTACACGGACACGTATCCGTGCAAGTCGCAGACGCCGCCCACCGCGGCGGCCCAGGTTCAGCAGTTCAGGCCAGGCGGCCACCCCTACCAGCCGCTCACGCCCGCCACGTTCGAGTTCGCGGCCGATGTCTTCCCGAAGCACTTGCCCTACCCGCGTTACCCCGTGCGCCACTACCGCGGCCTGACCTCGCAGCGCGCGAACCACGTCGACATCTGGACCGACCGCAAGCACGACGTGCTGGGCGTGTCGGGGGCGAGCTTCAACGCTCCCTGCTTCCACGGCGCCGACTTCGTGGACCTCGGGCGCAGGAAGCTCACGCGGCACGGCACCGTGCTGAACGCGCGCCGCGCGAAGGCCACGGCCAGCCGGCCCGCGTTCACGCTTCACGCCCGGCTCGTGGGCAAGCGCTTCACGGGGTCGTTCCGCCTGCTCCAGCTGAGCTGCCAGAAGAAGCCGATCAGCTTCTCCGCCAAGCTCGTCGGCAAGCCGGGCTTCTAGGACCAGAGCACGTGCAGTTCCGGCGGCTTGCGGAACACCAGGCCGCGCGGCATGGCGGGGCGCTGCGGGTCTAGCCTGAGTCCCGGTAGGCGGTCGAGCAGCCCGGCGACCGCGATCTGCGCCTCGAGACGCGCGAGGTGCATGCCGATGCAGACGTGCGGGCCGGCGGCGAACGAGAGGTGGCGACCCGCGTTTTCGCGCGTGACGTCGAAGCGGTCGGGGTCCGGGAAGGTGGCTGGGTCGCGGTTGGCGCCCGCAATCGAGACGGTCACGAGGTCGCGCTCGCCGATCGTGGCGCCGCCGAGCTCGACCTGGCGCGTGGCGTAGCGGTCGATCGACGCCGCCGATGGTTCGAGCCGCAGCGACTCCTCGATGGCCTTCGCCAGCAGCGAGCGGTTCTCCCGCACCAGCGTGAGCTGGTCCTCGTGCCCGAGCAGGTGCAGCACGCAGTTGCAGATCATCCCCTCCGTGGTCTCGATGCCCCCGAACAGGAGCACCGCTGCGTTCGAGCTCACCTCCCCCGGCGTAAGCGTGCCGTCCCTCACGACTTCCTCGGTGCGCGACCGCAGCTCCGCCGCCGCCCTGGCGCCCGTCTCGGGCACCGGTGTGCCGGCGGACAGCCCGCTCGTGGCGTCGACGATCGCGTCGTACCAGCCGAGCATCGCCTCCACGCCCACGTCCTCGAGTCCGAGCGTAACGGCCATGGTGTGAGCGGCCAGTGGGCCCGCGAGGCCGCGGCGCAGCTCCGCGCTGCGCGCGGGCTCGAACCCGTCGATCAGCCGGTCGACCTCCTCCCCGACCACGGTCGTGAACCGCTCGCGTACCGCGTCCAGCCGGAACGGCCGCGCGAACGGCGCGCGCTGCCGCGTGTGCTCCTCGCCGTCTGTCGTGAGCATGCTCCGGCCCACCACCTGGCCCGTGCTGAAGCGCGGATCGTCGACCGTGAACGTCTCGGAATCGCGCATCACCGCGAGCGCGAGGTCGCGCCGCGTCACCAGCCAGCCGCCGAGCGGCGGTAGCCACGCAACCGGCTCGGTCGCCCGCAGGCGCGCGAGCAGCGGGTGTGGATCGGCCTCGAGCTCGGCGACGGCGGCGTCCGCCACCTAGCCGCCGTTCAGGAGCGCGAGGAGCCCGTCCTCGTCGAGGATCTCGGTCCCGAGCTTCTCGGCCTTGGCCAGCTTCGAGCCAGGCTCGGCGCCGAGGACGAGGTAGTCCGTCTTCTTCGAGACCGAGTTCGTGACCTTGGCCCCGGCGGCCTCGAGCTGCTCCGTCGCCAGCTCGCGGGAGACGTTGGGCAGCGTCCCCGTGATCACGAACGTCTTGCCCGCGAGCGGGCCCTCGGTGCCGGGAATCGGCCCGCCCTCCTGCTGCATCTGGAGGCCGAGCTCGCGCAGGCGCTCGATCAGCTCGCGCGTGCGGTCCTCGGACAGCCACTCGATCAGCGTCGCCGCCATCACCGGGCCGACGCCGTCGGTCTCCACGATCTGCTCCTCGTTCGCCTCGAGCAGCGCGTCCACCGAGCCGAACTGCGCGGCCAGGTTGCGGGCGTTCACCCAGCCGATCCCGGGGATGCCGAGCGCGTACAGGACGCGGAAGAAGGGCTGCTGCTTGGACGCCTCGATGTTGGCGACCAGGTTGCGCGCCGAGATCTCCGCGAAGCCGTCGAGCTCGACCAACCGCTCGGGCGTCAGCTCGTAGATGTCGGCGGCATCCTTGATCACACCCTCGTTGAGCAGGCGGACGGCGGTCTCCTCGCCGAAGCCGTCGATGTCCATCGCGCCCACGAAGTGCTTCACGTGCTGGAGCACCTGCCCGGGGCAGCCGGCCCGGTTGGGGCAGATCGTCCAGACGCCATCCTCGGGCTTGATCGTCGGCGTGTCGCAGGCCGGGCAGCGCTCCGGCGGCGTCGGCGTGGGCGAGCGTTTCTTGCGCCTCTGCGCCTTCGGCGTCGGCGACACCACCTGCGGGATCACGTCCCCGGCGCGCATCACCACCACCTCGTCACCGTCGCGCACGTCCTTGCGCTTCAGGTCCTCCTCGTTGTGGAGCGTCGCGAGCTTGACCGTCACGCCCGACACCTGCACCGGCTCGAGCACCGCGAACGGGATCATGTGCCCGGTCCGGCCGACGTTCCAGGCCACCTGCTTGAGCGTCGTCGTGGCGGTCATCGGCGGGAACTTCCACGCGATCGCGCCGCGCGGCTCGCGCCCCACCACGCCGAGGCTGCGCTGCAGCTCGAGGTCGTTGACCTTCACCACCACGCCGTCGATCTCGAAGTCGAGCGACTCACGCCGCTCCTCCCAGGCGCGGCAGCCGGCGGCGAGGTCGTCGACGTTGTCGTAGACGGCCACATCGGGGCTCACCTTGAAGCCGTGCTTGCCGAGCCATTCGAGCGTCTCCGACTGGGTCTTGAACGTCATCCCCTCGAGCGCGCCCACGCCGTAGCACCAGATCGACAGCGGCCGCGAAGCGGCAAGCTGCGGATCGAGCTGCCGGATCGAGCCGGCGGCTGAGTTGCGTGGGTTGGCGAAGGTCGGCTCGCCCGCCGCGGCGCGATCCTCGTTGAGCTTGGCGAACGCGGAGCGCGGCAGGTAGATCTCGCCGCGCACCTCGAGCAGCGCCGGCGCGCCCTCCACGCGCAGCGGGATCGCCTTGATCGTGCGCAGGTTCTGGGTCACGTCCTCGCCCACCTCGCCGTTGCCGCGCGTGGCGCCGCGCACGAGCGCGCCGTTCTCGTACACGAGCGAGATGGCCAGGCCGTCGATCTTCGGCTCGGCCTCGTACTCGATACGCGCGTCCTCCACCCCCTGCTTCTTCAGCAGGTTGTGCATGCGCGCCTCCCACGCGCGCAGCTCGTCCTCGTTACGCGCGTTGGCGAGCGAGAGCATCGGCTGCAGGTGCGGTACCTCCTCGAACTTGGCGAGCGGCTCGGCGCCGATGCGCTGGGTGGGCGAGTCGGGAGTGAGCAGCTCGGGATGCTCGCGCTCGATGTCGCGGAGGTCGTTGATCAGCTCGTCGTACTGGGCGTCCGAGATCTCCGTGTCGTCGAGTACGTAGTAGCGGTGGTTGTGGTAGTCGAGCTCCTTGCGCAGCTCGGCGGCCCGCCGCTCGACGGACTTCGCGGTCTTACTCAACCTCTCGCGCGGCGGGTCGGAGCAGGCCGTCGAGGTCGAAGTCGCCGAGCGACTCGATGCCCGACTCGTCCGTGAGATCGAAGTGCAGCGGGGTGACGGCGATGCAGCTGTCCGCGATCGCGGCGAAGTCGGTGCCTTCCTCGCGTTCGTAATCCGGGTCGTCGCCGTAGATCCGGTAGCGCCGCCGGCCGCCGTCCTCCTCGACCAGGTGGAGCTCGTCCCTGTAGACGCGCCGGCCGAGCCTGCACACGCGCGCACCGTCCACGTCCCCGGCGGGGCAGTTGACGTTGAGCAGCGTCCCCTCGGGCATCGGCACGTGCTCGAGCTCCTCGACCATCCGCGCCACGAAGGCGGCCGCCTTGTCGAAGCCGAACTCGCGCCCGAGGCGGAAGTCGAGCTCGCGCATGTTGGACTGCTGCGACACCGCGATGGCCGGCACGCCGAGCACGATCCCCTCGAGCGCCGCGGCCACCGTGCCGGAGTAGGTGATGTCGTCGCCCAGGTTGGAGCCGTGGTTGATGCCGGACACGATCAGCTCGGGCTCGAACTCCACCAGACCGAGCGCGGCGAAGCGCACGCAGTCCACCGGCGTGCCGTCCGTTGCGTAGCCGACCGTCCCGTCCGCGAACTCCACCTCGTCCACCCAGAGCGGCTGGCGCGTGGTGATCGAGCGCGCGGTGGCGCTCCGGTTCGAGTCCGGCGCGATCACCGCGAGCTCGACGCCCGGCACCTCGAGAAGGGCCCTGCGCATGGCGTTCAGGCCGGTCGCCTGGATGCCGTCGTCGTTGGTGAGGAGGACCTTCATCCCGGCCTCTGAGCATAGTGTTCGCCGCCGCCGTGAACCTGCTCGTCAGAGTCCGTCGCCAGTGGCGCCTCTTCCGCCTCCGAGGGGACGCTGTCGAGTGCCCGTGCTGCGGCGGGAGCTTTCGCGCGTTCATGCCCGGGAGGGACCCGAACAACCCGGTCTGCCCGCGCTGCGGGGCTCAGGCGCGGCACCGCGCGCTGTGGCTCTATCTGCATGGACGCACCGACCTCTTCACCCGTAAAGGGCTGCGGGTGCTGCATTTCGCCCCCGAGCGGGCACTCGGTGGCGCGCTCGCCGCGGCGCCAGGCCTCCACTACGTCAGCGCCGACCTCGAGGATCCGGCCGCCATGGAGCACTTCGACATCACCGCCATCCCGCACGAGGACGGTTCCTTCGACGTGATCCTCTGCATCCACGTGCTCGAGCACGTCGAGGACGACCGCGCGGGGATGCGCGAGCTCCGGCGCATCCTCAGCCCGGACGGCTTCGCGATCGTGCTCGTGCCGCTCGACCTCTCGCGAGAGCAGACCTACGAGGACCCCACCATCACCGCCCCCGCGGAGCGCGAGCGCGCCTTCTGGCAAACGGACCACGTGCGCCTCTACGGCCAAGACTTCCCAGAGCGCCTCAAAGAAGCGGGCTTCCAGGTAACCGTGGACCGCTGGGTCAGAACCCTGGACCCAGCAACGATCCAGCGCAACGGCCTCTTCCCATTGGAAGACATCTACGTCGGCAGAACCAAGAACCAAGAACCAAGAACCAAGAACTAAGAACTAAGAACTAAGAACCAAGAACTACCCCCAGAACGCGTGCCACGCGTCGAGGTCATCAGGCGTCTCGCGAATCTCCGCCACTCGCCCCCTGCGCACCAGAAACGAGAACGTCATCCGATGGTCGAGCCGCTCGCGGCCGTGCCTCGCGGTGACCCGCGCGCGCACGGTCACCCGCCCGCCCTCTTGTTCGAACGACTCCGCCTCGACCAGCAGGGTGCCGCCGCAGATCCGCATGATGCGGCCCATCGCGCGCGCGGCGGTCATCCGGCCTCGGTGCTCGCGCCCACCGATCCGCGGGCTGTCGGCGGGCAGCGACAACAGCAGGTCGCGCGTCGTGAGCCGCATCATCGTAATCATGTGGCGCTCGCGCATCGCCTCCAGGAACCGCCGTACGATCTCGACCTCGTCCATCAGTAGCGCACGCTCTCGAGATAGAGGCCGTGGGCGGGCGCGGTCTCGCCCGCCTCGCCGCGCGGCCGGCCTTCCAAGAGCGTCTTGAAATGGCCGACGTCGCTGCGTCCGCGTGCCACGTCCAACATCGTGCCCAGAAGTGTGCGCGCCATATGTCGCATGAATGTGTCCGCCTCGATCCAGAATTCGAGCACGTGCTCGCCGCCCTCGGTCCATTCGGCGCGCAATACCTCGCGCTCGAAGCGCACGTGGTCGGTCTCCGTGGGAGTGAAGGCGGTGAAGTCGTGCGTGCCGAGCAGCGCACCCGCGCAGGCGTGGAGCGCCGCGCGATCGAGCGGGTGCGGCCAGTGCAGCGCCCGCTCGCGCTCGAACGGGCTGGCCGCCGCCCGCGTGAAGAGGCGGTAGCGATAGGTCCTGCTCAGCGCGTCACGGCGGGCGTCAAAGCCCTCGCGGGCGGCCTCGCTCTCGATCACGCGCACATCCCGCGGCAGCACGCCGTTGAGAGCGCTCGGCGGCGCCGGCTCCCCGGCGTGGCTCCCCACCTGCCCGCGCGCGTGCACGCCGGCGTCGGTGCGCCCCGCCACCATGACCTGCACCTCCCGCTGGAGCACGCGCCCGAGACCCTCCTCCAGCTCACCCTGAACCGTCCGCAGCCCCGGCTGGAGCGCCCAGCCGGCGAACTCCGAGCCGTCGTACTCGAGCAGCAGGCGCGCTGTTGCCACTACCCGCGCTTGCGCGCGACGGTGACGAGGTACTCGTTGTCGATCGCGACGCCGCCGCCGCTTGCCTGGTTGAACTCGTCGATCACGCCGCGGATGTCCTGCTTCATCGCGGCGCGGTCTCCGTCGGACAGGGCCTGCGCGCGTGCCACGCTCGGCCCGGCATTCCTCGAGAACTCGAAAAACCCCTCCACCGAGTCCCACTCGTGCCGGATCGAGTGCCGTTCGAACTGCAACGACGAGGCCAGCGAGGCAAGCCGCTCACCCACGACGTCCTCCTCGCCCCACATCGTGCTCCGCGGCGTGCCCTCAGGCATCGGCACGTACTTGCTGCCGAGCGCAAAGACCTCGCCCTGAAAGCCCCCCGGGGTCCATGCCGCGAGACCCACGGTGCCGCCGGGCCGCACCACTCTGAACATCTCAGCGGCCGCCACGTCCGGGCGCGGCGCGAACATCGCGCCGAATACGGACGCCGAGCAGTCGAAGCGCGCATCTTCGAACGGCAGGTGCTCCACGTCGGCCACCAGCCACTCGATGTCGTAGCCCTCCTCCGCCGTGCGCGCGCGCCCGAGCTCCACCTGGGCGGGACTCAGGTCGGTCGCCACGACCGCCGCTCCCTCGCGGGCGGCCAGCAGCGCGAGGTTGCCGTTGCCCGCGGCCACGTCCAGCACCTCCTGCCCGGCCGAGATGGCGCAAGCGTCGACGAGTGCCTGGGAGGCGGGCAGGATGGCCCGGGCGATCTCCGCGTAGTTGCCGAGCGCCCACGCCTCCCGCGTGCGCGCCTTCAGCTCCTCCGCGAAGTCGGCCACCGGCCGCTCAGACGAGCTCGAGCAGGACCATCTCGGTCGAGTCCGACCGGCGCGGCCCCAGCTTCAGGATGCGCGTGTAGCCGCCCGGGCGCTCCGAGTAGCGAGGAGCGATCTCCTCGAACAGCTTGTAGACCACGAATTTGTCCTGGCCCAGCCGCGCCATCGCCTGGCGCCGCGCGTGCTGGTCGCCCCTCTTGGCGAGGGTGATCAGCCGCTCGAGATCGGGCTTGACCGCCTTGGCCTTGGCCTCGGTGGTCTCGATCCGCTCGTGCGTGATCACCTCTCGCGAGAGGTTCATGAGCAGCGCCTTGCGGTGCGAGGCGCTGCGGCTGAGCTTTCCGCGGTCCTTCTGGTGGCGCATGGTTCTGGGAGTCTACGGAAGGGTCTAGCCCTGCCGCAGGTGCAGTCCGCGCGCCTCGAGGGTCTCGATGACTTCCTCGATCGACTTGCGGCCGAAGTTCGGGATCGCGTTGAGCTCGGACTCGGACTTCTGGAGCAGCTCGCCCACGGTCTGGATGCCCGCGCGCTTGAGGCAGTTGTACGAGCGCACGCCCAGCTCGAGCTCCTCGATCAGGATGTCGTCCATCCCGCCCGGGGCGCGACCGCCGGGAGCCGGACCCGCCGCCGCGGCGGCGTCCAGCCCGCCGTCGACCCCACCGCGCAACGCCTCGAGGCGCTCCTGGTCGGTGAAGATCGAAAGGCTCTGGATCAGGATCTCGGCCGCTTCGCGCAGAGCCGCCTGGGGCTCCACCGAACCGTCGGTCTCGATGTCGAGCGTGAGCTTGTCGTAGTCCGTGCGCTGGCCGACACGCGCGGCCTCCACCTGGTAGGCGACGCGCTTGACCGGCGAGAAGATCGAGTCGATCGGGATGACCCCGATCGGCTGGTCGTCGGTCTTGTTCTCCTCGGCCGGCGAATAGCCGCGTCCGCGCCCGACCGTCAGGTAGACCTCGAGCTTGGTCTTCTTCTCGAGCGTGGCGATGTGGGCGTCCGGGTTGAGGATCTCGACGCCCGAGGGCAGGTCGATGTCCTTGGCCGTGACTTCACCGGGTCCGGTCGCGATCAGCGGCGCCTCGATCTCGGTGGCGTCCGTATGCATGCGGCACACCACCTCCTTGAGGTTGAGGACAATGTCCGTCACGTCCTCCTTCACCCCCGAGATCGTCGAGAACTCGTGGGCGACGCCCTCGATCCTCACGCTCGTGACGGCGGCCCCGGCGAGGGACGACAGCAGCACTCGCCGAAGCGAGTTGCCAAAGGTGTAGCCGAAGCCGCGATCGAGCGGCTCGATCGTGAATGTGCCGTGGTTGTCCTCCACGTTCTCGGCGGAAATCTGGGGAGTCTGAAACTCGAGCATGAGTGTGGTTCCTTCGCGTCTGGGCTCACCGCGGGCCGCGTCAGTGCGACACGATGCGGCAGCGGGTCACTACTTCGAATACAGCTCGACGATTAGCTGCTCCTGCACCGGAGTGTCGATCTCCGACCGCTCTGGGAGGCGCAGAATCTTCGCCGTGAGTCCGTCGTGGTCGGCCTGGAGCCAGGCCGGAACGACGGAAATAAGCTCTGTTGCGTCGCGGATCACCTGGGCGGCAGAGCTGCCCGCCTTGAGGGCGATCACTTCGTTGGCGCGCACCTGGTACGAGGGGATGTTCACCCGTCGCCCATTGATGGTCCAGTGGCCGTGCAGAACGAGCTGCCGTGCCTGCCGCCGTGATGCGGCAAATCCAAGTCTCACGAGCACGTTGTCGAAACGCGTCTCGAGCAGCCTCAGCAGGTTCTCGCCGGTGACTCCCGGCTGCCTGCTCGCCTTCGCGTAGTAGCTGCGGAACTGCTTCTCGAGCACGCCGTAGAAGCGGCGGGCCTTCTGCTTCTCCCGTAGCTGAAGCCGGTACTCGGATTGCTTCTGGCGGCCACGGCCATGATCACCCGGCGGGTACGCCCGGCGCTCGACGCCGCACTTGTCGGTGAGGCAGCGCTCGCCCTTGAGGTAGAGCTTGATGCCCTCTCGGCGGCACTGCTTGCACTGTCCTCCACGATCGCGTGCCATCAGACTCGCCTCCGCTTACGGGGCCGGCAGCCGTTGTGGGCCTGCGGGGTCACATCGCGGATGCTCGTGACCTCGAGCCCGGCGGCCTGGAGCGAGCGGATGGCCGTCTCGCGCCCGGAGCCCGGACCCTTGACGAACACCTCGACCTTCTGAAGGCCCTGCTCCATGCCCTTCTTGGCTGCGGCGTCGGCGGTGACCTGCGCCGCGAAAGGTGTGGACTTGCGGGAGCCCTTGAAGCCGGCGCCGCCGGCGGACTCCCACGCGATCACGTTGCCCTCCTTGTCGGTGAGCGAGACGATCGTGTTGTTGAAGCTTGTCTTGATGTGGGCCTGGCCGAAGGGGATGTTCTTCTTCACCCGCCGCCGGCCGCGACCGCGTGCTGGCCTCTGCTGCGCCACGCTACTTCTTCACCTTCTTCTTGCCGGCGACCTGCATCCGCTTCGGGCCCTTCCGCGTGCGCGCGTTCGTCTTGGTGCGCTGGCCGTTGACCGGCAGGCCACGGCGGTGGCGAAGACCGCGATAGGAGCCGATCTCCATCAGACGCTTGACGTTTTGTGAGCGCTCGCGGCGAAGGTCGCCCTCGACGGTGAGGTCGCGATCGATGACCTCACGGAGCTTGACGACCTCGTCGTCGGTCAGGTCCTTGACGTAGGTGTCCGCATCCACGCCGGTCTCCTTCAGCACCCCGCGCGACAGCGACGGGCCGATCCCGTAGATGTAGGTGAGGCCCACCTCTACCCGCTTGTTCAGCGGAATATTGATGCCTGCGATGCGTGCCAAATTATCCCTGCCGCTGCTTGTGACGGGGGTTCTGGCAGATCACCAAGACCGCGCCGTGGCGGCGGATGATCTTGCACTTTTCGCACATGGGCTTAACTGACGCTCGGACCTTCATTGCTCCGCGTTTCGGTTGGGACAAAGAGAAATAGCGCAAAGCCCAGGAGACGGCTCCGCGCCGGAAAGGCACGCTGAAAGATAGCAGCCGAATGGCCGCGGCTCCCTGCCCCTCAAGCGGCGCGGCGCGCCTCCTCGAGGTGCCAGGGGGTGCATATGCGAGGGCCCTCCGCCGTGATGGCAACGGTGTGCTCGAAATGGGCGGCCAGCGACCCGTCCTGAGAGTACACGGACCAGTTGTCGGAACCCATGCGAACGGGGTGATCGCCTGCGTTCACCATGGGCTCGATCGCCAACACCATGCCCTCTGTGAGCTCGATTCCCGTGCCCGGATCCCCATAGTTGGGTATCTGCGGGTCCTCGTGCATGTCGCGGCCCACGCCGTGCCCGACGAGCGAGCGGACGACGCTGAAACCGTCCTGCTCGACGCGCCGCTGGCAGGCGTGTGACACGTCGCCCAGGTGATTACCGGGCCGGCACTGTTCGACGGCCTCGAACAGCGCCGCCCGCGTGGTCTCGATCAGGCGCCGAGCAACCGAGCTCACCTGCCCGATCGGCACGGTGATCGCGGCGTCGGCCACCCAGCCATCGAGCACCACGCCCACGTCCATCGAGAGGATGTCGCCGCGCTCGAGCTTGTAGGGGCCGGGAATCCCGTGCACCACCATCGAGTTCGGCGAGGTGCAGATCGAGCCCGGGAAGCCGCGGTAGCCCTTGAAGACCGGGTCGGCTCCCTGCGAGCGGATGAAGCGCTCGGCCGCCTCGTCGAGATCCTTCGTGGTCACGCCGGGGCGGGCCTTTCCCCGCAGCATCGTCAGACAGCGCGCGAGCACCGCACCAGCGGCTGCGATCTTCTCGATCTCTTCAGGCGATTTCTTGACGATCATGGGTCCCTTATGGAGCTTAGAGATCTCTGATGGGACGCCGTCTTACAGCTCGTCCTCGAGCCTCAGGGTCGCGAGCGAGGCGCGGATGTGGTCGTGTACCTCGCCGGGCGGGCGCGCCGCATCGAAGCGCCGCAGGATGCCCTGCTCGTCGTAGTGCTCGATCAGGGGACTCGTGTCCTTGTGGTAGACCTCGAGCCGTCGCGCGATCGTCTCGGGCTTGTCGTCGTCGCGCTGGATCAGCCGTGAGCCGTCCTGGTCGCAGACGCCCTCGAGCTTCGGCGGGTCGAAGTCGACGTGGTAGAGATGGCCGTTCTTCACGCAGATCCTGCGCCCCGACAGCCGCCGGATTACCTCCTCGTCCGGCGCGTCGAGGAGCAGCGCGGCCGTGATGCGCCGGCCCACGCGGTCGAGCCCCTTCTCGAGCACATCCGCCTGGCCGAGCGTGCGCGGGAAGCCGTCGAGGATGAAGCCGTCGGCGGCCTCCGAGCTGTCGATCCGCTCCATGATCACTTCGCAGATCAGATCGTCCGGCACGAGGTCGCCGCGGCCCATGTACTCCTTGGCCTTCTTCCCCAGCTCGGTCTCGTCCTTCACCGCGGCGCGCAGGATGTCGCCGGTGGCGTAGTAGGGCAGGTCGAAGTCGCTGACAAGCCGTTCGGCCTGCGTGCCCTTGCCTGCGCCCGGCGGGCCCACGAGTATCAAGTTCAGCTCGGGCATGGTGAGGCGCGGAAGAGTATCGCGGACGCTTCGGTTCAGCCGAGCAGTTGCTGGGCGATCGTTGCTGCGTCGAAGTAGGCGCGCTCGCAGACGAGGCGCTCTCCCTCGAAGAGGAAAAACGCCACGCAGCGGCACTCGAAGGCGCGGCCGGTCGGTTCGAACCCGCGGAAGGGGCCCTCGTGCGTGCCCCGCAGCCAGAACTCGACGATGACCGCGTCGTCCGCGTGATGGAGGGCTATCAGCTCGTTGCGCTGATCTGGAAACGCGGTGCGCGTCTCCGTGAAGTAACCCATCACCTCCTCGGGCCCGTCGTAGACGTTGCCCGTCGGGATGATCTCGTAACGCGGATGGTCGAACGTTCCGAGCGTGACGTCGAACTCGTGCCGGTTCTCCGACTCCATGTGCTCGCGAACGGTCGCCTCGCGATTAGCTCTGAGGTCCATGAGCAAAACCTACCCGCAGCGAACTCGTGTAACGGCACCGGTGCAAACGCGTTGCGAGCCCGTCGCACTCCGGTGTGGAGCTGTCGCGGGGCGGTCGGGCAGTCTGGAGGCATGCGAAATCCACCCACCCGTGCCGAGGCCGAGGCGCACCTGCGCCGCCTCCTCGAAGAGAACGACATGCCCCAACCCGACGAGGTCGAGCACCATCCGGCCGAACTCGTCCTCCTCTACCACGAGCAGAAGGTCGCCTTCACGTTCGAGCTCGACGAGCGCTGGCCGGAGGAGACGAGCCGCACACTGAGGGCCCGAGCGGACGCCTGGGGAGGCGGCTAGGCGGCCGCCGCAGCTACTTCAGGAAGCCTTCGTAGTTCCTCATCATCAGCTGCGCCTCCAGCTGTTTCATCGTGTCGAGCGCCACGCCGACCACGATCAGGATCGACGTGCCGCCGAAGAAGAAGTTGGCGCTGGTCTGGTTGATGAGGACCGTCGGCAGGGCCGCGACCGCGGCGAGGTAGAGCGCGCCCGGGAACGTGAGGCGGGCGAGGATGCGGTCGAGGTATTCGGCGGTGGGCCTACCTGGCCTCACCCCCGGGATGAAGCCGCCGTACTTCTTGAGGTTGTCGGCCTGCTCGACCGGGTTGAAGGTGACTGCCGTGTAGAAGTAGGTGAAGAGCACGATCAGGACCGACTCGCCGATGATGTAGGCGGTCCCGTTGGGGTTGAAGAAGACCGAGAAGTCGCGCGCGGCCTTCGAGTGGATCAGCTCGCCGATGGTGGGCGGGAACGCCATCAGCGATGCCGCGAAGATCACCGGGATCACGCCGGCCATGTTCACGCGCAGCGGCAGGTAGGTGGAGCCGCCACCCGACATCCGCCGGCCCACGACGCGCTTCGCGTACTGCACCGGTATCCGGCGCTGGCCCTCCTGGATGAAGACGATCGCGGCGATCACGCCAAGCGCGATCAGCGGCATCATCACCTTGAAGACCTGGTCGGGGTTGTTCCACCACGCGCTCACGCCGTGCGGGATGCGCGCGACGATGCTCGCGAAGATCATCAGCGAGATGCCGTTGCCGATGCCGCGCTGGGTGATCAGCTCGCCGAGCCACATGACGAACACGGTGCCGGCGGTGAGCGTGACGACGATCAGCAGGACCGAGCCGAGATTGAAGTTGTTGATGACCTTGGTGTTCGCGTCGCTGGCGAAGGTCCTGAAGAGGAAGACGTAGCCGATCGACTGGGCGAACGCGAGGCCAACGGTCAGATAGCGCGTGTACTGCGTGATCTTCTGCTGCCCGACCTCGCCCTCCTGCCGCAGCTTCTCGAGCGACGGGACGACCACCTGCAGGAGCTGCAAGATGATCGAGGCGGTGATGTAGGGCATGATCCCGAGCGCGAAGATCGCGAAGCGGGACAGGCTTCCGCCGGAGAAGAGGTTGAGGAAGCCGAGCACATTCGAGCCCCCGAACTGGGACTGAATGCCCTTGACGGCGTCGAGGTTGATCCCGGGCGCTGGTATGTACGCGCCGAAGCGGTAGATCGCCATCATCGCCGCCGTGAAGGCGATCTTCTTTCGCAGGTCTGCGATCCGGAACGCGTTTACGAAGGTTCCGAGCACGGGATCGAGCTTAGCCGTCGAGGATGTTGCAAACGCCGCCCGCCGCCTCGATCTGCTCGCGGGCGGACTTGGAGTAGGCGTGTGCGCTGACCGTAAGCTTCTTCTTGAGCTCGCCCTGACCGAGGATCTTCACCGGCACGCCCTTGCGGGTGGCGAGGCCGTGCTGGGTGAGCGTGTCCGGCGTGACCTCGGCGCCGTCGTCGAAGCGCGCCTCGAGGTCGGCGAGGTTGACCGGCTGCGTTTGCGTGCGGAAGTTCTCGAACGGCATCGACTTCTTCATGTGCGGGCCGCGCAGCTTGCGCATCCGCATGTGAATCGGCATCTGGCCGCCCTCGGCGTTCGGCCGCGTCTTGGACCCCGAGCGGGAGCCCGCACCGTTCTCGCCGCGGCCGGAAGTCTTGCCGGTGCCGGAACCCTCGCCGCGGCCGATGCGCTTGCGCGGGCGGCGGCTGCCGGGCTTGGGCTTCAGCGAGTGCAGTCCGATCTCGTGGGCCATCTCAGACCTCCTCGACCTTCACCAGGTGCCTGACCGAGCTCACGGCGCCGAGCACCGTCGGATCGTCCGGGCGCTCGACGCTCTTGCCGATGCGCCCGAGCCCGAGCGACTGCAGCGTGCCCTTCTGGCGCGGATTGGTCCCGTTCGTCGACTTCACCTGGGTGATCCGCAGATTCGCCATCACCCGGAAACCTCCGGCGCGGGAGCCTCACCTTCCGCACTCTGCGCCTCTGCACTCTCGGCCTTACCGTTGCCGTTCCCCTCAGGGAGACCCAGCACCTGACGGACGGTAAGGCCGCGCAACTCCGCGACCTCTTCGGGCGAGCGAAGCATCTGGAGTCCAGTGATCGTCGCCTTGACCAGGTTGATCGGGTTCTGGCTGCCGAGCGACTTGGACAGCACGTCGTGGATGCCCGCGAGCTCGAGCACCGCGCGCACGCCGCCGCCGGCGATCACACCCGTACCTTCGGAGGCCGGCTTCAGGAAGACCTTGCCGGCGCCGAAGATGCCGGTGACCTCGTGCGGGATCGTGGTCTTGTACATCGGCACCTTGAAGAGGTTCTTCTTGGCGCGCTCGACGCCCTTCTGGATCGCGAGCGGCACCTCGTTGGCCTTGCCGTAGCCGACGCCGACCACCGAGCGCTCGTCGCCCACCACCACCAGCGCGGTGAAGGAGAAGCGGCGGCCGCCCTTAACCACCTTGGCGACGCGATTGATCTCGACCACGCGCTCCTGGAGGTCTCCGGCCGGGTTGACTGCTGTCCTGTCTCTTGCCATTAGGTCCTGTCGAGGTTATCGAGGGTTAGAACTTGAGCCCGCCCTCACGGGCACCGTCGGCGAGCGCCTTCACGCGCCCGTGGTACTGATAGCCGCCGCGGTCGAAGACGCAGGTGTCGACGCCGAGGTCCTTCGCGCGCTTGGCCAGCATCTCGCCGGCCTTTTTGGCCTGCTCGCCGCGCGCAAGCGGGGTGAGGTCCTTCTCGGTCCAGGTGACCGCGGCCAGCGTGTGGCCCCTATCGTCGTCGATGAGCTGTGCCTGAATGCCGCGCAGCGAGCGGAACACGGACAGCCGCGGGCGCTCCGCGCTGCCGCGCACCTTGGCCCGCACGCGCCGGCGGCGGCGCAGGCGCTGGGCCGGCTTGGTAGTGACGCTCATGCGCGCTTGCCCACCTTCCTCGCCACGTACTCGCCGTCGTAGCGGATGCCCTTGCCCTTGTAGGGCTCGGGCGGGCGCACCTTGCGGATGCGCGCCGCGACCTCGCCGACCGCCTGCTTGTCGATCCCGCGCACCACGATCTGCGTGGGCAGCGGCACCTCGAAGTCGATCCCGTCCGGCGCCTTGATCTGCACCGGATGCGAGTAGCCCACCGCGAGCTCGATGTCGCGGCCGTGCAGCGCTGCGCGGTAGCCGACGCCCTGGATCTGGAGGCGCTTCTCGTAGCCCTCCGTCACACCGTGGACCATGTTGAAGATGAGGCTGCGGGTGAGGCCGTGGAGCGCGCGGTGCTCGCCGCGGTCGGTCGGGCGCTTGACGACGATCGTGCCGTCCTCCTGCTCGACCGTCATCTCGCGCGAGACGCGCTGCTCGAGCTCTCCCTTGGGTCCCTTCACACGCACGACCTCGGGCTCGATGAAGACATCGACGCCTGTGGGCACGGGGATGGGGAGCTTTCCGATACGGCTCATGCTTCGGTCACCAAACGTAGGCCACGACTTCGCCGCCGACGCCCTGCCTGCGAGCGTCGTGGCCGGTCATCACGCCCTTGGAGGTGGACATGATGGCAGTGCCCATTCCGCCGAAGACCTTGGGTACCTGGCCGGCGGCCACGTACTCGCGGCGGCCGGGGCGCGACACGCGCTTGATGCCGGTGATCACCGGGGCGCGGGCCTCCGTGTACTTGAGCCGAACGCGCAGGCTCTGGCCGACGCGGGCGGGCTCGGTCGAGAAATCCTCGATGTAGCCCTGCTCCTTGAGGATGCGCGCCACCTCGGTCTTGAAGTTGGAGTGAGGAATGTCCACGTACTCGAAGTCGGCCTCGAGCCCGTTGCGGATACGGGTGAGGAGATCGGCGAGCGGGTCCGTCATCGACATGGCGCTACCAGCTCGACTTCGTGAGTCCGGGGACGTAGCCCTCGTGCGCCACCTCGCGCAGGCAGATCCGGCAGAGGCCGAACTTGCGGAAGTAGGCACGCGGGCGGCCGCAGCGCTTGCAGCGGTTGTAGTTGCGTGTCTTGTACTTGGATCCGCGCTGCTGGCGGACCACCTGGGATGTCTTTGCCACTAGCTCTCCTTCGCGGTCTCGTCGCCTGACTCGCCGCCCTCGGCGGCAGCCTCGCCCTCTTCGCCCACCGCGGGCTCGGGCCTGGCGTAAGCATCTGGGTTCTCTTCCTTGAGCTGCTCGAGCGCGGCCTGCTCGGCCTCGGCGCGCTGTCGAGCCGCGTCCTTACGGCGCTCCTCGTCGGCGGCCTCGTCGGCCGCGGTGTCCTCGCCGGGCCGGCCCTCGTGCGCGAAGGGCATGCCCAGCGCCTCGAGCAGGGCGAAGGCCTCGGCGTCGGTCTGGGCCGTCGTCGTGATCGTCACGTCGAGGCCGCGGACCTGGTCGATCGAGTCGTAGTCGATCTCGGGAAAGATGATCTGCTCGCGCACGCCCACGGAGTAGTTGCCGCGCCCGTCGAACGAGCGCGGGTTGAGGCCGCGGAAGTCGCGGATGCGCGGGATCGCGATCGAGGTGAAGCGGTCGAGGAACTCCCACATGCGCGCGCCGCGCAGCGTCACCGCCACGCCGATGGGCATGCCATCGCGGATCTTGAAGGCAGCGATCGACTTGCGCGCCACGCGCACGTTGGGCTTCTGCCCGGCGATCGTGGCGAGCTGCTCCTGCGCGTTGTCGAGGAGCTTGGTGTCGATCTTGGCCTCGCCCACGCCCATGTTGAGCGTGATCTTCTGGAGGCGCGGGGCCTCCATCACGCTCGAGTACCTGAAGCGCTCGACGAGCTGCGGCTGGATCTCCCCGAAGTAGCGCTGCTTGAGGCGCGGGTTGATCTTGGGCTCGGCTACCGGCATCAGTCGATCGCCTCCCCGGAGCGCGCCGCGATGCGCTTGCGCCGGCCGCCCTCGCGGCTCACCCGCACGCGCGTGGGGTCGCCGGACTTCGGGTCGAGCAGCATCACGTTGCTGATGTGGATCGGCCCTTCCTTCTCGATCACCCCGCCGCCGACCGTGCTGCCGCGCTGTGTGTCGCGCAGCGTGGTGGGGCGCTGGTGGCGCTTGATGATGTTGGCTCCCTCGACGTAGACGCGCTGGTTCTTCACGTCGACGCGCAGCACACGACCCGTCCGGCCCTTGGACTTGCCGGCTATCACTTTGACCGTGTCGTCTTTGCGGATTTTGAGTGCCATCGGGAGTTCTTGGTTCTTGGTTCTTAGAGAACCTCTGGTGCGAGGCTCACGATCTTCATGAAGTTTCTTTCGCGCAGCTCTCTCGCCACAGGGCCGAAGATGCGCGTGCCGCGCGGGTTGTTCTGGGGATCGATCAGGACGGCCGCGTTCTCGTCGAACGCGATGTACGTGCCGTCCTCGCGGCCGAATTCCTTCTTCGTCCGCACGACCACCGCCTGCACCACCTCGCCCTTCTTGACCGACCCGTGCGGGATGGCCTGCTTGACGGTGCCGACGATGATGTCGCCCACACCAGCGTAGCGGCGCCGCGAGCCACCGCTCACGCGGATGCAGAGGATCTCGCGCGCGCCGGTGTTGTCCGCCACCTTGAGACGGGTCTCGGCTTGGATCATCGGGCACGCTCCAGGATCTCGACGAGCCGCCAGCGCTTCGTGCGGCTGAGCGGGCGCGTCTCGATCACGCGCACGGTGTCGCCCTCGTGCGCCTCGTTGCGCTCGTCGTGCGCGTGCAGCGTCGACGAGGAGCGGACGATCTTCTTATAGGTGCGGTGCCGGCGCGCGATGTCGATGCGCACGGTGATGGTCTTGTCCGGCTTGGCGGAAACGACGACGCCCTGGCGCACGCGGGCGCGTCCGGATCCGTGCTCCTTGGCCTCCTGCTGCGGAACCTCGGGGCGCGGGCTTCCGGCGCGCTTCTCGCGCTGCTTCTGGCGGTAGGCGCGGCGGGACGCGGACAGGCGGCTGCGCTTGGCGGCGCGCTCGGTCGCGCGGTCGTCCGGGCCGCGCTGCGGGCGCGTCTCGCCGCCGTGCTCCGAGCGGGCACGCTTGCGCCGCTCCTTCGGATGCACGACCTCCTCGGGCTCTGCCGCCGCTGCGGGAGCCTCGTCTGCGGCAGGGGCATCCTCGGCGGGCGCGGGCTCCTCGGCGGGCGCGGCCTCCTCGGCCGGCGCCTCCTCAGCCGCAGCCTCCTCTGCAGGGGCCTCCTCGGCGGCGGGCTCCTCGACAGGGGCCTGTTCCGCTGGAGTCTCAGGCTCTGCGGACTGTGGACTGTCGTCTGTGGACTCGGCGGCGTCAGCCGCCGGCTGCTCAGGTTCTTCGATCATGTCTTCTGTCTCTTCAGCTCTCTATCGACGTCGATGCCACGGGTGCCGGCCACGGTGAGCCCGCGTGCCAGCTCGCGCTTCGCGTGGCGCATCCTGGCGGTGTTCTCAAGCTGGCCCGTGGCGTGCTGGAAGCGCAGGTTGAACAGCTCCTGGCGCTTGTCCCCGATGAACTCCACGAGCTCCGGATCCTGCATTCCGTTCGTGTCGGTCCGCTTCACTCCTCGGCTCCCTCGCGCACGACGAACTTGGTCTTGACCGGCAGCTTGTGGCCGGCGAGGCGCATGGCCTCGCGAGCGAGCGGCTCGGGCACGCCGGCCAGCTCGAACATCACCCGGCCGGGCTTGACCACTGCCACCCAGCCCTCTGGCGAGCCCTTGCCGGAGCCCATGCGGGTCTCGGCAGGCTTCGCGGTCACGGGCTTGTCCGGGAAGATGTTGATCCAGACCTTGCCGCCGCGCTTGATCTTGCGCGTCATCGCGATTCGGGCGGCCTCGATCTGGCGGTTGGTGATCCAGCCGCGCTCGAGCGTCTTCAGGCCATACTCGCCGAACTCCACGCGCGTGCCGCCCTTGGCGTTGCCGGGCATACGGCCACGGTGCTGCTTGCGGTGCTTGACCCGCTTGGGCTGAAGCATGGGCTAGCGACCCCCTCCGCCGCCACCGCCGCCGCGCGGGCCACGCCCGCCACCGCCACCGCCGCCAGCGCCGCCGCGACCGCCACGGCCGGGACCACCGGGTCCGCCGCCGCGACCGCCAGGACCGCCGCGGCCCGGACCGCCAGGTCCACGTCCACCGCGACCGCCACGGCCGCCGTCGCGACCTCCCCGGCCACCGTCACGGCCACCGGGTCCGCCGCCACCACCGCCGGGCGCCGCCTGCTGCGGAGCCTCGATCTGGGTCAGGTCCTGCGCGAAGCCCGAGGGCATGATCTCGCCCTTGTTGATCCACACCTTTACGCCGATGCGACCGAAGGTGGTGCGGGCCTCGTAGAAGCCGTAGTCGATGTCGGCGCGCAGCGTGTGGAGCGGCACGCGTCCGTCGGAGTAGCCCTCGGTGCGCGCCATCTCCGCGCCGCCGAGGCGGCCGGACACCTGGATGCGGACGCCCTTGGCGCCGGAGCGCATCGCCGAGGTGAGCGCACGCTTCATCGCGCGGCGGAAGGCCACGCGGTTCTGCAGCTGCTCGGCCACCGACTGCGCGACGAGCTTCGCGTCGAGCTCGGGGCGCTTGATCTCGAGGATGTTGACCTTCACCGACTTGCCCGTCATGCGGTGAAGCTCGCGGCGCAGCGCGTCGACCTCGCTGCCGGACTTGCCGATCACGATGCCCGGGCGAGCGGTGTGGATGTTGACCTCCACCTCGCTCTTGTTCTTCTTGATCGTGATGTCCGACAGGCCTGCGTGCGCGAGCTTGCCCTCGATGTGGTCGCGGATGTGCACGTCCTCGAGCAGGTAGTTCGAGAACTCGCGGTCGTTGAACCACTGCGACTTCCAGTCATGGATGTAGCCGACCCGCAGGCCTTCCGGATGAACTTTTTGACCCATGTGGTGTCGCCTACTCCTTCGGTGAAAGCTGGATGGTCATGTGGCTCGTGCGCTTGCGGATCCGCGTGGCGCGGCCGAGGGCGCGTGGCCGGTAGCGCTTGAGCGTCGGACCCTCGTCGACGTAGGCCTTGCGGATGACGAGGTCGTCTGCGACGAGCTCGTGGTTGTTCTCCGCGTTGGCCACGGCCGACTCGAGAAGCTTGAGCACATCCACGGCCGCCGCTCGAGGCGTGTGCTTAAGGATGGCACGCGCGTCGTCGACCGACTTGCCGCGGATGTGGTCGACCACGAGGCGTGCCTTGCGCGGCGCGTGGCGGACGTACTTGGCGTGCGCGCGCACGACGACCGTGCCGTCGGCAGCGCGCGGCGCCGGCGACTTCTTGTGCACCGGCTCCTGGGCGGCGGCAGCAGTCTCAGCCGAGCGCCGCCGGCCCCGCCTCGGCTTCTCCTCAGCCTCAGCCTCCTCGGCCTCGGGCGCCTCGACCTCGGCAGCGTCCTCGCCCTCGGCACTCTGCGCTCCGCCGTCCGCACTCTCCTCAACGGCGTCAGCAGCCTGCGCCTCGGTCTCAGCGGGCTCTGCCTCCGCCTTCTTACGGCGACTCCGGCGAGTCTTCGGGGCCTCCTCCGTCGCCTCGGGCGTCTCCTCTGCAGTCTGCTCTTCTGCGCTCTGCTTCTCTTCTTCCGTCATCGCATCTTCGCCCTGTCGCCGCCGGCGTGCCCGCGGAACAGCCGCGTTGGCGCGAACTCGCCGAGCTTGTGGCCGACCATCGACTCGGACACGAACACGGGCACGTGCTTGCGGCCGTCGTGGACGGCAATGGTGTGACCCACCATCTCCGGGAAGATCGTGGACGTCCGCGACCAGGTCTTGATCATCTGCTTCTGGCCCGAGGAGTTCATCGCCTCGATGCGGCCGAGCAGACGCTCCTCAACCCACGGTCCCTTCTTTGATGAACGAGACAAGTCCGGTTACCTCTTCTTCCTGCGCCGACGCACGATCATGCGGTCGGACTGCTTGTTCTTCTTGCGCGTCGGATAGCCGAGCGTCGGCACGCCCCAGGGCGTGACCGGGTGGCGGCCCGGCGTGGTCGAGCCCTCGCCGCCGCCATGCGGGTGGTCGACGGGGTTCATCGCCGTGCCGCGGGTCTGGGGACGCTTGCCCTTGTGGCGGTTGCGCCCGGCCTTCCCGATGTCGATGTTCTGGTGCTCCACGTTGCTGATCGTGCCGACGGTGGCGCGGCAGTCCACGTTGACCATCCGCATCTCGCCCGAGGGGAGGCGCAGCGTGGCGCGGTCGCCCTCCTTGGCCATCAGCTGGATCGAGGTGCCGGCAGAGCGGCCCATCTGGCCGCCGCGCCCGGGTTCGAGCTCGACGTTGTGCACGACCGTGCCCGTGGGGATGTTGCGCAGCGGGAGCGCGTTGCCCACCACGATGTCCGCGTCAGGCCCGGAGACGACTGTGGCGCCCACCCGCAGCCGCGACGGCGCGAGGATGTACCGCTTCTCGCCATCGGCGTAGTGGACAAGCGCGATGTAGGCGGTGCGGTTGGGGTCGTACTCGATCGAGGCGACCTTGGCCGGCACGCCGTCCTTGGTCCGCTTGAAGTCGATGATGCGGTACTTGCGCTTGGCCCCGCCGCCGCGGTGGCGCGAGGTGATGCGGCCGTACGAGTTGCGCCCGCCGCTCTTCGTGATGCCGCGGACAAGCGACTTCTCCGGCTCGGTGCGCGTGACCTCCGCGCGGTCCGACCAGGTGGAGAAGCGCCGGCCGGGACTCGTGGGCTTGTGTTTCTTGATCGCCATCAGCCGAGCTCCTGGCCCTCGAAGAGTTCGATCGAGTCGTCCGGGTGCAGTTGGACGATCGCCTTCTTCCACTCGCGCGTGCGCCCGGACGTGTAGCCGCGCCGCTTGGGCTTCGACTTGACGCTCATCGTGCGGACGTCCTCGACACGCACGCCGAAGACCTCCTCCACCGCCTGGCGGATCTGGGTCTTGTGGGCGTCGGGGTGGACGCGGAACGTGTACTTGTTGGCCGTGAGGAGCGCGTAGCTCTTCTCCGACACGATCGGGCGGATGATCACCGAGCGCGGATTCACGACTCGTCCCCGTTCGACTTCGACTCGGCCGACGCGAGCGCGGTGAGGCGATCGAGCGCGGCCTGCGAGACCACCAAACGCGCGGCGCCGATGATGTCGGCGATCCCGACCTCGTCGACCGGCAGCACGCTGGCGGTGCGGATGTTGCGGAAGGACAGGGCGCAGTTCTCCTCGCCCTCGCGCGCCAGCACCACCAGCGCGCGGCCCTCGCCGAAAGAGTCGAGCGCCTCGGCGGCGCTCTTGGTGGAGGGTGCGTCGAACTTCGAGGGGTCGACCACGGCGAGCGACCCGCGCTCGGCATGGAGCGACAGCGCCGAGCGCAGCGCACGGCGCCGTGCCTTGCGGTTGACCTTGACGGTGAAACCGCGCGGCCTCGGACCGAAGGCGATGCCACCGCCGATTCGCTGCGGCGTCGACAGAGCGCCGGCGCGAGCGCGCCCGGTGCCCTTCTGGCGGAAGGCCTTTGCGCCCGTCATCGCCACCTCGCCGCGAGTCTTCGTGGACGAGGTGCCACGGCGGCGGGCGTTGAGCTCCGCGCGCACGGCCTCGTGGACGAGCGACATGTGGAACTTCTCGCCGAACACGGCGGCGTCGAGGTCCGCCTTGCCGGTCTTCTGACCGAGGATCGCTGCCTTGGGCGCGGCCATCAGCTGTCGCTCCTGATCTCGACGGTGCCGCCCTTCGGCCCCGGTACGGAACCGCGGACGAGCAGCAGGTTGCGGTCGGCCAGCACGTCGACGACCTCCAGCCCGCGCTGGGTCACACGCTTGTTGCCCATCTGGCCCGGGCCGCGGATGCCCTTGAACACGCGCGAGGGCGTGGCCGAGGCGCCGATCGAGCCCGGCGCGCGGACGTTGTGCGAGCCGTGCGTGACGGGCCCGCGGCTGAAGTTGTGCCGCTTGACCGTGCCCTGGAAGCCCTTGCCCTTGGAGGTGGCCGAGACCTTGACCGTCTGGCCCTTCTCGAAGGACTCGACGGTGACGATCTCGCCAACCGTCAGCTCGCCGGCCTCGTCGCGGAACTCGCAGACGTGGCGGAGCGCCGGGGCGTCCGCCTTCTTGAGGTGGCCGAGCTCGGCCTTGGTGATGCGCTTCTCCTTGACCGGCCCGAACGCGAGCTGCACCGCCTCGTAGCCGTCGCGCTCGTGCGTGCGGATGGCGGTCACGGGGCAGGGGCCCGCCTCGATCACGGTGACGCGCTCGATGCGGCCGTCCTCCCCGAAAAGCTGGGTCATGCCGATCTTTTTCCCGAGTAGCGCAGCCATCGGGATCAGACCAGCTGGATCTGGATGTCGACTCCGGCGGGAAGATGGTCGAGCCGCTGAAGCGAGTCGACGGTCTTCGGCGTGGGCTGGTGGATGTCGATCAGCCGCTTGTGCGTCCGGATCTCGAAGTGCTCGCGCGAGTCCTTGTCCTTGAAGGGACTGCGGATCACGCAATACACGTTCTTCTCGGTCGGCAGCGGTACCGGGCCCGACACCGTGGCACCCGTGCGCTCGGCCGTCTCGACGATCTCCTTGGCGGCTGTCTCGATCGCCGAGTGGTCGTAGGCCTTGAGCCGTATTCGGATTTTGTTTTGTGTAATCGCTGCCAACTTGGTTCCTTAGGACGCACCGAGGGCGGGCCCGTGTGAGTCAGGGGCCCGCCCCCGTTAAGACTCGTGCGGTGACGAGCTCGTGCTACTCGACGATCTCGGTCACCACCCCGGACCCGACCGTACGCCCGCCCTCACGGATGGCGAAACGGAGGCCCTGGTCCATAGCGATCGGCTGGATCAGCTCGATCGACATCTGCACGTTGTCACCCGGCATGACCATCTCCGTGCCCTCGGGCAGGTTGGCGACGCCGGTGACGTCGGTGGTGCGGAAGTAGAACTGCGGGCGGTAGCCCGAGAAGAACGGCGTGTGGCGGCCGCCCTCCTCCTTCTTCAGGCAGTAGACCTCCGCCTTGAACTTGGTGTGCGGGGTGATCGAGCCGGGCTTGCAGAGAACCTGGCCGCGCTCGATCTCCTCGCGCTTGGTGCCTCGCAGGAGGCAGCCCACGTTGTCGCCCGCGCGACCCTCGTCGAGGATCTTGCGGAACATCTCGACGCCGGTGACGACGGTGTTCGAGGTCTGGTCGTGGATGCCCACGATCTCGACCGTGTCGCCCGTGTGGATGATGCCCTGCTCGATACGGCCGGTGGCGACGGTGCCACGGCCGGTGATCGAGAAGACGTCCTCGACCGGCATCAGGAACGGCTTGTCGAGGTCGCGCTCCGGCTCCGGGATGTAGTCGTCCAGAGCGGCCGCGAGCTCGAGGATCTTCTCCTTGGCCTCCTCGTCGCCCTCGAGCGCCTTGAGCGCCGAGCCCGTGATGAACGGGATGTCGTCGCCCGGGAAGTCGTACTCGGAGAGCAGGTCCCGCACCTCGACCTCGACGAGCTCGAGAAGCTCGGGGTCGTCGACCATGTCGGCCTTGTTGAGGAAGACCACGATGTACGGCACGCCGACCTGGCGGGCGAGCAGGATGTGCTCGCGCGTCTGCGGCATCGGGCCGTCGGCCGCGGATACCACGAGGATCGCGCCGTCCATCTGCGCGGCACCCGTGATCATGTTCTTCACGTAGTCCGCGTGACCGGGACAGTCGACGTGGGCGTAATGGCGATTCTCCGTCTGGTACTCGACGTGCGACGTGGCGATGGTGATGCCGCGCTGCTTCTCTTCGGGCGCGTTGTCGATCTGGTCGAACGACATCGCCTCGCCGCCCATCTTCTCGGCGAGCACCTGGGTGATGGCCGCCGTCAGCGTGGTCTTGCCATGGTCGATATGACCGATGGTCCCTACGTTGACGTGCGGCTTATCGCGCTCGAACTTCTCCTTCGCCACTGGTTGTCGCTCCTTTCAAAAAGCTCTAGGCGGGCCGCCAGAAGGCGAACCCAGGAAACATACTCTTTATGCGCTGGCTCCCACCGGCTCACCGGTGCGGTGCTCGACGATCCCCTCAGCGAGGTTGTTGGGCACTTCCTCGTAGCGGTCGAACTGCATCGTGTAGTTCGCTCGGCCCTGCGTATTCGAGCGCAGGTCCGTGGCGTAGCCGAACATCTCCGCGAGCGGGACGCTGGCCTTCACCGCGAGCGCGTTGCCGCGCGGCTCCTGGCCCTCCACTCGCCCGCGCCGGCGCGAGAGGTCGCCGATCACGTCGCCGAGGAACTCCTGCGGCGTGACCACCTCCACCGCCATCACGGGCTCGAGCAGCACAGGCTTGGCTCGCTTGGCCGCTTCCTTCAGGGCCAATGAGCCGGCGATCTTGAAGGCGATCTCGGAAGAGTCGGTGTCGTGGTACTTGCCGTCGGTGAGCGTCACGCGGACGTCGACCACCGGGAAGCCGGCCTTGACGCCCGTCTCGAGCGCCTCCTCGATGCCCTTCTCTACAGCGGGGATGAACTCGGACGGGATCGAGCCGCCCTTGATCTTGTTGATGAAGTCGAAGCCCTCGCCAGGCGCGGGCTCGAGGTCGATGTAGACAACGCC
>DASXNY010000004.1:0-10916 GCA_036494715.1 Thermoleophilaceae bacterium
GTGATGGGCAACAACGGCATCTGGGCGCTCGAGAAGCACCCGATGGAGTTCCTCTACGGCTACTCGGTGGCCGCGGAGCTGCAGCCCGAGCTGCGCTACGACAAGGTCGTCGAGGACCTCGGCGGCCACGGCGAGCTGGTCCGCGAGCCGGAGGAGCTCGTGCCTGCCCTCGAGCGAGCATTCGCCTCGGGCAAGCCCGCGCTCGTCAACGTGCTCACGGATCCAGCGGTCGCCTACCCGCGCAAGGCCAACCTCGCCTAGCGCCCCCGTGTAGAGCTGCTGCTCGAGCGCGCGGCCAACGTACTGCATCAGTCCGGCGTCGATCTGGCCCTGCGAGGCCCGCTCCGGGCCCTCCTCCTGGAACATCGTCTTCAGGGAGGTGAGTAGCTCGGGGTCGCCCTGGGTGAAGAGCTCGATCAGCTCGCGCCAACGGCGGGCGACGTCCTGCATCTGCGGGTCGGAAGGGTCGGTGCCCTTCTCGTAGTGCTCCTTGGCGGTCGCGATCAGCTGCGCCCATTCGAGGTGATACAGCTGCTCGGCCTCGTCGCCGAGCTCGTTGCGGTGGCGCTCGAGCTGCTCGAGCTGCTCCGGCGTGTAGTACTTGTCGAGCATCGTCATGGCTTGGATTGCCTCCATGTAATCGTGCCCCGACGCGCTGTCCACGCGCTCGAGGATTCCTTGGAGAAGCGACTGGAGGCGGCGGCCGCGCTCGACGTCGTCCGCGACCCGCTCGAGGTGGCCCTCGAGCGTGGCCCGCGGGTCAGCGCTCAGCGCGGCCGGGATCTCCTGCAACGGCAGTCCCAGGTCGCGCAGCGCGCGGATCTCGTACAGACGGCGGACGTCGTCATCGCCATACAGGCGGTAGCCGGCCTGCGTCCGCTCAGACGGGGCCAAGAGCCCGATCTCGTCGTAGTGGTGCAGCGTTCGGACCGTGAGTCCCGTGGCCTTCGCCAGCTCGCCGATCTTCCAGAGCTTCTCGTCCATGGAGGCAGTGTCGGCCCTCACGTTACGTGAGACTCAAGCGCGAATTAGGTCAGCAGGCTGACGAGTGCGTAGCTCGCAAAAGAACCGCCGGTGCAAGCACCGGCGGTTCAAGTGGCCCCATCAGGACGGGCAGGGGTACGTGCCATGAAAGGGCCTCAGCGGTTCGAGCGGCGGGAGGCGCCGATACGATGCGGCTTCGCCCGAACCTATGTGCCGAATCTTCCGGTCAGTGCGCCAAGGCACGCTGACCCGACCCGGCGACGCCAGTATAACCACACCGGGGTACTTAAGGCAAGCTAGAACATGCGCCTACAGGTACTCCAAAATGTCCAATCAGCGGGCCCCCCAGATTGCCGCTCCATAGAGGATGTCGTGCTCTCCAACCGCGATCGTTCCGAGGCCGAAAGCCCGCATGGACTGCACCAAAATCACCGCGCCGGCGATGATCGTCGGGGCTCTGTCGGGGTGTAGCCCGACCACCTTTCGCCGCTCCGGCTCTGGCAGCGAGGCCAGCATTCCGAGAATCCGCTCGCAGGTGCCGAGCTCGAGCCGGTAGCCGTGCACCTTGGCCGGGTCGTAGGGATCGAGCCGCTGGTCGATCGCGGCGAGCGACGTCGGGGTGCCCGCCACGGCCACACCATCCTTTACTCCGCTGCGGACAGCCGGCGGCACCGACTGCTCGATGACCGACCGCACGTCGTTGGTCAGTCCCTCTATTTCGCTGGGTGCCGGTGGATCGGTGCTGATGTGCCGTTCCGTTTGGCGTACAGAGCCCGCCTGTGTGGACACGTTGAAGCTCGGGTCCTCGCCGGAGCGGCCCACGACGAACTCGGTGCTGCCGCCGCCAATGTCCAGCACGAGCAGGGGAGCGGCGCCATCCGGGCGCTCCGCGGTGGCCCCGGCGAACGTCAGCCGCGCCTCCTCGTCGCCGCTGATGATGCGCGCGTCGATACCGAAGCGCTCGCGCAGCTGGTTGCGGAAGTAGTCACCGTTCGCCGCGTCGCGGACCGCACTGGTGGCCACCGCCACCGTGCGCTCGGCGCCCAGCTCGTCGATCGCCTCCCGGTATTCGGCGAGCGCCGCGAACACCCGCTCCATCGCGGGCTCGATCAGCTCGCCGCCGGCGTCGACGTCTTCGCCGAGCCGCGTGACCGTGTTGCGGCGCTCGACCTCCTCGACCTGGCCGTCCACGACGTCGGCCACGAGCAGCCGCGTGGTGTTGGTGCCGAGGTCGACTACCGCGACCCTGGTGGTCGATGCCATGAGGTGGCGAAAGCTAGCCGCCGCATCTGTACGCTGCCCCGATGCCCAGCTCCTCGGCGCGTCGCTGCGCAGTCAGAAGACCAGGCCGCCGGAGGACGCAAGCGGGCTCGCCGACATGGTCGTGACGGACCTCGACGGCAACGACGTCCGCCTCGGCTCGCTCTGGGAGGACCGGCCCGCGGTGCTGGTCTGGCTGCGGCACTACGGCTGAACGTTCTGTCGCTCGCACGCGATGCAGTTGCACCGCGACCGCTCGAAGTTCGAAGCTGCCGGCGTGCGCCTCGCGGTGATCGGCCAGGGCACCCCGCGGCAGGCCCAGCACTTCCGCGACAGCCAGGAGCTCGACCTTCCGATCTACGTCGACGAGGGCCGCGACAGCTACAAGGCGGCAGGCACGAAGGTCGCGACCGTCACCGAGCTGCTCGGCCCGCGCGTGGTGGCGAAGGGCGCCGCGGTCAGCGCGCGCGACAAGGTGGTCCAGGGCCGAATCGTCGGCCACCCGGCAGAGCTCGGGGGCGTGATGATCGTCAAGCCGGGCGGCGAGATCGCCTATGTCCACCTGGCCGGCGATGCGGGCGACAATCCGGCAAATGACGAGGTTTTGAGCGCCGCAAGGCAGGCCTCAAAGGGTTGACGCCCACTCGCGCACGTTGCTACATTCGATGGTCGCGACGCGGGGTGGAGCAGTCAGGTAGCTCGTCGGGCTCATAACCCGAAGGTCGCGGGTTCGAATCCCGCCCCCGCTACTACAGAAAGCCCCGCCTACGCGGGGCTTTCTTGTTGGTGGGCGAGCCTGCCAGCCGCCCAGCGGGCATGAGGCGGGCATAGATTTTCGCCTCCACTTTGCGCGCCAGCAGTCGCCCTGGCCTAAGCGCCAGCATTGGTGCGGCGCAGCCCGTAGGCGGGCAGGGCGAGGTCCTCGTCGGCGATGCGGGGGTCGAAGTGCTTGCCGACCTCGCCCGCGAACTGCGTGTCGAAGCCGTCGCGCTCGCGGCGGCGGGCGGCACGCTCGCGCCCCTCCTGTTCGTGCTGATCCTTGCCGCCGCCGTGCTCGCGGCGCTACTCGTCGAGGCGTTCACCTTCCGGGCGGGGGCGGCGAGCATCTACCAGCCGCCCACCGCCCGGCAAGGTGTCGAACTCAGTCCAGTTCGAACCGGTCCAGGTTCATCACCTTGACCCACGCCGCCACGAAGTCGCGCACGAACTTCTCGCGCGCGTCGTCGCTCGCGTAGACCTCCGCGAGCGCACGCAGCTCGGAGTTCGAGCCGAACACGAGGTCGACGCGGCTGCCGGTCCACTTGAGCTCACCGCTGGCGGCGTCGCGGCCCTCGTACGTGTCAGGATCGGCTGACGCCGGCTTCCACGTGGTGCCCATGTCGAGCAGGTTCACGAAGAAGTCGTTGGTCAGCGATCCGGGGGCCGAGGTGAAGACCCCGAGCGGCGACTGCTTGAAGTTCGCGCCCAGGACGCGCAGGCCGCCCACGAGGACGGTCAGCTCCGGGGCACTCAGGGTCAGCAGGTTCGCCCTGTCGACGAGGAGGTACTCGGCCGGCAGCCGGTTGCCCGGTCGCAGGTAGTTGCGGAACCCGTCCGCCCGCGGCTCGATCACCGCGAACGACTCGACGTCCGTCTGCTCCTGGGACGCGTCGGCGCGACCGGGGGCGAAGGGGACCTCGACGTGGTGCCCCGCCGCCTTCGCGGCCTGCTCGACACCCACGCCGCCGGCGAGGACGATCAGGTCGGCGAGCGAGATCTTCCTGCCACCTCCCGCGGAGGCGTTGAACGACTCCTGGATGCCCTCGAGGCTGCCGAGCACGGTCGCCAGCTCGTCTGGCTCGTTGATCTCCCAGTCCTTCTGTGGCTCGAGGCGAATGCGCGCCCCGTTGGCGCCGCCGCGCTTGTCGCCGCCGCGGAACGTCGACGCCGACGCCCACGCGGTCGACACCAGTTGCGCGACGCTCAGTCCCGACGCGGCGATCTGACCCTTGAGTGCGGCGATGTCGTCCGCATCGACGAGCTCGTGGTCGACCGCCGGCAGCGGGTCCTGCCAGATCTGGACCTCGGACGGCACCTCGGGCCCGAGGTAGCGCACGACCGGGCCCATGTCGCGGTGCGTCAGCTTGAACCAGGCGCGGGCGAAGGCGTCCGCGAGCTCGTCCGGGTGCTCCTGGAAGCGACGCGAGATCTTCTCGTAGGCCGGATCGAAGCGCAGGGCGAGGTCCGTTGTCAGCATCGTCGGCGTGCGGCGCTCGGAGTCGGCGCTGGGACCCGGCACGGTGCCGGCCCCGGCGTCGTCCTTCGCCTTCCACTGGTAGGCGCCGGCTGGGCTCTTGGTGAGCTCCCATTCGTAGCCGAACAGGTGCGCGAAGAAGTCGTTCCCCCACCTGGTCGGCGTCGTGGTCCAGGTGACCTCGGGGCCGCCGGTGATGGCGTCCGCGCCCTTGCCCGTGCCGTACGAGCTCATCCAGCCAAGGCCCTGCTCCTCGAGCGGGGCGGCCTCGGGCTCGGCCCCGACGCTGTCAGCCGGGCCCGCGCCGTGGGTCTTGCCGAACGTGTGGCCGCCCGCGATCAGCGCGACCGTCTCCTCGTCGTTCATCGCCATGCGGCGGAACGTCTCGCGGATGTCCCTCGCCGCGGCGAGCGGGTCCGGGTTGCCGTTCGGACCCTCCGGGTTCACGTAGATCAGGCCCATCTGGACGGCCGCCAAGGGCTCCTCGAGCTCGCGGTCGCCGCTGTAGCGCTCGTCTTCCAGCCAGACGCTCTCAGGACCCCAGTAGACGTCCTCGTCGGGCTCCCAGACGTCCTCGCGGCCGCCGGCGAAGCCGAACGGCTTGAAGCCCATCGACTCGAGGGCGACGTTGCCCGCGAGGATCATCAGGTCGGCCCAGGAGATGCTCTGGCCGTACTTCTGCTTGACCGGCCACAGCAGCCTGCGCGCCTTGTCGAGGTTTGCGTTGTCCGGCCAGCTGTTGAGAGGCGCGAAGCGCTGCTGGCCGGCGCCGGCGCCCCCGCGGCCGTCGCTGATGCGGTACGTCCCGGCGCTGTGCCATGCCATCCGGATGATCAGCGGGCCATAGTGCCCGAAGTCGGCCGGCCACCAGTCCTGGGAGGTGGTCAGCGCCTCCTCCAGGTCCTCCTTCACGGCCGTCAGATCGAGGGACTTGAACGCCTCGGCGTAGTCGAACCCCTCGTCCAGCGGGTTGGCCACGGCGGGGTTCTTGGCCAGGATCTTCAGGTTGAGCCGGTTCGGCCACCAGCCCTGGTTCCCCCCGCCCTCGGTCGGGTACGGCGCGCGCCCGTTGCCGTTCGAAGCGTGCGGGCAGCCGCCCTCGCTCGGCGCGCTGTTTGGGGCGACAGGGGCGTCGGAAGTCTCAGACACGGAACATCCTTTCGAAGGGATCAGAGGGTCTTGTCGTCAAGGGTCGAGCAGCCGGGGCACAGACCCCAGTAGACGACCTCGGCCTCGTCGATCGCGAAGCCGTGGTTCTCGGACGCGGTCAGGCAGGGCGCGTCGCCGACGGCACAATCGACGTCGGCGATCGAGCCGCAGGACCGGCACACCACGTGGTGATGGTTGTCCCCGACCCGCGACTCGTAGCGCGCGACGGAGCCCGGGGGCTGAATGCGCCGCACCAGGCCGGCGCTGCTCAGGACCTGCAGCACGTCGTAGACGGCCTGGTGGGAGACGTCGCGGAGGTCCTCGCGCACGAAACCGATGATCGAGTGGGTATCGGCATGCGGGTGCTCGTAGACCGCGCCCAGCACAGCGAGCCGCGGTCGCGTCACGCGGAGCGACGCGCCGCGCAACGTGCGTTCGAGTTCAGAGGTCGGCGGCACTCGGACAAGTCTTGCGGATTTTCTGGAATCGATCAAGTTTGCGATGAGTGCCTGCGCGCCACTTGACCCGGAGCGGCTACCGCGATTAGGGTGCCCCAGATGGGTCATTTCGCTAGGCGGGGGCTAATTCTGGCCGTGTTCGCGGTCGCGGCGCTGTGCTCTGTGTCGATCGCGCTGGCGGCCTCAGGCGATCCGGACCCGAGCTTCGACGGCGACGGCAAGGTGATCCTCGGCCTGGGAACCGACAACCCGGGCGTCGGCGTGGCCGTCCAGAGCGACGGGAAGATCCTCGTCGCGGGTGGCGGCAGCGGCAATTCGCTGCGGGTTAGCCGGCTGAACACGGATGGCTCGATCGACACGAGCTTCGGGACCAACGGCAGCTCCGACTTCGACTTCGGCCAGCCGACCAAGACGAACGGGATGACGATTGCCCCCGACGGCAAGATCGTGCTGGTGGGCACCACGAAGTTCCCGAGCGGCACCGACCCCGCCCTCGCGCGCGCCAACCCGGACGGCACGCCGGACACGAGCTTCGGCCCGAATGGCACGCGCGACGCGGACACCGGTACCCAGACCGACGACGGGGTCGCGGTGGCGGAGCAGCCGGACGGCAAGGTCGTCTTCGCCGCGACCACCGCGAACGGCGTGATCACGGTTGGCCGGCTCAACGCGACCGGACATTTCGACGGAACATTCAAGGGCGGCGGTGTCGACAACACCCCGGTGACCGCGAGTGCCACCGCCATTGCGCTCCAACCCGACGGCAAGATCCTGGTCGGCGGCTTGGGCACTCCGGCCGCTCCCACAAATGCCAATAACCAGGACATGGTGGTCACGCGCCTCACGGCGGCCGGCGACCAGGACCCGAGCTTCAACAAGTCCAGCGTGCAGGTTGTCGACGCCGGTGGCAACGAGTCGGTGGCGGACATCGCGGTGCAGCCCGACGGCAAGATCGTGCTGGCCGGACGGGGGAGCACCACGAGCTTCGGGGTGGCGCGCCTGAACACCGACGGCACGCGCGACTCGGGCTTCGGAACCAACGGCTTCACGACCTTCGCCTTCGGGAATCCGCCGACGCTCGCGGGCGCCAACGGCGTGGTCCTTCAGCCGGACGGCAAGATCGTGCTCGCGGGCGGCGGGCAGGGCGCCGCCGCCGTGGCGAGGCTTCAGCCGGGCGGGGCGCTCGACACGACTTTCAGCGGCGACGGCGAGCAGACGCTCGACTTCGACCCGCAGAACCTCGACTTTGGGAACGCCGTCGCGGTCGCACCCGGCGGTGACATCGTTATCGCCGGATCCTCCGCGGGCAACACGGTGGTCGGCCGGCTGCAGGGCGATCCGGCCGGGTCGAACGGCGGAGGCGGCGGTGACGGCGGCGCAGGCAGCGTGCCGCGTTGTGAGGGCAAGGCAGCCACGATCGTCGGCACGACCGGCCGGGACAACCTCAAGGGCACGCGCAAGTCGGACGTGATCGTCGCGCTCGGCGGCAACGACAAGATCTCCGGCGGCCGCGGGAACGACGTGATCTGCGGCGGCGGCGGCAACGACCGGATCTCGGGCGGTGCGGGCACCGACAAGATCTCCGGCGGCAACGGCAATGACTCCGAGTCGGGCGGCGCCGGCAAGGACATCCTGTCCGGCGGTGGCGGCAAGGACAAGCTGTCCGGCGGCGCGGGCAACGACAAGCTCTCGGGCGGCGCCGGCAACGACACGCTCGGGGGCGGCGCCGGCAAGGACAAGCTGTCCGGCGGCGGGGGCAAGGACAAGGACAGCGGCGGCTCGGGCTCGGACACCTGCTCGGGTTCCGACAAGAAGAGCAGCTGCTGAACTGACCGTTCCGAGCGGGCGCAAGGCGTCCGCCGGGGTGGTGTCGGTCTCACCCTAGGGTGCCTATTCGCGAGCTCGGAACGATCTGAGAATCCCTGGCACGCCAGCCAGTCCAACCCAGGGAGAGTGATCTCAGATGTTCAACATGTTTCCTCGTTCCAGGCTCGTCGTGATCAGTGCCAGCGCCGCGGCGCTCGCCACCGCCGCGATGTCCGCCCCCGGTGCCGACAGCGCGCTCAGCGCGGGCTGTGCCGTCATCTTCTAGCCGACCCACAGCACCGACCCAGAGAAAGCCCCGCCAGCGACGGGGTTTTCTCGCTGCTTAGGGGGAGTTAGGCTCGCACACGAGAACTGTCATGAACGAGCCGCGACCCGCCCAGGTTGGCCGAGCACTCGAGTTCGTCGAGGGAATACACGCGGCCAACAGCGTGCACGAGTTCCGGCTGCGGGTCGAGCAGCACATCGGTCGGGTGATCGCCTGCGACGCCGCGGCCTGCGACGAGCTCGAGGCCGGCGGCGGCAAGCCGCTCCGGTGTCGCTACGAGCTGTCCACCTGGTTGCCCGCGCCGCGGCGGCTTCAGCGCCGGATCTCGCTCGGTCGCCGCCAGCGCGACTTTGCTGACGCCGACCGGCGCCTGCTCGCTCTACTTCGTCCGCACCTGACGGAGGCGCGCGCGGCGGCCGAGCTGCGCGAGGCCCTGGTGGCCGCCGGCGCCGCCGAGCACGGAGCGCTCGGCGTGGTGCTCGTGGGCGCGGGCGGGCGGGTGGAGACCGTCATGAGGACGTCGGCCTCAACCCTCCGTGCCGTACCGGGCGACGAACTGCACCCGGGGTCGATGCTGCCACGACGACTGCGGGCAGGGCTGGCCGCCGCCGGCTCCGAGCCGCTCGTCCTCGCCGGCCGCTCGCGAATCGAGCGCACGGCCATCAGATTCCTGCCGCGAACGGGTGCCGGGCACGTGCTCGTGTTCGAGGCGCTGCCCGAGCAGCTCGACGCCGCCGAGCTGACGGCCCGCGGCCTGACCGCACGCGAGGTCGAGGTGCTCGCGCTGATGGCCTACGGCTGGACCAACAACCAGCTCGGGCTCAAGCTCGGCATCAGCCCGCGCACTGTGCAGAAGCACGTCGAGCGCATCAACGCCAAGCTCGGCGTGAGCACGCGGACCGCCGCGGTGGCCACGGCGGCCGGCGTCTCGCCAGTCTGAATCTCTAGTGACCGTGCTTCTTCTTATGCCCGTGCTTCTTGTGCACGGTGCCGGTGTCCTGCGCGGCGAAGATCTTGCGCTTGCCCTTCGCTCCGTCGTTGAAGAGGAAGAACGGGATCCCCGGCGCGCCGCCCTGGCAGGCGGTGCCGTCGGCGTTGAACGGGTTGGCCGTGCAGTCGGACGAGATCGGCGACACGGCGCCGAGCTTCACGCCCGCCTTTGAGCGGGCGAGCCCGCCCGGGCTGTCGAGCACGAAGCGCGGGTTGGCGGCATTCACGAAGTGGCCGACGAACAGCCGCACTGTGTGGCCGACCGTCTGGTGCCAGGTGACGTACGGCGTGAGCTTGGCGAACGCGATGTCGGGGAGCACCGCGCTGCGCTTGCCAGTCGAGAGCGGCTTGCCCCCGTTGATGATCTGGAAGTGCGTGCCGCCCGCGAGGCGCGCGGCGAAGATCCGGAAGGTCTTCTTGACCTGCTCGGACCAGACAACCCACGGCACGGTCGGCTGACCGGCGCTCATGGTGCCGGCGGCCACGCTCGGGTCCTCGGCGTCGGCCGCGGACTTGTGGTTGAGCGTGCAGAGGTTCTCCGTGGTCTTCGAGGTCAGGCACGGCCCGGCGCCGCTCACCGAGGTGTCGAGCACCTGCGGCGCGCTCGTGCCCTTGCCGACGGCCTCCCAGTGGAAGCCTCCGTCCACGGTCCCGGCGGGAGCGCCGGTGTTGACGGCCTTGGCCGCGAACACGCGCTCGTTCTTCACGCCGAAGGCGCCGCCGCCGCCGACCTCGTACCAGACCACCCACGGCACCGTGTCGGACGGGCCGGTAAAGGTGATGTCGGGCTCGATGCCCTCGCGCGAGGGGTCGACGTTGAGCGACGGCTCGACGGGCGATCCGAGCGGTGAGCGCTCGACGCCCACCTGTTGCCAGCAGAAGCCGCCAACGGGGACGCCGCCGGTGGGCTTCGTGCCCGGCGGGCAGACCAGCGTGCCCGGTCCGATCGGCTTGACGACGAAAATCTGATCCTTAGTCGGGCCCTGCTCCTGCCAGACGACCCACGGGCCGGGGTTGTTCCCCGCCACCGCCGCGCCGCCGAACACCTGAGGGTTCTCGGCGTCCTTGGTCACGTCGATGTTGAGCGAGGGGGGACCGCCGGTGACGGGACGGCCCTGGCCGGCGAACACCCACTTGCCGGTGGTCTGGTCGAAGCGGCTCGCGAAGATCTCCTTGTGCCCGAACGGGGCGGTGCTGTCCTCGTACCAGGTGGTCCAGGGCACGGTGCGCCCGGCGCCCGCGAAGTCGATAGAGGGGGCTTCCGCCTCCTTGCCCTGGTCGAAGTTGAGCGAGCCGCTGAAGGTCGGGCTCGCGCTCGAGGCGCCGTTCACGGTGCCGACGCCCTGCGTGACCCACGCGGGGTTCTTGAACGCGCGCACGAACACCTGCTGCGCCCCGCTCGTCTGGTGCTCGAAGATCGTCCACGGCACCGCCGGCGCCCCGGCCAGGAGCGAGCCGCCGGCCGCGCCCAGCGCGCCGGCATCCTTCGCCGGGTCGATCCCAGCCGCGGGGTCGTTGTCCACCCTCGAGCCGTTCGCAGGCAGGTTGACGAACGCGTGCACGGTCGCCGCTGCGACAAGCAGCACGACCACGGCAGAGCATGAGACGACGAGCTTTCGGCTGGGGCGGAGCTTCATGCGAGTACCTCGGGGGCTAGTGGAGGGGTGCACGGGTAACTCAAGTCAACCCTCTGGGGGTAAGTCAATACGCAATTAGGCGTATGCCGGGGCTTCCAGCGGAGCTGTTCGGG
>DASXNY010000005.1:0-9184 GCA_036494715.1 Thermoleophilaceae bacterium
GGTTCCCGAGCGTTACAACATCGCCGCCGACGTATGCGACAAGCATCCCGCGGACAAGCTGGCGATGATCTGGGAGGACTGGCGCGGCAACGAGCGCCAGGTGACGTTCGGGGAGCTACAGGGGTTGTCGAACCGCTTCGCCAACGTGCTCGGCGCGCATGGGATCGAGCGCGGTGACCGCGTGGCCACGCTGCTGCCGTCGCTCCCCGAGACAGCGGCCGTCTTCCTCGGCACCTACAAAGTTGGCGCGATCCTCCTCTCGATGTCCGTGCTCTACGGCGACGAGGGCATCCAGCACCGGCTGCGCGACTCGCAGGCGAAGGTGCTCGTCACCGACAGCGCCAACCGCCACCGCATCCCCGACGGCCTCGCCGAGGTGATCTTCGTACTCGACTCCGGCGAGGGCTCGCTCGCCGACGGCGACGTCGACCTGATGGCCGCGCTGAACGACGCCCCCGACTCCTTCGACATCGTCGACACCGCCGCCGACGACCCCGCGCAGCTCTACTACTCCTCCGGCACCACCGGCATGGCCAAGGGCATCCTCCACGCCCACCGCTACCTGCTCGCGCACGAGGAGTTCGAGTTCTGCCACGACGTGCAGGACGGCGAGCTCTTCCACGGCTCCGGCGAGTGGGCGTGGGCCGCCGGCATCTGCCCGCTGCTCGGCCCCTGGCGCTACGGCTGCGTGCAGTTCGTGTACGCGCGCAAGGGCGGCTTCGACCCCGAGGAGCAGCTGCGCCAGCTCTCGAAGCACGGGGTGGAGAACATGTTCACGACGCCCACGGCGCTGCGCGCGATGCGCGCCGTGTCGGACGCGGGCAAGCGCTTCCCGCTCGACAAGATGCGCATCGTCTGCTCGGCGGGCGAGCCGCTCAACCCCGAGGTGATCAACTGGTTTCGCGGGCAGTACGGCATCACCGTGCTCGACTACTACGGGCTCACGGAGAGCTACCCGCTGTGCGGCAACTACCCCACGGTCGAGGTGCGCGAGGGCTCGATGGGGCTGCCGGTGCCGGGCTGGGACGTGCAGATCCTCGACGAGGACGAGCGCCCGCTCCCGCCTGGCGAGCGCGGCGAGATCTGCCTGCGTGCGCGCTCGAACCCGCACTACCCGCTCGGCTACTGGAACCGGCCCGAGGACACCGAGGAGGTGTTCGGCGGCGAGTGGTTCCACACGAAGGACGCGGCTCAGACGGATGAGGACGGCTACTTCTGGTACGCCGGCCGGGCGGACGACGTGATCATCTCGGCGGGCTACCGGATCGGGCCGTTCGAGGTCGAATCGGCGTGCGTCGAGCACCCGGCGGTGCTCGAGGCCGCGGCGGTGGCATCCCCCGACGAGCGGCGCGGGACGATCGTGAAGGCGTTCATCGTCCTCACCGAGGGCAACTCGCCCTCGGACGAGCTCGCCGACGAGATCAAGCGCCACGTGCGCGAGCGCCACTCCGCGTACGCCTACCCGCGCGAGATCGAGTTCGTGGACGACCTGCCGAAGACGCTCACCGGCAAGATCAGGCGGGTGGAGCTGCGCGAGGCGGAACGGGAGCGGAAGCAGTCGGAGGCGCGGGCTTAGCTAGTCCCGCGGGTCCTTCTTCTCGCCGTGTGCCGCGTCCTCGCGGATGGCGTCCTGCCACTGTGGCGTGCTCAGCGGCGGCTTGGCCATCTTGGCGAGGTTGCCGAACAGCAGGCGGCGCCTGCCGGGCCGCCTCGGCGGCGGCTCAGCCTCGGGCGGTTGGTCGCGTAGATCTCGATCGGTCACGTGACCATCGTAGACTGACGTGGTCGATCCCAAGGGTCACTATCGCCCCTCAGATCGACCACGTCCCGTGGCTGGCGGGTAGCATCACGAAACTGCCCGACGCCAGCTAGGAGGAGACCGTGAGCGAAGTCGTGAGCGGGGAGGGCTATGCCGTCGCCAACCTGGACGATCTGGGCGACGGCCCGGGCTTCCGCAAGATCCGGGCACCCCTGGGCGTGACGGCGTTCGGGGTGAACGCGATCGTGGTCCCGGCCGGCATCGAGTCCGGCAGGCACTTCCACGACGAGCAGGAGGAGCTGTACTTCGTGCATCGCGGCCGGCTCGAGTTCGTGTTCGGCGACGGCTCGCGGCACGCGCTCGGCCCCGGCGGGCTGGTGCGGGTGGATCCGCACACGATCCGGCAGCTACGCAACGTGGGGGACGAAGACGCGGTCTACGTCTGCGTCGGCGGCAAGGACGGCTACGTGGGCCGCGACGGCCGCGTGCCCGAAGAAGACCAGGCGAATTGGGAGCGCACGCACCCGACCTCGTCATGAGCGCGGTGGACCTCGACCCTCCTCAACCTCGACACACCGACCGAGACACGCACCTTCGAGAAGGGCCGCTTCGAGGTCTTCAAGGTTGGGCCGATGACGCTCGGCCGCGCGACCTATGAGCCGGGCTGGCGCTGGTCCGAGCACGTGGGCGCGCCAACCGGCGAGCGCTCGTGCCAGGTCGAGCACGTCGGCCTGGTGATGAGCGGACGCGCCGCGGTGAAGATGGACGACGGTAAGGAGCGCGTCATGGCGCCGGGCGACTTCTTCTACGTGCCGCCCGGCCACGACAGTTGGGTAGTCGGCGACGAGCCCTACGTCTCGCTGCAGATCATGGGCAGCGAGGACTATGCGGCGGAGGCGTAGCTCCTAGCCGCCGCGCCCGCTGTCGCGGTGCAGCAGCTCGTCCGCCTGGGTTTTCAGCTCCTCGACGATGTCCGGGTCGCGCAGCGTGGTGGTGTCGCCGAGATCCTTGCCCTCCGCGATGTCCTTGAGCAACCGGCGCATGATCTTGCCGGAGCGCGTCTTCGGCAGGTCCGCGCCGAAGATCACCGCCTTCGGCCGCGCGATCTTGCCGATCTGCTCGCCCACCCAGCCGCGCAGCTCGGCCGCGAGTTCCGGCGACGGCTCGTAGCCCGACTTGAGGATCACGAACGCGAGCGGCGCCTGGCCCGTGAGGTCGTCCGGCGCGGCGGCCACCGCCGCCTCCGCCACCGCCTCGTGCGCCACGAGGGCCGACTCCAGCTCGATCGTCGACAGCCGGTGCCCCGACACGTTCATCACGTCGTCGATGCGCCCGAGCAGCCAGAAGTAGCCGTCGTCGTCCTGCCGCGCGCCGTCACCCACGAAGTACGTGTCCGGCGTGTACTTCGAGAAGTAATTCGACACGTACCGCTCGTCGTCGTTCCAGAGCGTCCGGAAGATCCCCGGCCACGGCTTCTTGAGCACGAGGAAGCCGCCCTGGCCCTGCGGGACCTCGCGGCCCTGCTCGTCCAGGATCGCCGGCTCGACGCCCGGCAGCGGCAGCGTGGCCGAGCCTGGCTTGAGCGTGGTCACGCCCGGCAACGCGGAGATCAGAATGCCGCCCGTCTCGGTCTGCCACCAGGTGTCCATCACCGGGCAGCGCTCGCCGCCGATGTACTTCCAGTACCAGAGCCACGCCTCGGGGTTGATCGGCTCGCCGACCGTGCCGAGCAGCTTCAGCGAGCTGAGGTCGTGGCGCTCCACCGGCTCCGGGCCGGACTTGATGAACGACCGGATCAGGGTCGGCGCCGTGTAGTACTGCGTGACCTTGTACTGCTCGATGATCGCCCAGTGGCGGTCGACGTCGGGGAACGTCGGGTCGCCCTCGTAGAGCACACCCGTCGTCCCGTTCGTCAGCGGCCCATAGACGATGTAGGTGTGGCCGGTGACCCAGCCCACGTCGGCTGCACACCACCAGATGTCGTCGTCATGGATGTCGAAGACGTACTTGTGGGTGAACGCCGCGTAGGTGAGATAGCCGCCCGTGGTGTGCTGCGCCGCCTTCGGCTTTGCCGTCGTGCCGGAGGTGTGAAGGAGGTACAGGACGTCCTCGGCGCCCACGCGCGCCGGCTCGCACTCGGTCGAGCGCCCCTCGACCAGATCGTGCCACCAGACGTCCCGTCCCTCCTTCATCGGCACCTCCGCTCCGGTTCGGCGCAGCACCACCATCTGCTGTACCGATGGCGCGCGCTCGAGCGCCTGGTCGGCGATGTGCTTGAGCGGAATCAGGCCGCCCTTGCGACGGGCCTCGTCCTGAGTGATGACCACGCTGGCGCCGGTTGAGTCCATGCGCTCGGCCAGCGAGTCGGCCGAGAAGCCGCCGAACACGACGACGTGCGGCGCGCCGATGCGCGCGCAGGCAAGCATCGCGATCGGGAGCTCGGGGACCATGCCCATGTAGATCCCGACGCGGTCGCCCTTCTTCACGCCCAGCTCGAGCAGACCGTTCGCGAAGCGGGAGACCTCGTCCTTCAGCTCCGCGAAGGTGATCGCGCGCGGCTCCTCCTCGATCGGCTCGGGGACGAAGTGGTAGGCGACCTTGTCGCCACGGCCGGCCTCAACGTGCCGGTCGAGACAGTTGTAAGAGACGTTGAGCTCGCCGTCGGCGAACCAGGTGCAGTGCGGCGGGTCCCACTTGAGCGACTCGGTCGGCTCCTTGGACCACGCGACAAGCTGCTTGGCCTGGTCCAGCCAGAACCCTTCGAAGTCTTCCTCTGCAGCCTTGTAGAGCGAGTCGTCGGTGACGAGGGCCTGGGCCTTGAACTCGTCGGACGGCGGGAACGACTTCCCCTCCTTGGCGAGTACTTCGATCTCGGCGGCGGCGGACTCGGCCGAGCCGGTGGCTTCCTGTGTCACTTCATCTTCCTTTCTCGGTCGCTCGGGGGGTCGAGGCGCGGGCCACCCTGATGGCGGCCCGCGCCCAGCGGTCTAGCCGGTCAACTCAGCGGGAAGACCGGCAGGACCTGCCGCTTGAACGTGTGGGCCAACACTGCCGCGAAGGAGGCGTACCATGCCGCCGCGGCGGTGGCAAGGCCGATGTAGCCGCCCCACTTGATGACGCTCACATTTCCACCGGAGTTGCCGATGCCGAGCAGGATGAATGTCACCGCCAGCAGGAAGAACACGAGTGCAATCGCACCGGTGGTCCTCAGCGAGGCGACGAACATGTACGTGGTGAAGATTCCCCACGCCCACAGGTAGAGGCCAACGGCGTCGCCGGCATGTGCCGCCGGGATCTTGGCGACGAAGAACGTCACGAGCACCCAGAACGAGATCCAGAAGGCGCCGTACGAGCTGAACGCAACCGCGCCGAAGGTGTTGCCGGTGCGGAACTCCCACATGCCCGCCAACAGCTGCGCGAGGCCGCCATACGCGAGCGCGAGGCCGAGCACCACCGGCTCGCCTGCGTCGCTGACCAGGTGCGCGTTGAACATGCTGAGTACGAACGTCGTCAACGCGAACCCTGCGAGCCCGAGTGGGGCTGGATCGGCCGGCGCCCAGCCGAGCGGGCGCGCCGCCTCGGCCTCTCTGGCGGTTGCCCCGCCGGTTGGATCGCCCTGCCGGATCGTTGCTGATTCCATCGAGCTTTCTCTCCCTTCCTCCTCGACTGCCACATAGCAGCGCTATTCCATGCGACGCTATTCCTCGTGCGGAGCGCTACAAGGGGCGTTCGCCGCGCGGCGTTCGCCGCTCGATGAGCGGCATGAGGAACGCGACGAGCGGCGACCGCCGACCGGCTGGAGCGCTCTATCGTGAGGGTCTGGAGGTGACGGGGAAATGGGAGTTGCGCTCGGTGTCCTCATCGGCTTTGCGATAGCTGCTTCCCTCTACGCGGCGCTGCGTCTCCTCAGCGGACCGCGGCGCGTGATCAGCCCCGAGCGCCAGGCCATGCAGGCCGCGCTCCACGAGGCCATGGCCACGCTCCCGCATCTGCGAAAGGGCCTGACCGCGCAGAGCGCACAGACCGCGGCGCCGCACCTGCGCGCCCTGACTCAGGCGCCCGCGATCGCGCTGATGTCCGCCGGCAGCGTGCTCGCCTTCGACGGCGACGGCGGCGAACATCACGGCCCCGGCGACCCTTTGCCGATCGACCTGGGGCGCGACCAGCGCGTGCACGTCCAGACCCGCTTCCGCTGCACGGACCGCGCCTGCCCGCTGCGGGCGGCGATCACGGCGCCGCTGGTGGTGCAGGGCGACCGCATCGGCACGCTGGTGGCGCTCTACCACGACGGGGACCGGCTGCGGCCCGAGGACACGCGCGGCGTGGAGGAGACAGCCGCGCTCGTCACCGCACAGCTGGCCCTCGCGTCCCTGGCCGCGCAGGAGGAGCGCCTCGCCGAGGCCGAGCTGCGCGCGCTGCGGGCCCAGATCTCGCCGCACTTCATCTACAACGCGCTGGCGGCGGTGGCCAGCGAGATCCACGCCGACCCCGAGCAGGCGCGCGAGCTGCTAACCGAGTTCGCCGAGTTCATCCGCTACGCGTTCCAGGGCGAGCGCCCGTACGTGACGCTGGCGGAGGAGCTGCGCTACGTCGAGAAGTACCTGCGTCTCGAGCGCGCCCGTTTCGGCGAGCGCCTGCAGGTGAAGCTCGAGGTGGCGCCGGAGGTCTTGCAGGCGGTGCTGCCCGTCCTGTCCCTGCAGCCGCTCGTGGAGAACGCCGTGCGCCACGGGGTGGAGACCAGCATGGGCCTGCGCCACGTGGAGATCGTGGCCACCGATCTCGGCCGCGACGCCGAGGTGCGCGTGATCGACGACGGCGTGGGCATGGACCCCGCCCGTGCGCGGGCCGCGCTGAACGGGGCAAGCGAGGGCATCGGGCTGTCCAACGTGCACGGCCGGCTGCGGGGCGCGTTCGGCGATGGCTACGGACTCGAGCTTGAGTCGGCCCTGGGTGAGGGTACGACCGTGGTGATGACGATTCCGAAGTTCCGGGCCGGAGTGCGCGCCGCGTGAGCGAGCGCCTCCGGTTCCTCGCTGTCGACGACGAGGCGCCCGCTTTGAACGACCTCGTGCGCATGCTGCGGGCGTCCGACGGGGTGGGGAAGGTGGACGCCGCGTCCAGCGGCAGCGAGGCCCTGCGCCGCCTCAACGACTCGAGCGAGGACTACCACGCGCTGTTCATCGATGTGCGCATGCCCGACCTCGACGGCATCGAGCTGGCGCAGATCCTGCGCCGCTTCGCGAGCCCGCCGGCGATCGTCTTCGTGAGCGCCTACCAGGACGCGGCGGTGCAGGCGTTCGAGCTGCGCGCGCTCGACTATCTCGTGAAGCCGGTGAGTCGACGGCGGCTCGACGAGGCGGTGGAGCGCGTCGGCGCGGTGAGCTCGATCGAGGTGCACGAGCTCGACCCGCCGCCGGGCGCCGCCGGCCACTCGCTGTCGCCCGCCGCGACGGCGGAGGACGAGGACGAGATCGTGCCGGTGGATAGCCTCGCGGCCGGCACCACGCGCCTCGTCGGCCGCTCGTCGATCCTCTACCTGCGCGCCAACGGCGACTACGTCCGCGTCGTCACCGAGGATGGGCGCTTCCTGATGCGTGGCAGCCTCAGCGAGATCGAGCGCCGCTGGGAATCGCTCGGGTTTGTGCGCGTCCACCGCCAGTACCTGGTCAACCTCCGACGGGCGACGGAGATCCGCCCGCAGCTCAATGGCACCGCCACGCTGATCTTCCCGGGCGGCAAGGAGGTGCCCGTGGCGAGGCGCGAGGTGGCCGACCTGCGCCGGAGGCTGCGCCTGTGAGGAAGCCGCGGTGAGCCCGCACCCGGCCGGGCGCCGCACGCCGCGCGACGAGCTGGCCGAGGCCACCGCCCACGGCGGGGTCTACCTGCGCCGGCTGGTGCGCGCCCAGCTGTCGCTGTCGCTGCTCGCGCTCGTGGCGTTCGCCGGCATCCTCGGCTCGCTGCCGCTGCTGCTCTACCTCGCGCCGGGCCTGCGCCGCGTGGAGGTGATCGGCGTGCCGCTGCCGGTGTTCCTCGTGGCCGTGCCGCTGTTCCCGCTGTTCGTCGGGCTCGGCTGGCTCTACCAGCGCCGCGCCGACGCGCTCGACGAGGCCTTCAGGGACCTGGTGGGCCGATGATCGCGCTGATCGCGGTCTGCGTGGTCACGATCGGCACGCTCGGCTTCGGGACCTGGGCCGTGCGCTTCGCGCGCACCACCTCGGACCTGTTCGTGGCCTCGCGCGCGATCACTCCGTGGTGGAACGCCGCGGCCGTGTCCGGCGAGTACCTGTCCGCGGCGAGCTTCCTCGGCATCGCCGGGCTCGCGATGAAGATGGGCATGGACGCGATCTGGCTGTCGGTTGGCTTCACCGCCGGCTACCTCACGTTGCTGCTGTTCGTGGCGGCGCCGCTGCGGCGCTTCGGCTCCTACACGCTGCCCGATTTCGCCGAGGGCCGCCTGGCCAGCCGGCAGCTGCGAAACCTCGCGGTGGCGGCCGGACTCGGAATCGACACCTTCTACCTGATCCCTCAGCTGAAGGGGGCCGGGATCGCCTTCAGCGAGGTGACGAACGCCCCGTATGCCGCGGGGATCGTCGTCGTGGCGATCGTGGTGACGCTGTACGTCGCGCTCGGTGGGATGCGCGGCGTGACCTACGTCCAGGCGTTCCAGTTCTGGGTCAAAACGGTGGCGATCGCGGTCCCCGCGATCGCGTTGCTCATCTACCTCGGCGGGCTGCCGGATCCCGCGACGATCGTCGGCGACGGCGTGCCCCGGGCGCCCGCGGATGGCCTGGTCGTCGTGCTGGACCATCCCCAGACCGTCCGGTTCCCGACCGCGACGACGTTCTCCGATGGCTCGCGGCACAGGCTCCACGCGCGCGCGGGGGAGACCATCACGCTGTCGCCCGGTCGCGTCACGCTACCCCCGGGCGCGGTCGTGCCGGTGGCCCTCGGTACCCCATTCCAAACCGGGCGCGAGTGGGCGCGCCCGCTGCGTTCCCGAGGCGAGGGAGCGCCGCTCTTCATCTACTCGTTGCTGCTGGCCACGTTCCTGGGGACCATGGGGCTTCCGCACATCCTGATCCGCTTCTACACCAACCCCGACGGCCCGGCTGCGCGGGGCACAACCGTTCGCGTGCTCGCGTTGCTGGCGCTGTTCTACCTGTTCCCGCCGGTCTACGGCGCGCTCGGCCGCGCGCTCGCGCCGGCCCTCTACATGACGGGCCAGACCGACACCGTCGTGCTGCGGCTGCCGATCCTCGCGTGGCCCGGAGTGGGCGGGCACATACTCGGGGCGATGACCGCGGCCGGGGCGTTTGCCGCATTCATGTCAACCTCGTCCGGCCTGTTGATCTCGATCGCCGGAACGATCTCCTACGACGTGTGGGGTCGAGGGGGGCGGGGCGTTGGCCTGAGCGTGCGGCGCCG
>DASXNY010000006.1:0-35725 GCA_036494715.1 Thermoleophilaceae bacterium
GATGTGGGTGGCAAAGCCGTAATCGGGGTGAACAAGGATCACGCTGTGGTGCGGCGACGCTTCACCGTTGCACACGAGCTCGCCCACTACGTCTTGCAACACGTTGAACGTTTCCATCTCGATCTGACCACGATCAATTCGCTGGACGGCGACCCGCCCGGCTATGAGCCTCAGCTCGAACGTGACGCGAACAACTTCGCGGCCGAGCTCTTGATGCCCGAACCCTGGGTCGTCTCACTCGCCAGCAAAGAAGTGAGCGTGCTTGAGCTCTCCCGACGTTTCCGCGTGAGCCAAGAAGCGATGGGATTCCGCCTCGTCAACTTGCATCTGAGGTGACGGGGTCGTGAATTCGCCGGCGCCTGCACCTAACGGCACTCAGGAACGGCTGAGCGCTACTCCGCCGCGCTACTCCGCCGCGCAAAGAACCAGCCGCGAAGCGCCCCCACAAAAGACAGAATCCCCACCTTTGCGGGGACTCCTGAAAGCGCGAGCGACCGGACTCGAACCGGCGACCTCCGGCGTGACAGGCCGGCGTTCTAACCAACTGAACTACGCCCGCTGGCTTGGGAAAGGGTAGCGGAAGGCCCGCACCCGGCTCCGGCCCTGTTTTCGGCTGGATTCACCGGACCTTTACACCCCACCAAATGGGCGTTGCGAGGATGCCCGTACACGAGTTCCCTCCTCGTGGCTGCGCGTGGCCCCGGCACTCCCCGACGGGGCCGCGCTGCGTTTTGGCGGGAATCGGCCGTGGTCGGTGGTACATGTCTGATTCCCGCCAGAAATTTGGCCGAGACCTGCCATGCTCAGGCACGTGGACGTCAGCCTCGAGCACCAGCACAGGGCCTTTGAGACGAAGGACTCCCGCTTCGACGGGTGGTTCTTCGCAGGCATCACATCGACCGGCATCTACTGCCGGCCGAGCTGCCCGGCCAGGACCCCGAAGCGCGAGAACAGGCGCTTCTTCACCACCGCCGCGGCGGCCCAGATGGCGGGCTTCCGCGCCTGCAAGCGCTGCCGCCCGGACGCCTCGCCCGGGTCGCCCGAGTGGGATGCGCGCGCGGACCTCGTCGGCCGCCTGATGCGCCTGATCGGCGACGGGGTGGTGGACCGCGAGGGCGTGCGCGGGCTCGCCGACCACGTCGGCTTCAGCGAACGCCACGTGCACCGCTGCCTCGTCGATGCTGTGGGCGCCGGACCGCTGGCGCTCGCCCGCGCGCAGCGAGCACAGGCCGCGCGCATCCTGATCGAGACCACCGACCTGCCGATGGCGCCGCTGGCCCTCGCCGCGGGCTTCACGAGCGTGCGGCAGTTCAACGACACCGTGCGCGAGGTGTTCGCCAACACCCCGCGGGAGCTGCGCAAGCGCGCCCAGCGCGGCGACGGCGCGGCCCGCGCAAATGGCGGCATCGTCCTGCGCCTGCCGTACCGCGGCCCGTTTGAGGCCGAGGGGCTGATCGCCTTCCTGGCGGCACGAGCGGTGCCGGGCGTCGAGGAGATCGTGGACGGCTCGTACCGCCGCAGCCTGCGCTTGCCCCACGCGCCGGGCGTCGCCGAGCTCACGCCGGCGGACGGGCACGTGCAGGCCACGCTCCATCTCGACGACCTGCGTGACCTCGGGCCCGCGGTCCAGCGCTGCCGCAAGCTGCTCGACCTCGACTCGGACCCGCAGACGATCGTCGAGCACCTGCAGGACGACGCGCTGATCGGCGAGCTCGTGCGGAGCGCGCCCGGCCGGCGCGTGCCCGGGCACGTGGACGCGCACGAGCTTGCCATCCGGGCCGTACTCGGGCAGCAGGTGTCGCTGGCCGGGGCAGCCACGCTGGCGGGCCGCCTGACGCAGGCGCACGGGGTCGAGCTCGCGCACCCGCTCGGCGGCGTCACGCACCTCTTCCCCTCGCCGCAGCGGCTGGCCAGCGCCGACCTCGGCAGCGCCGGCATGCCCGGCTCGCGCCTGCGCGCGATCCAGACGCTCGCCCGCGCCCTCGCGTCCGGCGAGATCGACCTCGGCGCCGGCGCCGACCGGGCCGCGGCACAGCAGCAGCTCCTCGCGCTGCCCGGCATCGGCCCCTGGACCGTCTCCTACATCGCGATGCGGGCGCTGCGCGACCCGGACGCGTTCCTGCCGACGGACCTCGGCATCAAGCACGCGCTGGCGCAGCTCGGCCAGGACGCGAGCCCCGCCGGCGCGCTCAAGCTCGCCGAGCGCTGGCGCCCCTACCGCGCCGCCGCGAGCCAGCACGTGTGGGCTCTGCTCACAAAACCCATGTCCCCGAGCGTTGAACTGGCAGCATGAACGACATCACCTTTTACATAGAGATGCCCAGCCCTATCGGCCAGCTCCTGCTCGTCGGCGACGAGCACGGCCTCCAGCAGCTCCACATGAGCCCGTACCGGATCGAGCCCGAGTGGCACAACGAACCCGAGCCGTTCGCGAAGGCGACCGAGCAGCTCGAGCAGTACTTCGCGGGCGAGCGATCGGACTTCGAGCTCGAGCTCGACATGCGTGGCACCAACTTCCAGCAGGCAGTCTGGTCCGCGCTGCTCACAATCCCCTACGGCGAGACGCGCAGCTACGGCGAGATCGCGACGCAGATCGGCCGGCCCGACCGGGCGCGGGCCGTGGGCGCCGCGAACGGCAGCAACCCGGTCTCGATCGTCGTGCCGTGCCACCGCGTGATCGGCGCCGACGGCAGCCTCACCGGTTACGGCGGCGGGCTCGAGCGCAAGCGCTGGCTGCTCGACCACGAGTCGGGCGTCGAGTCGCTCAGCCTCACAGTCTGAACAGCGGCACGAGCCGCTTCTCGTGCTCGGCCTCGATGCGGGCCACGACCTCGACGTGGCCCTCGAGGCCCGAGCCGCGCAGCTTCGTGGCGAGCAGCTCGTCGATCTGGAAGATGCCGGCGGAGTTGTTCATCTCGATCTCGATGCGCACCGCCTTGTCCTCGCCCTGCTCGATGCGCACCTCGTCGATCGCCGCGGCCGACAGCGAGTGGATGTTCATCCGCCCGGCCTCGAACGGCACGCGCGAGCGTCCCTTGGCCATGTCGAGCGCATCCGCCACGCGCACGATCCCGGCCTCGAGCGTGAGCGGATCGCCGCGCCGCCGGTGGGCGATGATCGCGTGCATCACCTCGGCGGCGATCACCGAACGCTCGGGCTCGTCGTAGATCCCGGCGAGCAGCGAGTCGAGCTTGTCGGCGGCGAGGAAGAGGCTGTAGGTCTCGTGGTCCGTGCGGTGGATCGACATTCCGACACAGTGCAGGAGCGCCGCCGCCGCGACGACCACCTCCGAGTCGCGAGCGTCCATGCCGTAGTCGCGCACGACGCCCGGCTCCACGCCGCGCCGCACGAGCAGCCGCAGGAGCCGCAGCGCGATGTTGACCACGATCTGGATGTGCACCCACGAGTGGTCCGACATGCCGAGCCGGTGGGCATTGACCTGGGCCACGTGCCACCAGCCCTTGAGCTGCGTGTCGGTGTTCGCGTTATCGAGCAGCGTCTCGAGCTTGCGGTTGCCGCGCGTGGGGACACGGATGCGCGCGGCCGCTACCGCTTCCGCCGGTGTGGCGGGTAGCGGCGGTGCCGGCTGCTGGTCGGGTGGCTCGTCCACGGCCCGAAAGCTAACCGGCGGCGCCTGCCCCAGGAGAGCTCAGGCGCCGCCGGTCCTTCGCCGCGGCCCCTGCCCTGGGCCGCGACTCGGGTGCTTTCCTCGGATTTACTAGCCCTGCTGGAACTGCTTGACCGTCTTCCTTCCTGCAGAGAGCACGGACTTCGGGATCGGAGCGAAATCGAGCGCCGCTCCGAACGCCTGGCCCTTGCCCATCGCGTACAGGATGAACTTGCTCAGCAGCGCCTTCTTCGACGTCGTCTTCGGGACGATCACGTACGTGAAGGTCGAGAGCGGGTAAGCGCTCTTGAGCTTCTTCGGCGGGTTCACGATGTGCATCTCGTTGAACCGGCCGATCTTCACGCCCACCGCGGCGGCCTTGATGTTGGCCAGGTTCGGATACTCGAACCGGCCGGCCGCGTTCTTGAGGGCAGCGGCCCCCAGACCGTGAGCGATGATGTACGAGGCCGAGATGTAGCTGATCGCACCGTTGGTGGAGTTCACGATGGCCGTCACGCCGTCGTTGCCCTTGCCACCCACACCGGTGGGGAAGCTGACCTGGGTCGAGAACCCGATCTTGCTCTTCCACGCCTTGCTGACCCGCGAGAGATAGTCGGTGAACGCGTACGTGTCACCGGAGCCATCGCTGCGGTAGGCAGGAGTGATCTTGAGATCAGGCAGGTTCACGCCCGGGTTGATCTTCTTGATCGCGGGGTCGTTCCAGTTCGTGATCTGCCCCATGTAGATGGCAGCCACGATCGGACCCGTCAGCCTGAGCTGGCGAACCCCGTTCAGGTGGAACGCGACGCCTGTAGCCGTCAGCGCCCAGGGGATCTGGTAGCAGCGGTTGCAGGCGCCTCGCTGGGCACCCGTCAGCGGCGCATCGGAAGCGCCGAAGTCCACGGTGCGAGCCGTGATCTGGGCGATGCCCGATCCCGAGCCAACCGCTCCATACGTGACTCCGATGCTGAACTTGCTCTCGAAGTCCTGACTCCACCTCTGCATGAGTGGAGCGACGAGCGTCGAACCGGCGCCGGTGATCGATCCATTCTGGGTCGACGCAAAGGCATTGGCGCTGAGTCCGGTCGCCATCGTCGCGACCACGGCCGCAAACGTGAGGCCAAGCAACCTAGTGCGGTTCAAGTGAATTTCCTTTCCGCCGCGTTGATGTAGCCCTTCGCGGCGGAAGCATCGCCGGGGGGTCGTGGCGAACCTGTTGCGAAGTTGTTGCCAGATCTTGGAAATCTGGTGAACAAGGCGGGAACGGTTGAAAATCTCGATTACGCTGGCGCGCGATGGCGGTGAGTGCTGGTTCAGCCGCTCCTCCGAGCGGTCGTAGAAGAACGCGCGCGCGCAGCGAGTCCCCGGGCAAGGTCGGGGACGTAGTTCTCTACGGCCTGTGCGCCCTCGCGGCGCTGCTCGCCGTCGTGACGATCTTTGAGATCGCCTACCAGGTGTTCCACGGTGCGCGGCCCGCGATCTCGCACTTCGGCCTCGGATTCGTCGGCCACACGACGTGGAAGCCGAACTTCGGGGCCGTCGGGGAGTTCGGCGCGGGCGCGCTGCTGGTCGGCACGCTCGTCACGTCGCTGATGGCGCTCTTGCTCGCCGCGCCGATCGGCATCGCGATCGGCCTCTACCTGAGCCTGCTGGCCCCGCGTGGCGTGCGAGGCCTGGTCAGCCCTCTGGTGGAGCTGCTGGCGGCAATCCCAAGCGTGATCCTCGGCTTTTGGGGAATCCTGATCTTCGCGCCGTGGCTGAACAAGCACGCCGAGCCGTTCCTGCATAAGACGCTCGGCTTCCTCCCAATCTTCGGACCGGTCCCCACCACCGGTGCCAGTGTCTTCACCGCCGGGCTGATCCTGACGATCATGGTCGTCCCGATCATCGCGTCGATCAGCCGCGACCTGTTTCTCACCGTGCCGCGCGAGCTCCAGGACGGCGCCGCCGCCCTCGGTGCCACGCGCTGGGAGACCGTGCGGGGCGTGGTGCTCCCGTCGACGGCCTCCGGCGTCGCGGCGGCCTGCTTCCTCGGGCTCGGACGGGCGCTCGGCGAGGCGATCGCGGTCACCCAGGTGATCGGGTCCGGCAACGTCATCCACAGGTCCCTCTTCGAGACCGGCGACACGCTGGCGGGCCGCATCGCGCTCCAGTTCCCCGGGGCTCTCTCCGAGATGCACTTCGCCGCGCTCTTCTATCTGGCCGCGATCCTGCTCGTGATCGGCATCGTCACGAACCTGTTCGCCCAGTGGATAGGCCGGCGCTTCGACGTCCATCAGGCGGTGGCGCGATGAGCGACATGGCGTTCGACCCGACGTCCCCGCTCACAGCATCCGGCAACCTCCGCCGCCGCCAGCTCGTCAACCGGCTGGCGGAATCCGCCGCGACGGCCGCGGCGCTGCTCGCGATCGCTGTGCTCGGGATCGTCATCTACGCGGTGATCGCCCGTGGCGCAGGCGCGCTGAACTGGGACTTCTTCACGAAGAGCCCACCTGCGGTCGTCGGCGCGGGTGGCTCCGCCGGCGGCATCGCTCCCGCCATCGTTGGCACGGCGATCATCGTCGGCTTCGCGACCGCGATCGCGATGCCCGTGGGCATCCTCGTCGCGCTCTATCTCACGGAGTTCGCGAAGGGCCGTGTCGGCAGCGCCATCAAGCTCACGCTCGATGTCCTCAACGGCATGCCCTCGATCGTGATCGGTGTGTTCGTGTTCGGGCTACTGGTGTCTGGGCACCGCCAGTCGGGCTTCGCCGGCTCGGTGGCGCTCGCGATCATCATGCTGCCCCTGATCGCTCGCTCGACCCAGGAGGTGCTGCTGCTCGTGCCGAAGAGCCTGCGCGAGGCGGCCGACGCGCTCGGCGTGAGCCGCTGGCGCTCCGTGATCGGCGTGGTCCTCCCGACCGCGATGGGTGGGATCCTCACCGGAACGGTGCTGGCCGTGGCACGCGCAGCCGGTGAGACCGCGCCGCTGCTCCTCTGCTGCTCGATCTTCGGCAACAACACCACGGTCAACCTGTTCGGGCAGGCGGTGCCCAACATCCCCGTCTACATCTTCACGCTGTCCGAGCAGGCCGACCCGAGCGGCTTCACGCGCGCGTGGGGCGCGGCCCTTGTGCTGATGGCCTTCATTCTGGTATCAAGCCTCGGCGCGCGCGCGCTGCTGGCCCGCAGCCGCCGCAAGCTCACCCAATGACGACGACGCCCGACTACAGCGATCCCATTCCGCCGCAGCCGCAGCCGCCCGTGTCGCGCCGCGTGCGCATCCAGAGCCAGCCCTCGTTGCCGGCTCAGGCGCCCGCGCTCACGGGGATCGAGAAGCAGAGCCCCATCACGGGCCGCGACGTCGTGTTCGAGATCCGCAAGCTGTCGATCTCCTATGGCCCGAAGATGGCGGTGGCGGACGTCTCGTTCAAGATCTACCGCAACCTGATCACGGCGATCATCGGCCCCTCCGGCTGCGGCAAGACGACGTTCATCCGCAGCCTCAACCGCATGAACGACACGGTGGCGGGCTTCGGGATCGACGGTCAGATCCTCTACCACGGCCACGACCTATACGGACCCGGCGTCGACCGCGTCGAGGTGCGCCGACGGATCGGGATGGTGTTCCAGAAGCCCAATCCGTTCCCCAAGTCGATCTACGACAACGTCGCCTGGGCGCCACGCAACCTGGGCATGAAGCACGGCCTCGACGAGCGCGTGGAGAAGGCGTTGCGCGGCGCCGCGCTCTGGGACGAGGTGAAGGACCGGCTCAAGTCGAGCGCGCTCGGCCTCTCCGGCGGCCAGCAGCAGCGCCTCTGCATCGCGCGCGCGATCGCTATCGAGCCCGACGTGCTGCTGCTCGACGAGCCCGCCTCCGCCCTCGACCCGATCGCCACCGCGTCGATCGAGGATCTGATGCACAACCTCAAGAACCGCTTCACGATCGTGATCGTCACGCACAACATGCAGCAGGCCGCGCGCGTGGCGGACCAGACCGCGTTCTTCAGCCTCGGCGACACGGCCCACGGGCGCGTGGGCACCCTCATCGAGGTCGACGACACGGACTCGATCTTCACCCGGCCCGCCGACACGCGGACCCGGGACTACGTCAGCGGCCGCTTCGGCTAGCGGCCTAGGGAGTCGTCGCGATCGACTCGCTCGGGACCTGCTCGAGCAGAGGCGAGCCGCACTGCCAGCAGTAGACCGCGCCGCTCGAGTGCGGCGCCTTGCACACCGCGCAGGTGCCGGCGGTGGCGGTCTGCTCGACGCGCAGGATGCGCTCCACCTCGCCGAGCTCCGCGTCCGCGTCCTGGAGGAGCGCGGCGCGCTTCACGAGCACGTCGACGCGGATGCGGTCGCGAATCGCCATCTCGTAGACGAGCCCGCCGAGGTCCCATTGCAGCTCGGCGACGCGGGCGGTGAGCTCGTCGCGCCGGCGCTCGAGGTCGACGGTGCCCTCGGCTGAGGCGTCGAGCGCGCGCGTCGGCAAGCCGCCGCCCGCGGCGCGGGTACGTCGGGGCATGTTCATCCGCGGTGTCTTCATTGACCGAAGAACTGTCCGGTGAACTTGCCGTTCTTGTAGCCCTTGCCGTGGCCCGGACTGCCCACCTTGACGGCCGGCGGCGGGACGCTGGAGCCCTTGGGCTGAACGGTCTGCTTCGACAGCGCCGACGCCTTGGACTTGCTGCCGCCGCCGCCCTTCGAGGACTTCTTGGACTTGCCCGAGCCGGAGGTGGAGGCCGTGGTGGTGCCCGTTCCGGCTGTGCCCGCGGCCGCGGCCGCGCCGCCCACGCGAATCACCTGCGCCGGCTGGTTCTTGTTGCTCGAGCTGTTGCCGGAGCGCCCGATCAGGACGCCGACGCCGAGCGCCAGGATCAGCGTGCCGATGCCCGCGATCAGGGCGCCGTTGGAGGTGAGGCGCGGCCCGCGCTTGCGCGGGGGCGGGGCGGCGGCCGTCTGCGTGCGCTGTGCCACGCCTTCGGCGAAGGGCAGCCGCGCCGCCCCGCGGCGTTCGCCGCACTCGACGCAGTAGCGCTGCTCGGGTGCGAGGCGGGCGCGGCAGTTGGCGCAGTCGTCGCCGACGCCCGAGACCAGCGTGGGCGCGGCCGCGGCGGCGTCGCCGTTGGTGGTGGCGCCGTCGACAGTGGCGGCAACTTCCTGGGCGCTCGCGCCTTCGATGACGTTCTCGGGAGCCACGGTCGGGGAGCAGCAGCACACAGAACGGCCAGTCGCCGCTGCTACGGCCAAGTATCCGGCTGCCGGGCGGGTGAGTTGTGAAGAATTCGTTGCCGAAATTTTCACATCTGGCGCTCTGTAGAGGGGGAAACTGGCCGCCCAGCCTGGGATTCGTGAATGGAAGACGAGCGCTTGCAACACGGCAGCGGTAGTTCCTGCGCGGAATGTGGCGCGCGCCTCGCGCACGACCAGCGCTACTGCGTCAACTGCGGGGCGCGCCGCGGCGCCCTGCCGCCGCTCGTGACGGGCGTGATCGGCGACATGCTGGGCGGCGGAACGGCGGTCGCTCCTCCGGCAGTGGCGGCGGCCGGCGCGGCCGGCGCCGCGGACCAGGACGGCTGGCTGGGCGGCCGCAACATGCCCTCGCCGCGGGCCGCTGCCGTCGCGGTGATGAGCCTGCTGGCGTTCGGCGTCGTGCTCGGCACCGCCGTGAGCCCCGCCTCGAGCCCGGGCGGCCCGATCATCCTGGCCGAGTCGCCGGCGCCGACCCCGCAAGTCCAGGCCGCGCCCGTCTCGGCCCCGTCGGACGACAGTGGCTCCGCCGTCCAGTCCGCTCCGGCGCCCGCCGCGGCGCCCGCGCCCGCGCCCGCTCCGGCGCCTCAGCAGAACGACAGCGGCGGCAACCAGCCCGCGCCGCCGCTCGCGCCCGCCCTGCCGCCGGTGCAGCACGTGTTCATGATCGTCCTGTCCGAGCACCGCTACGACGACGCGTTCGGCGACCAGTCGCAGGCGCCCTACCTGGCGGGGACCCTGACCAAGCAGGGCGAGTTGCTCGAGAACTACTACGCGGTGACCGGCGGCGAGCTGGCCAACGAGGTCGCGCTGATCAGTGGCCAGGGACCGACGCCACAGACCGCCGCCAACTGTCCGCAGTACACGGACATCACCCCGGGCACCGTGGGCAGCGACGGCCAGGTGGCTGGCGCCGGCTGCGTCTTCCCAAAGCCCGCGCTCACGCTGCCGGACCAGCTCACGACGGCCGGCAGGACCTGGAAGGCCTACGTCGAGGACGTCGGCAATGGCCAGCCGACCGAGGCGAAGACCTGCCGCCACCCCACGCTCGGCGGCGCTGACAGTGAGCAGAACCCGCGCCCCGGCGACGCGTACGTGACCTGGCGGAACCCGCTCGTCTACTTCCACTCGCTGATCGACCCGACGTCCTGCAACGACTTCGACGTCGGCCTCGACCAGCTCGCGCCCGACCTCAAAGACGTGAGCAAGACGCCGTCCTTCTCCTACATCGTCCCCAACCGCTGCCACGACGGCTCGGATACGCCGTGCGCGCCAGGGCAGCCGGCCGGCCTGGCGGCAGCCGACACCTGGCTCAAGACGATCGTCCCCGAGATCATGAAGTCGCCCGCCTACACCAACGGCGGGCTGATCGCGATCACCTTCGACCAGGCGCCCCAGACCGGCGCGGGCGCCGACCCGAGCGCCTGCTGCGACAACCCGGCTCAGTACCCGAACCTGGTCGGAGCCGCCCCGGTCACGCCGGCGGGCCCGACGCCGACGGGGACCACGCCGCCGCTCACCACTCCGACCGGCCCGACCACGCCCGCCGGACCGACCGGCACCACCGGGCCGACGGGTTCGAGCGGCTCCACCGGTCCGACCGGCGCGACCGGGAACAGCGTCACCGCGCCGGCCGCCGGCGCGGCACAGGCCGGCACCACCGGCCCGACAACCCCCACGGGCCCCACCACGCCCAGCGGCCCGACAACTCCCACCGGCGGAGGCGGCAAGGTGGGGCTGCTGCTGCTGTCGCCCTACGTGCTCGCGGGCACCGACAACCAGTCGGACTACTTCAACCACTTCTCGCTGCTGAAGAGCGTCGAGGACCTCTTCAGCCTCGACCACCTCGGCTACGCGACGGACCCGGCGCTGCCGGCCTTCGACCGGATCGTCTACAACGCGCCGGCGAAGTAGGCGCTAGCGGACGGCGCGCTCGGGCGAGAAGCGGTAGCCGATTCCGAAGTGGGTGTGGACGTAGGTCCAACCCGGCGAGACGGCCGCCAGCTTGCGCCGCACCTTGCGCACGAACACGTCGACCGAGCGGTCGCGGTGCGGCATCGCGCCGCCCCATACGGCGGCGTACAGCTCGCCGCGCGAGACAACGCGGTCGCAGCGCTCGGCGAGCGCGTAGAAGGTCTCGAACTCGCGGACGGTGAAGTTGACGCGGGCTCCGTGCACGAAAGCCTGGAGCTCGGCCGGCCGTATCTCGAGACCGCCGATCGTCACCACGGGGCCTGGTGACTCGACCGGTTGAAGGGCACTCTCCATCTCCGCTAGCGAAGCTAAAGGTGCGACGCGGAAGCCCCGGTGAAGGACTGGTAACGCACCGGAGAAGATTTTGTGAACAGACAGAGAAGTCCTGGAAAACCGCGCAAACTGCGGGGAGAATGGCGGCGCCGATGCCCGCGGGCTTGCATTCGCTGGGAGAATTCTCGACGCGCATGGCTCCGCACCGGCACCCGGGCTCGCCGTCTTCATCCACTTTTGAGTGGACCACGCGCGAGCGCATCCTCGGCGAACTGCTGTCGCACGGCGTGCAGGTGCCCGATCTCGATCCGTCCGCGCGCTTCGTGGCGATCGCCCGGCTGACCGCGGACTATCGCCCGCTCGCGCGCGCGTTCCAGGGTCTCGACGGCGCACTGCGCTGGCTGCAGCAGACCGAGAGCCAGCACGCCGCGGTCGACGTGATCGTGGACCTGAGCGCGCCCTCGCTCGAGACCTCCGTGATCCGGCCCTTCCACGTGCTCACCACCGACGACACGCGCGAGCCGCTCGACCTCGGCTCCGAGGCGCTCTCGCCGCAGGCCGCCCTGGCCTCCGTGCGACCGCCCACGCACACGAGCCCGCTGCGCCGACGCGCCGGCGCCCCGCGCGTGATCGAGTAACGCCGCGCGCCTAGTCGAGCGCGAAGACCACGCTGCAGATGACACCGGCGCCGATGCAGTAGACGCCGAACGTTGTCAGCCGGTTGGTCTCTAGGTAGCGCAGCAGGAACTTGACCGCCAGGTAGGTGGTCACCGCCGCCGCAAGAGCGCCCACGAGCGCCGGCCCGCGCACGCCCTTGCCGTCGCTCCCGAACAGCTCGGGCAGCTTGAGCACGGCGGCCGCGCCGATGATCGGCGTGGCGAGCAGGAACGCGTAGCGCGCGGCGTCCTCGTTCGAGAGGCCGACGAGCAGGCCGCCACCCATCGTCACGCCGGAGCGCGAAATGCCCGGCACGAGCGCAGCGGCCTGCGATGTGCCCACGGCGAGCGCCTGCTTCCAATGGAGCTTGGACAGGCGCTCGTCGCTGTCGCCGAGGTTCTCGCCGGGTTGCGGCGCGCGCTTGCGCAGGCGCTCGAACACGAGCAGCAGCACGCCGTTGACGATCAGGAACGCGGCGGCCGACGCCGGCGAGGCGAAGAGGTCGCGCAGCTTGTGCTCGAGCGCGAGGCCGATGATGCCCGCGGGCACCGTGCCGAGGATCAGCAGCCAGGCGAGGCGTTCATCGGTGTCGCTGATCTCGCGCCGAGCCACCGAGCGACCGAGGCCGGCGAGAATCCGTTTCCAGTCCTTCCAGAAGATGAAGAACAGGACGATCGCCGTGGCCAGGTGGGTGGCCACCAGGAAGCTGAGGAAGAACTTGTCGTTCTGGTGGATGTCCCAGCCGACGAGCTTGGGGAAGATCACAGCGTGCCCGAGGCTCGAGATCGGGAATGGCTCGGCGATGCCCTGTATGAGCCCGAGCACGAGGCCCTGGAAGTACGAGATGGGATGGTGCATTAAGAGGCGTCAGCCTCTTTCGCCATCACGGCATCGGTGGCGCGTGCCATCAGCTCTTCCTGAGCTGCGCGAGTGCGTCCCTGACGGCGTGACCAGCCTCCATCGGGCCCGAGTTCCCAGGCGTAGGTGTCGTCCGCGAGTGAGCGGTCGAGCGTGTCGTCGAGCTCGGCGCGCAGAGCCTCGTTCTCCACGGGCACGAGCAGCTCGACGCGGGTGTCGAGGTTGCGTGGCATCAGGTCGGCGGAGCCTATGAAATAGCGGTGCTCGCCGTTGCGGCGGAAGGTGTAGACGCGCGAGTGCTCGAGGAACCTCCCGACGATCGAGACGACGCGGATGTTGTCGACGTTCGGCACGAGACAACAGATTCCGCGCACGATCAGATCGACCTTCACGCCGGCCACCGCCGCCATGTGCAGCGCATCTATGCAGGGGCGATCGACGAGCGAGTTCATCTTCATGACGATGCGGGCCTCGTGGCCGGCGCGCGCGGCATCCGCCGTGGCCACGATCTCGGTGATGAGCTCCTCGCGCATGTGGTTCGGTGCGACGAGCACCTTGCGGTGGTGGCGCGGTCGCGCGTAGCCGGTGAGCGAGTTGAACAGGTCGGCGACGTCCGCGGTGATCGCCGGCTCGGTGGTGAACAGCCCGAAGTCCTCGTAGATGCGTGCCGTGACGCCGTTGTAGTTGCCGGTGCCGATGTGGACGTAGTGGCGGACGCCGGTCGCCTCGCGGCGCACGACGAGTAGCGCCTTGGCGTGCGTCTTCAGGCCGGGCAGGCCGTGGACCACGTGCGCGCCGGCCTCCTCCAGGGCGCGCGCCCAGCCGATGTTGCGGCGCTCGTCGAAGCGTGCCTTCAGCTCCACGAGGCACACCGCCTGCTTGCCGCGCTCGGCCGCCCCGATGAGCGCGGGCACGAGGTTCGAGTCGTCGGAGGTGCGGTACACGGTGAGCTTGATCGCGAGCACGTCGGGGTCGACGACCGCCTGCGCCACGAAGCGCTCCACGGAGCTTCCGAACGAGTGGTACGGGTGGTGCACCAGCATGTCGCCCGCCCGGATCGCGGCAAATATGTCCGGCTGCTCGGACTCGTCGTCGAGCAGCGCGGGGTGCGGCATCGGCACCCACGAGGGATCGCGCAGGTGGCCGAACGCGTCGAGCCCGTGGATCTGCCACAGGTCGCTCATGTCGGGCAGGCTGCCGATGTCGTAGACCTGCCGCTCCTCGACGTCGAGCCAGGTGATCAGCCGCTCGCGCAGATCCGGGTCCATGTCCGAGCCGAGCTCGAGCCGGACCACTTCGCCAAAGCGCCGGCGGCGCAGCTCATCCTCGACCGCACGCAGCAGGTCGTCGGCCTCGTCGGACACGGTGAAATCGGCGTCGCGGGCCACGCGGAAGGTGCTGTGGCGGAGGATCTCCATCCCGGGGAAGAGGTCGCCGAGGTGGCGCGCGATCAGGCTCTCGAGCGGGACGAACGTGGAATCGCCGACGGGGATGAAGCGCGGCAGCACCTCCTTGGGCACCTTCACGCGGGCGAACGTCTCGAACGCGGTCACCGGGTCGCGCAGCCACACCGCGAGACTCAGCGACAGGTTGGAGATATACGGGAACGGGCGCCCGGGTCCGACCGCGAGCGGCGTGAGCACGGGGAAGATCTCCTCGTGGAAGATCCGGTCGAGCTCCACGAGCTCGGCCTCGCTGCACGCCTCGCAGGGACGGATGTGGATGCCGGCCTCGGCCAGCGCGGGCAGGATGTCGTCCTCGAAGCAGCGCACGCGCCGGCGCTCGAGCTCGGTGACGCGCCTGGCGATCTCGTCGATCACCTGACCGGGGCTCAGGCCGTCCTTGCCGCGGGCGTCGACGCCGGCGTCCACCTGGTCGTGCAGCCCGGCGACGCGGATCATGAAGAAGTCGTCGAGGTTGATCGTGTAGATCGCGAGGAACTTGACCCGCTCGAGCAGCATCACGCGGTCGTCCTCCGCCAGCTCGAGCACGCGCTCGTTGAAGTCAAGCCACGAGAGCTCGCGATTGGCGTACCGGACCGGCGGCGCCTCGGTCGCGATGTCCAGCCACTCGTTGGTGTCGGCAGCGTGCTCCATCAGCAAAAGTGTGGGGTCCCTCCTCGTGCTGCCGCGGGAAAGGACAATCCTACGGCACGCGCTCTAGACAGTGTCTAACAGCAGCTCGCGAAACCCCGCCCTTTCGAGCCGCTCCCACTTGCGGATGAAGCGCGCGTGGAGCAGCTCCCGCCGGGCGGTGAAGTAGGCCGTGAGCGCGGCGAGCCCGCGGTAGTGCAGGCGATTCGGCAGCGATTTGACAGTCGTCGCCGGCAGGTCCAGTGCTGCGCGCGGCGCCAGCTTGAGCGCCGCCTCGGCGTCGGCCGTCCGGAGACCAGCCTCGTGCTCCGCGATCAGCGCGAGCATCTGGTCGCAGTCGTGCACCTCGCCGAGCAGGGTCTGAAGCGCCTTCGCCTCGCGCGCGCCCTTGTCCGCCACCTCGCCGAGCGCCGGCGTGCTGAGCTCGAGCACGTAGCGCAGCCGCTTGGCGGCTATGCGCATGTCGTGCAGCGTTTGCGCGTCGCCGTGCGGATCGAACGAGTAGAGCTCCTTCACCCGCGTAGCGACGATGCGCTCCACGTTTGCCTTGAACGGGCCGCCGGGGTCGAGCCCCTTGACCTTGCGCGCCTTCACGTGCCCGCCTCCTGAGCGAGGGCGGCGAGCCGCTCGCCGAGGCGCTGCTCGCGCGCGCGCTCGAGAGCGTCCCGGACGTGCTCGTTGCCGTCCGCCTGCCGGGCGCGCAGCTGTGCCACAAGTCCGTTCACGCCGCTTCGCTCGCCCTGGCCAAGGTCCGCCTTGAGCGCGTCGAGAGCCAGGATCTGCACATCGGGATCGCGCCGCTCGCCGAGCGCGTCGGCCAGCCTCTTGACCTCGCGCAGCAGCGCCTTGTGCTCGCCTTTCGGAAAGCAGGGCGAGAAGATCTCGAGCGCGGCACGCAGGCGGCGGGTGGCCACGCGCATGTCGTGCACCCGCTCGGGGTCGCTCGTGTCGAGCACGCCGTCGGCGAACTCGAAGATCTCCTGCGCGCGAGCGTCTACGGTCACTGCCGCGGCCTCGGCGAAGGTGATCTCGCCGTCGAGCCCCTCGACCTTCCGCGCCTTGGCCATCAGGCGCTCCGCGCGAGCTCCGGGGTGAGCAGGTCGAGGATGACGCCTTCGCGCACGCCGCCCTTGCCCACGGACAGCGGCAGCCCGAGCGTGGCCGACAGCTCCTCGAAGATCAGGACGCCCGCCGGCAGCACGCGCACGCGCTCGGGGTCGAGCTCGAAGCGCTTCGCCACCTGGGCGGTAGGGGCGGAGGCGAGGATGCGGATCGCGCGCTCGAGCGTCTCGTAGACGAGCTCGGCGCCCACGAGCCGCCGCAGCGCGTTCGCGCTGCCGCCGGTGGCGACGGCGTGGAGCGCCTCCGGCACCCTCAGACCCTCGAACACCCCGCCGACGTGCATGCGCACCGACTCGAGCTCCGCGACGCTCGGTGGATCGGAGCGCAGGTAAGCGTCCGCGAGGAAACCGGAGCCGATCCGAAACGACTCCTCCCACGAGGCGCCCTCGCTCAGTGTGCCGATCACCACCTCGGTCGAGCCGCCGCCCACGTCGATCACCGCGATCGAGCCATCGAGCGGCCCGGTGAAAGTGCGCGTCGCGCCGAGGAAGGCGAGCCGCGCCTCCTCGTGGCCGGACAGCACCCGCACCGTCAGACCCGATTCGGCCTCGATCGCCGCGCCAAACTCGTCGCGGTTCTTCGCCGAGCGCACGGCGGCGGTCGCCACCACGGCGATGTCCTCGGCGCCCAGCTCGCGGGCCAGCCTGGCCTGGGTCGCAACCACCTCGGCTGTCTCTTCGATCTTTTCCTCGGGAATCCGCCCCTTGCTGGTCGCCTTGCCGAGACTGGTGAAGGCGCGCTGAGTCATCAGCTCGCGCAGCCGGCCGCCCGAGGGCTCGGCGACGAGCAGACGGGTGGTATTGCTGCCGATGTCGATGCAGGCGTACGCCACGTGGCCCCTCAGCCGGCCATCGCCGCGAGCTCGCGCGGCCGCAGCAGCACCTTGAGCTCACCGCGATCGACGCCGGCGAGGCCGCCCTTCTTCATGCGCACCTGCGCGCCGGTGAGGTCGTGCACGGCCATGGAGAAGTCGGGATCGTGACCCACGAGCATCACGTTGTCGAGTCCGGCCGCCAGTTCGGTGGCGTCGAACGGCCCGCTCGACAACCGCTCGTCGATCGAGACCTCGACGCCGAGCGGCTCGCACGCGAGGCGCGCGGTCTGCTCCGCTCTCACGCGCGGGCTCGAGATGCAGAGGTCGAGCTCGACGCCCAGCGCGGCCAGCGCCTTGCCTGCGAGCCGCGCCTGCTCCTCCCCCTTCGGGGTCAGCCGGCGAGCCGCGTCGGGGGTGCCGTCCTCGGCCTCGGCGTGACGGAGGAGCCAAATCATCGTGGCGACGCACTGTAGCCCGCTGCGGGCGAAGTCAGATCTGCCGTCGGCGGTAGCGGGCGCAGGCCATGTGGAAGACCGCGCCTCGGAGCCTGATGTGGGGCTCGCCCGCCCTCACATTGCCGCCGCACGTGAGACAGCGGCCGGCCTCGCCGGCTCCAAGCGCGCTCGCCACGCGCCGCAGGGTGGAACGCCGAAGCTCCATCTGGGGTCAGATTAGGCATGCTCAGGAGACCCCGAGTGAACGCCTCGTAAAGCTCTTGTTACCAGGGTCTTTACCACTCGGTCACGGCTCGTTCACGGGATCCGCGGGCGGCTGGACGAAGCTGATCCTGCGATGAAGGGACGGCGCGCAGACATCCACTTCCACCTCCTGCCCGGCATCGACGACGGTGCCGAGACGCTCGAGGAGAGTGTGGAGCTCGCGCGCCTGGCTGAAGCGGACGGCACGGGCGTGATCGTGGCCACCCCGCACGTCAGCAGCCAGTACGTCACCGACGTGAGCGACCTCCCTGACCGCGTCGCCGAGGTTCGCGCGCGGCTCCGGCTGGAGGACATCGACGTCGACGTTCGCTGCGGCGGCGAGCTCGCCCACGAGATGGTCGGCCGCCTCGGCCAGCCCGATCTCGACACCATCGCCGTCGGGCCCCCGGGCTCGAGCTGGATCCTGCTCGAGGCACCGTTCGACGGGCTCGGCGAAGAGCTTCACAGCGCGGCGGACGAGCTGCGTGACCGCGGCTTTGGCGTCGTGCTCGCGCACCCCGAGCGCAGCCCGGTCGCGATGGCCGCGAATGCCGCCGTGCTGCGCCGCGAGCTGGCGGCCGGCACGATGCTGCAGGTCAACGCCTGGTCGCTCGCCGGCGGCTACGGCGCCGAGGCGGAGCGCCACGCACTCTGGCTCGTCGGCTCCGGGGTGGTGACCTGCCTCGCCTCGGACGCGCATCCCGGCTGGCGTGGCCCCGGCCTCGGCGTCGGTCTCGAAAAGGCCTCCTGGGCCCTCAGCCGAGCCCGAGCCCGCATCCTCACCGACTCGGCGCCCCGCGCCCTGCTCGAACACGGCGCACCGATAAGCGTCGCCTGAACCCGAGCCTCCGTACTCCGCACTCCGCACTCTGCCCTCCCCGAAGCGGAGCGTTAGCGACGCTTGAGCTGCATGCCCTCAATGACATGCGCGACGGTCTCGCACGAATCAATCGCCTGCTCGAGCGACTCGAAGATGTCCTTCCAGCGGATCACGACCATCGGGTCGGTCCCGCTCTTGAAGAGCGACGCGATCGCCTCGCGTGAGATGCGGTCGCCCTCGTTCTCGAGGCGGTGGATCTCGATGAGGTGCGGCGAGACGTCGCCGCCGGCGCGCAGCTGTATGAGCGCCTCGGCCACCGCCTCCGCGGCGCCGGCCAGCACGGCTGCGAGCTCCTGAGACTGCTCCATCGGAGCCTCCACCCCGTATAGCTCGAGCGAGTCCGCGGTCTCCTCGGCGTAGTCCACTACGTCGTCGAGAGCCCGGGCCAGCTCGTACGCATCGCGCTGGTCGAGCTTCGACCCGTTCGTCGACATCGCGTGGATGATGTCGTGGGTGATGCGGTCACCCTCCTGCTCGCAGATCAGGATGTCGCGGGCGAGCGAGGAGCGCTCGGGGAAGGCGTCGAGCAGCTCGCGCAGCAGCGAGCCGGTCCGCTCCACGTTGCGCCCAGACTCCTCGAACAGCACCAACAGGCTGTCGCCGGTCGAGGAGCTGCGCAGCATGCTCATGCTTTCGTGCTGAGCTCTTCGGGCGTCTCGTCCGTGGCGGCCTCGGCAGCGCTCACGCCGTCCGAAGCGCCGTCGTCCGGCGCCTCCGGCTCGAAGCGGTAGCCGATACCGAAGTGCGTATGGATGTAGGTCCAGCCGGGCGAGAAGCGCTCGACCTTCTGGCGGACCTTACGTACGAAGACGTCCACTGAACGATCGCCGTGGACCATGGCGTAGCCCCACACGTGCTGGTAGATCTCGTCGCGCTCGAGCACGCGGCCGCGCGCCTTCGAGAGCAGGAGGAGCAGCTCGAACTCGCGGCGCGTGAGGTCGACGCTCTGGCCGCCCACGAACGCCTGGAACTGGTCGGAGCGGATCTCGAGCTCGCCGGCCAGCAGGGGCCCCTCCTCGGCCGGCCCGCCGGGCAGCGAGCGCTTGCGCCGGCGAACGACCGCCTCCACACGCGCGATCACCTCTTGCGGGTGGCAGGGCTTGGTGATCCAGTCGTCGGCGCCGATGCGCAGGCCGCGCACGCGCTGGGCCACGCTCGAGCTGCCGGTGCAGACGATCACGCCGAGGCCGGGTACCGAGTCGCACACGTGCTCGAGGAATTCCCAGCCGCTCGGACCGAGCAGCGCGAGGTCCACGATCAGCGCGTGCAGACGCATCGACAGCAGGTCCTCCGCGCGGGGCGGCGCCGTCAGCACGCGGTGCTGCCAGCCCATCTCGCCAACGCGCTTGCCGAGCACACGGACAAAACCACTGTCCGTGTCGATTACTGCGAGTCGTATCGGGCCTGGCTGTATTCGCACGCCGGTCAAATTCCCCACGGAGGCCGGCGCGAAGGGGGTCGCGGCGCTCTGGCTCTCCAGCATCCTGAGGCGAGTGTATTGGGGCAAGGTGTGCTCCTAAAGCCCGTTCACGACTTCTTCACAGTATGGCTCAGGCCGCTTTGCGCGACCAAGCCTGCGGGCGCCGGCCCCGCAGGTCGCGCAGACGCACCCATCTCGCGCGCTTGAACTCGTACTCGAGCGGCAGCCCTCCGCGGGCCTCAGCGGCGTGATCGAGGAGCCGCACCGCATTCCCATAGTCCCACCAGCGCGCGTCGGCGTCCGCCAACAGCAAAAGCACGTCGTATGCAGCCTGTTTTTCCTCTGCCTGGATCATGGCCACATGGTCGCGCAGTGTGCCGCGACTCCTGTGGAGATCCCGTGAAGCTCGTGTGATCCGGCGTTCACATCTTTTTCACAACCGTGCCACACGGCCGTAACAGACTCCTGGGGGCCTGATGCGAGGCTCGCGCCCGTCAACGCAACCGAAAGAAGGAGCAACTGTGAAGTCACGCCAGTGGCTCGCGGTCGTGCCGCTCGTCGCAACGCTTGCCGTGGGCGTAGCCGCCTGCGGGAGCAGCAGTAGCGACAACGGCAATCCGTCCAGCTCTTCCTCCGGTAGCGGCTCGGGCAGCTCGGGCGGCACCATCAACGGCGCCGGCTCGACCCTCGCTCAGCCGATCTACCAGCAGTGGGGCAGCGACCTCAAAGACCAGGGCATCACGCTGAACTACCAGGGCGTCGGCTCCGGCGCGGGCGTGGCCGCGTTCGCCTCCGGCACCGCCGACTTCGCCGCGAGCGATCCCGCGCTCACGCCCGACGACAAGAAGACGATCAAGAAGAGCCCGCCGGTCCAGATCCCGACCGTGTTCGGGGCGATCACCGTCGCCTACAACGTGCCCGGCATCGACAAGGGACTGAAGCTCGACGGCAAGACCGTCGCCGACATGTTCCTCGGCAAGGTGAAGAAGTGGAACGACCCGGAGATCGCAAGCCAGAACCCGGGCCTGAAGCTGCCGGACACCGCCGTGACCATCGTCCACCGCTCCGACGAGTCGGGGACGACAAAGGGCTTCACCACCTTCCTGGCGGACTACAGCCCCGAGTGGAAGAGCCAGGTCGGCTCCGACAAGACCGTCAAGTGGCCCACAGGCACGGGTGCCGCGAAGAACTCCGGCGTGGCGGCGGCCGTCAAGCAGACCTCTGGCGCGGTCGGCTATGTGGAGCAGGCATACGCCCTGCAGAACAACTTCACGACAGCCGACGTGAAGAACAAGTCCGGCAAGTACGTGACTCCGAGCCTCGAGTCGACCTCTGCCGCCGGTGAGGGACTCACGATTCCGCCTGACCTCGGCATCGTGGCCATCAACGCGCCCAATCCGGCCGCCTACCCGATCGTCTCGCAGACGTTCATCATGGTCCACCAGGACCTCTGCAAGGGCGGCATGAGCCAGGGCAACGCGAAGGCGCTCGTGTCCTTCCTCAACTACGCGCTCGGCGACGGGCAGAACGTCGCCAAGCAACTGTTCTACGCACCGCTTCCGGCTCCGCTGCTCTCGAAGGCGAAGGCCCAGCTGTCGAAGCTCCAGTGCAACGGCAGTCCGATTGCGGCCTCGTGACCTCAGCGAGCGCCACCGCCGGCGGCGACCGTCCCCTTCTGGGGCGGTCGCCGCGCGCGCGGCTCCCGGACCAGATCATGCGCTACGGCCTGACCGCCCTGGCCGCCCTGATCCTGATCCTGATCGCCTTCTTCTTCGTCCGCCTCTACATCGAGGCGAAGCCCGCCTTCGACAAGTTCGGGATCTTCGGCTTCACGTTCGACAACAACTGGGACGTGTCGCGCTCGATCTTCGGCGCCTGGCCGCTCGTGGTCGGCACGCTGATCACCTCCGCCGTGGCGCTGATCATCGGCGTGCCGGTGGCGATCGCCGCGGCGCTGTTCGTCACCGAGATCTGCCCCACCAGGGTGCGCGGCCCCCTGACCATCATGATCGACCTGCTGGCGGCCGTGCCGTCGGTGGTCTACGGCCTCTGGGGCATATTCGTCCTGATCCCAAGGCTGAAGCCGGCCGAGCAGTGGGTCACCGACAAGCTCCACTTCATCCCGTTCATCGGCGGCGCGACGGTGGCCGGGCCCAACTACTTCATAGGCGGGCTGATCCTCGCGATCATGATCGTGCCGATCGTCAGCGCGATCACGCGCGAGGTGATGGCCACCGTGCCGAGCGACCAAAAGGAGGCGGCGCTTGCCATCGGCGCGACGCGCTGGGAGATGATCCGCACCGCGGTCCTGCCCTACTCGCGCGCCGGCATCACCGGCGCGGCAATGCTCGGGCTCGGCCGCGCGATCGGCGAGACGATCGCCGTCACCCTCGTGGTGGGCAACGCCCCCGTGATCGGCAAGCACCTGTTCGACCAGGGCTACACGCTCGCGGCCGTGATCGCCAACGAGTTCGGCGAGGCCGCCAACAACCCGCTGCACCGGGCGGCGCTGATCGCCGCCGGCCTCGTGCTGTTCGTGCTCACGCTGATCGTGAACGCGGCGGCGCGCGCCTTCGTGAACCGCGGCCAGCGCGGGCAGCGAGCCGCGGCTGAGCCCGCGAGCGTGGGGGCCGCCGCATGAGCGCCACCAGCGGATCCTCCGTGCTGCAGCCGATCTCCGCCAGGCGCCGGCGCAAGGACGCCGTCATGCGCCTGCTGCTGGCGCTGGGCACTGCCGTGGCGCTCGTGCCACTCGTGCTCGTGCTCTGGTACGTGATCAAGCGGGGCATCGGCGCTTGGAGCGCCGACTTCTTCACCACCGATCCCACCGGCAACTTCCTCGGCAACCCGGGTGGTGTGAAGAGCGCGATCCTAGGCACGATCGAGATCGTCGCCCTCGCCACCCTGATCGCCGTGCCGATCGGCGTCGGCGTCGCGCTCTACCTCACCGAGTACGGCAAGGACAACAAGTTCGCTCGCGTGGTGCGCTACTTCATCGACGTGATGACGGGCGTCCCGTCGATCGTCTTTGGCCTCTTCATCTACATCGTGCTGATCCTCAGCGGCGGCGTGGGCGGCTACGCCGGCTGGAAGGGCTCGGTAGCGCTCTCGCTGCTGATGCTTCCGGTCGTGACCCGTTCGGCCGAGGTGGTGCTGCTGCTCGTGCCGGACACGCTGCGCGAGTCGGCGCTCGCGCTCGGCGCCCCGCGCTGGCGCGTCGTCGCGCGGGTCGTGTTGCCGACGGCAATGTCCGGGCTGATCACCGGCTCGCTGCTGGCTGTGGCGCGCGCGACCGGCGAGACGGCCCCGCTGCTGTTCACCGCCGCGACCGTCAACGGCACGACCCTCAACCTGAGCCAGCGCATGAACTCCCTGCCCGTCCAGATCTTCAACGACGTCGGGCAGGCACAGGACCGGCTCGTCGCCCGTGCCTGGGGCGCAGCCCTTACGCTCGTAGTGCTGGTGCTGATCCTGACCCTCGTGGCCCGACTGATATCTAGAAGGAGTCGTCTCGCATGACCGAGTCGCCCCGGCCGACCTCGCAGCTCTCGTCCACCCAAACCGACAGCAGCGCGCAGGCGGAGACGGCTCCCGACCAGGCGCGCCGCTTCGAGCCGTCGGCCCGGGCCACCAAAGCCGGCGCCGCCGGCAAGCGCGTGAACATCCGCGGCCTCAACGCCTGGTACGGCAACCAGCACGCGGTGAAGAACTTCACCCTCGAATTCGTGCCCAATCGCGTCACCGCCCTGATCGGCCCGTCCGGCAGTGGCAAGTCGACGATGGTGCGCTGCATCAACCGCATGCACGAGGAGATCCCCGGCGCCCGCGCCGAGGGCGAGGTGCTGCTCGACAACGAGAACCTCTACGACACGAACGTCGACATCACGTCGGTCCGGCGCACGGTGGGCATGGTGTTCCAGAAGCCCAACCCGTTCCCGACGATGTCGATCTACGACAACGTCGCCGCCGGCCCGAAGCTGAGCGGCACCAAGGGCTCGGACCTCAAGGAGCGGGTGGAGCGCAGCCTGCGCGCCGCGGCGCTCTGGGACGAGGTCAAGGACCGCCTGAACCAGCCGGGCATCGGCCTCTCCGGCGGTCAGCAGCAGCGGCTGTGCATCGCGCGCGCGATCGCGGTCGAGCCCGAGGTGGTTCTGATGGACGAACCGGCGTCGGCGCTCGATCCAGCCTCTACCCTGCGCATCGAGGAACTGGTGGAGGAGCTCAAGACGCGCTACACGATCGTGATCGTCACCCACAACATGCAGCAGGCCGCGCGAGCGTCGGACACGACGGCGTTCATGCTGGACGGCGAGCTTGTGGAGGCGGGCCCGACGGAGAAGATGTTCACGAAGCCCGATGACGAGCGCACGGAGCGCTACGTGACTGGGAAATTCGGCTGATATGCCCGAGACGAGGCAGGCGTTTCACGAGGAGCTCTCGGAACTCGAGAGCCAGGCTCTAGCCGGGCTCGACATGGTGGTGACCCAGCTCGAGCGCGCGATGGAGGCGCTCTCCGAGCAGGACGTGGAGCTCGCCGCGATGGTGATCGCGGACGACGACCGCATCGACGGGCGCTATCTCGAGGTGCACCAGGGCATCCTGTCCCTGCTTGCCCGCCAGGCACCAGTGGCCACGGACCTGCGGGTCGTGGCCGCAGTCCTCGACGTCATCAAGCACGTCGAGCGGATGGGCGATCAGTGCGTGAACATCGCCAAGACGATCCCGCTGACGGGCCACGAGCCGCCGGTCGTGCCGGAGCTGCTCGCGACGTTGCAGGAGATGGGCCGGCACGTGGTCGCGATCGTCGAGCAATCGAAGAAGGCGTTCGCCGGCCGCAACGTCGAGCTGGCGGAGGATCTCGTGTCGCGCGACGACGCGGTCAACCGGATGCAGCGCGAGGCCTTCAAGATCGCGCTCGAGGCGGGCACCGACCAGGACACGCGTGAGTGGGCGATGATGATGCTGTTCGTGGCCCGCGCGCTCGAGCGCATCGGCGACAACGCGGTGGACATCGGCGAGCAGACGGCGTTCATCGTCACCGGGCTCTTCCGCGAGTTCACCGACGCGTCGCACCCAGCCGTAACTTCCTGACGGACTGCGGACTGCGGACTGCGGACTGCGGACTGCCGCTGATCCGCCCCACGCCCTAGCGCGAATACCTCCCAACAACCCCGTCTGGCCAAAGGACTCGCCGGCGGGAACCCAATCCCCGCCTCACCGAAAGGGAGGGAGCTATGAAACGGCTCTTCTTCGCGGCGATCCTTGCCGCGGCGGCTGTCGCTGTGTCATTGAGCTTCGGCTCGAGCCACCGCGAGGCTCCGCTGACGGCGCTGGATCCCACCGCGGACAACACGGACGTCTATGCGTTCACGGCACCCGACGCCACGAGCGCACTGACGGTCGTGGCCAACTGGATCCCGTTCGAGGATCCCGCGGGCGGCCCGAACTTCTACAGGTTCGACGACCGCGCCCGCTACTGGATCAACGTCGACAACACCGGCGACGGCGTATACGACGTCCGTTACCTGTTCAGGTTCAAGACGCACTACCTGAACAAGAACTCGTTCCTGTACGCGCTGCCGGGCGTCAGCTCGATCACCGATCCGAAGCTGCAGGTGCAGCAGGACTACACGGTCACGCGCGAGAGCTACAAGAAGGGCAAGCTCGTGTCGGCGAAGGTGATCGGGAAGAACATCCCGGTCGCGCCGAACAACGTCGGCCCGAAGACGATCCCCAACTACACCGCCGTCGCGAACCAGGCGATCCACTCGCTGGGCGGTGGCGGCAAGGTGTTCACGGGACAGCGCGATGACCCGTTCTTCGTCGACCTCGGTACGGCGTTTGACGCGATCAACCTGCGTCTCGGCACCGGCAACCAGGGCGGCGGCAAGGACGACCTCGCGGGCTACGGCGTGCACGCGATCGTGCTGCAGGTGCCGAAGTCCGAGGTGACCGCGGACGGCAAGCCGGTCACGTCGCCGAGCGCTCCCAACGCCGTCGTCGGCGTGTGGAGCTCGACGGACCGCCGGCGTCTCGAGGTCCAGGGCGGCAACTCCGTCACTGCCTCGGCCGCGAAGAAGCACAAGAAGCACGGCAAGAAGTCGGGTGACAACGGCTGGGTGCAGGTCAGCCGCCTTGGCAACCCGCTGGTGAACGAGGTCGTGATCCCGCTCGGACAGAAGGATCACTTCAACGCGACGCAGCCAAGCCAGGACGCGAAGCTGTACGGCCAGTACGTGCTCAACCCGGAGCTGGCGCATGTGATGAACCTGCTGTTCAATATCAACGCGCCCGAGCACAATCGCACGGACATCGTGCAGGCGCTGCTCACCGGCCTGCCGGGCAAGACCGCCATCGGCAAGCACCCGGTGCCGGCCGACACGCTGAAGATCAACCTCGGCGTGCCGCCCGCCGCCAATCCCAACCGGCTCGGCGTCCTCGGCGGGGACCTTCAGGGGTTCCCGGACGGGCGCAGGCTCACCGACGACGTCACGGACATCGCGCTCCGAGTTGTCGCCGGCGCGCTCAAGGGCAACAACGTCCCGCTCGGTGACGGAGCAGACGCGAACGACAAGCCGTTCCTGTCCAGCTTCCCGTATCTGGCGGAGCCGACCTCGGGGTTCGACTCGGAGATCCCGAAGCCGATCACCCCGACCCACGCTCCCACCCCCTAGGGGCACGGAGTCCGGAACACCGGGAGGGGGTCCCGCTGGGGCGGGCCCCCTCCTCGGGCCCCAGACCGAGAGAGAGCTCCCATGGCACTTCCACGCAACACACTCCTCCTGAAGCTGCTCGCCGTCGCGGCCGTGTTCTTCGCCGCGCTGGCGACCTTCGTGCTCGTGAACCGCGGCTCGTCCGGAGCACCCTCCAGCGCCTACTCGAGCGACGACAACCCGGCGGCGCTCGCGAGCGCCTCCACCGACACGCAGATCCGCGCCTACCAGGCGCTCGTCCGCTCGCACCCCAAGGACTCGCGCGGCTACAGCTACCTCGCCGACGCCTACCTGCAGAAGGTGCGCGAGAGCGGCGACGCCTCCTACTACACGCGCGCTGGCGCGGTGCTCGCCACCGCGCTCCGCCTCAATCCGCGCGACCCCGCGGCGCTCACCAGCATGGGCACGCTCGCCCTCGCCCGCCACGACTTCCGCGGCGGCCTGCGCTACGGCGAGGAGGCCCACCGGATCGCGCCCTACGTCGTCAAGCCGCTCGGCGTGCTCGTGGACGCGCAGGTCGAGCTCGGCCGCTATGGCGAGGCGCGCCAGACGCTCGCGCAGATGGTCGGCGCCCAGCCCAATCTCGCCTCGTACGCGCGCGTGTCCTACTGGCGCGAGCTGCACGGCGACCTGCCGGGCGCCATCCGCGCGATGGAGCTGGCCGTGTCGGCCGGCGGCCAGGCCGCCGAGAACGTGGCCTACGTGCAGACGCTGCTCGGCAACCTCTACTTCACGGTCGGCCGGCTCGACGACGCGCGGCAGGCTTACCGGCTCGCGCTCGCGCGCTTCCCTGCCTACGTGCCCGCCACCGCCGGGCTCGCGGGCGTGGAGGCCGCGCGCAGGCAGTTCGCGCCGGCGATCCGCCGCTACCGCGATGCCGTCGAGCGGCTGCCGCTGCCGCAGTACGTGGTCTCCCTCGGCGAGACCGAGGAAGCCGCCGGGCGCTACGCCGCGGGCCGTCGCGACCTCGCGCTCGTCGGCGCCGAGGAGAAGCTGCTGCAGGCCAACGGCGTGAACACCGATGTCGACCTCGCCCTGTTCGAAGCCAGCCACGGCAGCCCCGCGAAGGCGGTACTGCTGGCTCGGCGCGCGTGGGCCGAGGCGCCCAGCGTGCGCTCGGCGGATGCGCTCGGCTGGGCGCTCACGCGCGCCGGCCGGCCGGCCGCGGGACTGCGCTTCGCGCAGCGGGCGCTCGCGCTCGGCTCGCGCGACCCGATGTTCCTGTTTCACGCGGGATTGAGCGCTCAGGCCGCCGGCCGCGCAAGTGAGGCGCGTGCCTACCTTGGTGAGAGCCTTGCGCTCAATCCTCGCTTCAGCCCACTGTATGCGCCGCGGGCGCTTCGCGCCTTGCGCGAGGCCAGAAGATGAGACGCGTTGCGCTGCTGATCGCCGTTGTCGCCTTTGGGCTGCTCGCCGCTTCGGCCTCGGCGCATCCGCTTGGCAACTTCAGCATCAATCATCTGGATCGGCTGAAGGTTTCCGCTCAGCGGGTTGGTGTGACGTACATCCTCGACCAGGCAGAGATCCCGACGTTTCAGGAGCGGGGGCTGGCGCCGTCGGTAGTGCTCGGGCGCAAGAAGGCCGAGGTCGAGCGGCGGCTCTTGCTCACGGTCGACGGGCGGCCGCTGCCGCTCGAGTTCGGCGGGCCGGGCCAGATCTCGTTCCCGCCGGGCCAGGGCGGACTGAAGCTCACGCGCGTGGTGCTGCCGCTCTACGCGCTCGTGTCGCACCCGCGCGCGGTCCGACTACACGACGGCACCTTCCCCGGGCGGATCGGCTGGAAGGCGATCGTCGCGCAGCCCGGCAGCGGGACGGACGTGCGCTCCAACGTCCCGTCGGGCGACCCCACCGACGGCCTGCGCAGCTACCCGCAGGACATGCTCAAGAGCCCGCTCGACCAGCGCGACGCGAGCCTGTCCGTCAAGCCCGGCGACGGCTCGCTGACGGCGCCGAAGGCGGTCGGCGCGGGCGACGCCACCACGCACAACCGCTCGGGCGACGGCTTCGCCGGCGTATTCGCGGACGCCGCCGCCGGCCGCGGCGTGCTCGTGTTCTTCCTACTGGCGGCGTTCGCCTGGGGCGGCATTCACGCGCTCTCGCCGGGCCACGGCAAGACGATGGTGGCCGCCTACCTCGTCGGCACCCGCGGCAGCGCCCGGCACGCGGTCGCCCTCGGCGCGACGGTGACGATCACGCACACGATCGGCGTGTTCGCGCTCGGCGTGGTGACGTTGCTGCTGTCCCAATTCATCTTGCCTGAGCAGCTTTATCCATGGCTCAATCTCGCCTCGGGGCTCATGGTGGTTGGCATTGGAGGGGTGGTGTTGAGGATGAGAGTGCGGAGTGAAGGGGGCAGAGTGCAGGAAAAGCACGACCACTCGCACTCGCACGGGCATGCTCACCATCACCACCAGGACGACGACTCTGCACTCTGCACTCCGCACTCTGCACTATCCACGAAAGGGATCATTGCCATGGGCGCTTCCGCCGGCCTCATTCCGTGTCCCTCGGCGCTCGTGGTGCTTCTCGGTGCGATCTCGCAGCATCAGGTAGCGCTCGGACTGTTGCTGATCACGATGTTCAGCCTCGGGCTCGCGGGGACGCTGACCGGGCTCGGGCTGGCGGTGGTCTATGCGCGCAGGCTCACGGCGCGCATAGACATGTCGGGCCGGCTGGTGACGGCGCTGCCGGCGGTGTCGGCGCTCGTGATCGTGGGCGCCGGCTGCCTGCTCACCGCACGGGCCGTGCCGCAGCTGATGTGACGCCCGGCGGCTCCACCACCGGGTGCTCGATCAGCGACTCGACCGCGCGCGAGCGCGCGATCAGCACCACTCCCACCACCACCGCCGCAAGCGCGATCAGCACTGCCGCGCCGCCAAGCGGCGTGTTGCCCCAGTCCTCGCCGCCCACGAGCGGCGCGAGCAGCACCGGCAGCACGGTCTGCGCGCTGAACACGAGCGGCGCCACCTGGCTGGCGGGCCGCAGCTGGAACGCGCTGTTCTCGCTCAGCACGCCCACCACGGCCGCCACGCCCACGAGGTCGGCCCACAGCCAGGCCGAGAAGATCGCGCCGGAGCTGAGGTCGTCGGACACGAGCTTGGTCACGAAGCCGCTCAGCGCGAACGCCACGCCGGCGCTCATCACCGCCGCGTAGCTTCCGACCGTGGCGCGGTCGCGGAACACGTAGGGGAAGAGCGTGATCGCTCCGAGGCCCACGAGCGCGGCCGCCAGGCCGAGCCCGTGCGCGTGGGAGGCGCTGCGCTCGGGCGCCGCCCAGGCGATCCCGGCCTCGCCGCAGACGATCAGCAGGACGGCCAACACCTCGCGCCGCCCCACCGGCTCGCCGAGCGTGCGCGACGCCACCACCAACAGGATCAAGAGGCCAGCGGCAAGCGCCGGCTGCACCGCCGTGAGCGGCGCGAGACCGAGCGCGGCGGCGTGGAGCGGCCAGCCGAGCGCCGCGAGCAGCATGGCCAGCCGCCAGCGCCGGCGCCGCAGCAGCTGCCGCAGGAGCGATACCCGCAGCGAAAGCTCTCGGGGCAGCGTACGCGCGTCGAGTGCCTGTAATGCCACTGCCACGTTGAACAGTGCGGAGGCTGCAAGCGCGAGTAGGAGCCCGAAGAGCATTCAGCTAGAAGATGGCATGGAACCATTCCGGGAAAGGAAACGACCCTCGCGAGGAGGGCCGTTCCCTGGGTTCCATTCTTTTTTCGGAGCGGGGCTGCGACCCCGTGCGCGTGGGTGCCTTGTTCCCCCGCGAGTCCCGCCTCAAGCACACGTTGGACGTATGTATGAGCCGGCGCGCTACCAGTAGTTCCTGCCGGCGACGAGGTCGGCGAGCCGCTCGGCGTGGAACTTCATCGTCGCCGCCGCCAGCCCGCCGCCCACGCTGATCCGGGCCACGCCCAGCTCGGCGAGCCGGGGGATCTCGGGCCTTGCCAGGCCGAGCAGGACGTTGACCGGGGCGTCGAGCTCGGCTGTGAGGGTCTGGATGTCGGATTCCTCCTTCACGCCCGCGGGGAAGATGCAGTCGGCGCCCGCCTCGCGGTAGATCGTCCCGCGCCGCAGGCACTCCTCGAGCGCGCCGTCCATGCCCTGCAGGTACGGATCGGGACGCGCGTTGATCACGATCTCGACGCCGGCGGCACGGGCGGCGTCGCGCAGCTCGCCGATGCGCTCGGCGTGCCGCTCCGCGTCGACGAGCGTCTTGCCGCCCGCGTCGTGGTCGGTGTCCTCGAAATTGAGCCCGACCGCGCCGGCGTCGAGCATGCGCTCAACCAGCTCCCGAGCGGCCAGGCCATAGCCGGCCTCGAGGTCCGCCGTGACCGGCACATCCACCGCGCCGGCGATGCGCTTCACCGCGGCGAACATCTCGCCGGGCGGCGTGAACTGCCCGTCCTCGTAGCCCAGCGAGCGTGCCACCGCCGAGCTGGTGGTGGCCACCGCGGGCAAGCCCGCAGCCACCACCGCCTTCGCGGTCACCGCGTCCCACGCGTTGGCGAGCAGCAGCGGATCGCCCGGGCGGTGCAGGTCACGAAGGGTCTGGGCCTGAGCTGCGAGTTCTGACATCTAGGTGCTCCTCGGTCGCGAGTCCTCAGTCTGAGGGAACGATATGCGGCCCTACGCGCGCTCGGTGACGTGCTGGTGGACAGCGGCCGACGCCCGACTAATCTTGGCGGCGCTCCTGTTCAAGATCGGGCACCCGCAGCCGACTACAGGGAGAAGGCTCCCCCTTTCGGGGCCGTTCAACGATCCGTCCGAGATGGCCACACTCTCAGAGCTGAAGCCCGCGGTCTTCGTCGATCGCGACGGCACCCTCAATCGCCCCCCTACGCGCGGCGACTACATTCGCTCCCCCCACCAGGTGGAGCTCCTGCGCGGCGCGGCGCACGCCGTCGGCATGCTGCGGCGGGCGGGCTACCTGTGCGTGGTCGTCTCGAACCAGTGCGGCGTGGCGCTCGGTCTCATGACCGACGACGACCTCGCGCTCGTGGACGAGCGCGTGCGCGACCTGCTCGGCGGCCTCGACGCATCCTTCTACTGCACCCACTCGATCGAGCAGGCCTGCGACTGCCGCAAGCCGGAGCCCGGGTTGCTGCTGCGCGCGGCCGCGGAGCTCGGGATCGACCTCGGCGCCTCGTGGATGATCGGCGACGAGCGCAGCGACCTCGACGCCGGCCGCGCCGCCGGCTGCCGCGCGCTGCTCGTTCAGCCCTGCGACTTCTCCCTGCTCGACGCGGCCCACGCGATCATCGCGGGCAACGTTCAGCCCGCCTGGACCGCCGAGCCCTCCTGCACGAGCGTGCGTAGCCCGGCGAAGAAGATCATCAGCATTGTCCCGTAGAGCTCGCCGTCGACCGCGTCAGGCTCGAGCATCTTCTCGAGCGCCATGCCGTTGACCATCGCGAAAGTCATCAGCACGATCTTGTCGAGCGGAACCGGCGGCTCCGGCATCTCCGGGTCGCGCTCGATCCGCCGCCGGTAGATCTCCTCGATGTGCTCGCGCAGCGCGCCGTAGCGCTCGACGAGCTCCTTGCGGAACTCCTCGTTGCGGCCGGCGTGGGCCGCGAACTCGAAGAACAACCGCTCCCACTCCGGGTCGGCCGCGATCGCGCGGCTGAAGTCGGCGCCCGCCTGGCGCGCCTGCTCCTCGGGGGCCTCGTCGCCGGCGGTGGCGCGCTCGAGCTCGGCGAGGCGCGCGCCGAAGCGCTCGTCGAGCATCGCCAAGAAGAGCTCCTCCTTGCTCGCAAAATTCGCGTAGAAGGCGCCCTTGGTGAAGCCCGCCTGCTGCGCCACGTCATCGATCGAGGCGTGGTGCAGGCCACGGCGCGCGAACACGGTGCCGGCCGCCTCGATCAGCCGCGAGCGTGTGTGCGCCTGCTGCTCCTTGCGGCTGAGCCGCTGGCGCGCCATCAGGCCGCCACGGCCTGCTCGGCGGATGGCCGGGCGCCTAGGCGCCCGCCCGCGATCACCTCGGCCCCGCGGTTGGGCGTCAGCGTGATCGCGCGCCGGATCACGTGCTCGCGCTCGGGCCGCGCCGGCCGCAGCTCCACCGTGCGCGCGATCGCGGCGAGCACGGTCTTCATCTCGACGACGGCGAAGCTCGCCCCGATGCAGCGGCGGATGCCGCCGCCGAACGGGATCCAGGTGTAGGTGCCGGCCGGCTGCTCGAGGAAACGCTCCGGGCGGAAGGCCGTGGGATCGGGGTCGTAGACGCTCGCGTGGCGGTGCATCAGGTAGATGCACGGCGCCACCTTCCAGCCGGCTGGGATCGTGTAGCCGCCGAGCTCGACCGGCTCGGTCAGGCGGCGCACCACGATCGGGATCACGGGGCGCAGGCGCAGCGTCTCCTTGGCCACGGCGTCGACGTACTCGTCGCCGCCGGCGAGCGCCTCGTCGCGCAGCCGCTCGAGCTTGTCCGGGTGACGCACCAGGCGCTCGATCCCCCAAGCGAGCGCGGTGGCGGTGGTCTCGTGACCTGCCACGAGCAGGGTCATCAGCTCGTCGCGCAGCTCCTCGTCGCTCATCGGCGAGCCGTCCTCGTGCCGCGCCTGGAGCAGCAGCGACATGATGTCGTCGCGCTGCTCGAGGTCCTCGTCGGCGCGGCGCTCCCGGATCTCGTCGTAGATCAGGGCGTCGACGTCGCGGAAGCGGTCCTGGAACCAGGGCAGGCCGGCCACGCGGTCGGGGCCGAGCAGCGCGAGCGCCGCCATCTGGGTGGGCCGCGTGGCCCAGTCGAGGCTGAGGCGGAGCGCCTGGCGCAGGCGGTCGAGCCGCTCGCCTTCCTCCATGCCGAAGACCGCGCGCATGATCACCTCGAGCGTGACCGCCTGCATGCGCGGCCAGAGCTGGAGCGCCTCGCCGTGCGGCCAGCGCTCGATCTCCTGCTCGGCCACGTCGCGCATCAGCTCGCCGTAGCGCTGCATGCGCTCGCCGTGGAACGGCGGCAGGAGCAGCTTGCGCTGCGCCATGTGCGGGCGCTCGTCGAGCAGCAGCACCGAGTTGTCGCCCACCACCGGGCGCAGGATCGCGTTGGCCTCGCCCGCGTGGAACACCTTCGGGTCGCCCGTGAAGACCTGACGCACGTGCTCCGGGTTGGCGAGCATCACCCACGTGCCCTCCTGGGCGATCCGCATCGTGAAGACGTCGCCGTAACGCCGCCGGCAGCGCTCGAGGAAGGGGCCGGTGCGGGCGATCCAGCCCACCGTCTGTAGCGGGCGCGCCATGCGCGGTCCGGGAGGAAGCTCAGCCACCGTCGTCACCGTCCTGTCTATGCCGGGTCAAGCCAGATACCGCACAGTATCCGAATACCGCTGAGTATGTCGTCAGCGCTGGTCTAGGTGCTCGGCCTTGAGCCAGTCGACCGTGGCGGCCAGCCCGGCGTCGTAGCCCACGCGCGGCTCCCAGCCGAGCAGCTCGCGCGCCTTGCGATTGCTGAAGTCCTGGTTGCGGCCCAGCACCTGCACGGCCTGGCGCGACAAGAGCGGCGGAGTCCTGAGCCGGGTGGCGCGGTGGAACAGCCGATAGCCGTGCTCGAGTGAGAAGCCGATGCCGTTGGCCGCCCAGTACGGCAGGTTCCAGCGGGCGCCCGCGCAGCCGAGACCTTCCGCCAGGCCGTCCGTGAACTGCTTCCAGGTGACGTCGAGGCCGTCGCTCGCGTTGAAGGCGTTGCCCGGCGCGGCGTCGTGGCGAAGCGCGAGCAGCGCGGCGTCCACGAGGTTATCGATGTAGACGAGCCCCGCCACCGCGCGGCCGCCGTCGACGAGCAGCATGTTGCCGTCGCGGATCGCGCGGGCGATCCCGCCCACGACCTCGACCGAGCGCGGCCCGTAGACCGTCGCCGGCCGGAGGATCACCGCCTCCAGCGAGTTCGCCTGCTCCGCCCGGCGCACTTCGTCCTCGGCGGCGCGCTTGGTCTGCGCGTACCAGTTGCGGAAGGCCGCGGAGGCGTAGGTCTCGTCGATCCCCTCGCCGCCGGGGTAGCCGTAGACGTCGGTGGTGCTGAAGTGGATGAAGCGCTCCGCCGACGCCGCCACCGCGCCCTCGAGCAGGTCGCGGGTGCCCCCGACGTTGATGCGCTCGATCTCCTTTGGCGTGGCCCAGTCGGACACGAGCGCGCCGCAGTGGAACACGTAGCGGCAGCCGTCCACGGCGCGGGCGAGCGAGCGGCCGCTCGTCAGGTCGCCCACCGCGATCTCCACGTCGAGCCCGTCGAGCAGCGACGTGTCGCTCGTCGAGCGCGCGAGGCAGCGCACCTGGTAGCCCTCGTCCACGAGGCGCTGCGCCAGGTGTCCGCCGATGAAGCCGGTCGCGCCCGTGACGAGGCAGGCGTGATCGCGCGACGGGTCGATCGGCTTGCCACGGAACACCACCTCCCCGCCGACCCCGTCGTCGCGTCTCGGCTTGCGCCGCAGCGTGGCCGTGGCGATGTCCCGTACGACGGCCCAGTTCTTGCTCGCTCCGCTGTGGACGTCGGCCAGCACCGCGTCGAGCGCGGTGAGGAAGCTCTCCGCCTCCTGCTCGGACAGGGTGAGCGGCGGCAGCAGCTTGATCACGTCGTTTTTGCCGGCCGCCATCGTGATCACGCCGTGGTCGCGGTGCAGCGGGATCACGATCAGCTGCGGGAAGAGGCCGCCGCTCGCCATGTGGATCAGCTGCCAGTTGAGCCGAGCGACGCGGGCGCTCGGCGCGCCCAGCTCGATCCCGATCATCAGGCCGCTGCCGCGGATCTCCTTGACCATCTCGTAGCGCTCGCGCAGCTCGCCGAGACCGTCGCGCAGCAGTTCGCCCATGCGCGCGGACTGCTCCACCAGGCCGTCGCGCTCGATGATGCGGAGCGCCGCGAGCCCCGCCGCCATCGACAGCCGGTTGCGCCCGTAGGTCGACTGGTGCACGTAGCTGCGCTCGAGCGTGCCCACCGCCTTCTGGAAGATCTTGCGCGTCGTGACCATCGCGGCGACGGGCATGTAGCCGCCGCTCAGCGCCTTGCCGACGAGCACGAAGTCGGGCTCGAGCCCCCAGTGCTCGAGCGCGAACCACCTGCCGGTGCGGCCGAGCCCGGTTTGGATCTCGTCGACCACGAACAACGTGCCGTAGCGACGGCAGAGCTCCTGCGCGGCGCGTAGGAAGCCCTCGGGCGGCAGCGTGACCATGCGGCCCTGGATCGGCTCGACGATGAACGCCGCGACGTCCTTCTCGCGGAGCTCCTTCTCGAGCCGCCGGAGGTCGCCGAAGGGGACGCGCTCACAGCCCGGCAGCAGCGGCCCGAAGCCCTCCTTGAAGAACTCGTCGCCCACGAGCGACAGCGGTCCGAGCGTTACGCCGTGGAAGCTGTTGTCGCAGGAGATGAGCCGCGGCCGGCCCGTTGCCGCGCGCGCGAACTTCATC
>DASXNY010000007.1:0-109474 GCA_036494715.1 Thermoleophilaceae bacterium
AAGCCCCCGCCACCCAGCACCCGACATCCGACACCTCAGACGGTGGTGGGAACGGCCGCGTAAAGGCCTCGCCGGTGGCGCGGCGGATGGCGCGCGAGATGGGCCTCGAGCTCACCGGCATCGAGGGCTCAGGGCCCGGCGGCCGCATCGTGAAATCCGATGTGGAGGCCGCAGCCAAGGGCGGCGGCACCGCGGTGAAGGAGCGCGAGACGGAAGAGAAGCCGCGCGAGGAGAAAGCCCCCGACACCCGACCCCCGGCACCCGAGACCCAAAGCCCCGACGGCGCCAAGGGCCAAGTCAAGCTCCAAGAGCTCACCCGCCTCCAGCGCACCGTCAGCCGCCGCATGGCCGAGAGCAAGGCGACCGCGCCGGAGTTCCAGCTCAACATGGAGGTCGACATGTCGGGCTGCGTCGAGCTGCGCGCACGGCTCAAGGAGGTGGCCGACCCGACGCCGTCCTTCAACGACATGGTCGTGAAGGCGGCAGCGCGCGCGCTCACCGAGTTCCCCCGCGCGAACGGCTCCTACCGCGACGGCCAGTGGGAGCTCTACTCGCGCGTGAACGTCGGGATCGCCGTGGCCGCCCAGGAGACGCTCATCGTCCCGACGATCTTCGACGCCGACAAGAAGTCGCTCGGCGCGATCGCCCGCGACGCGCGGGAGCTGATCGGCAAGGTGCGCGACGGCAACATCACGCCGCCAGAGCTCTCGGGCGGCACGTTCACGGTCTCCAACCTCGGCATGTACGGGATCGAGACCTTCACCGCGATCATCAACCCGCCGCAGGCCGCCATCCTGGCCGTGGGCTCGTTGAAGAAGAAGGCCGTGGTGGACGACTCGGGCCGCGTGGTGCCGCGCGACATGATGGGCGTCACGCTCATCTGCGACCACCGCATCCTCTACGGCGCCGACGCCGCGGAGTTCCTCGGGCGCATCCGCAAGCTGCTCGAGCAGCCGCTCTCCCTGGCGCTCTAGCCGCCTTCCCGCTACCTTTGCCCGGTTGGGCTCTGGCTCGGGAGGCCGCCGTCCGTCCCATGGAGGGCAATGGCCGCCCCGCTGTACTGGCTAGGACGTTTCTGCATCCGCATGCGCTTCGCGGTGGTGGCCGCGTGGGTGCTCGTCACGATCGGGCTGGTGATCTGGTCGGGGCAGGTCGGCGGCCAGACCTCCGACAACCTCACGCTCCCCGGTAGCGATTCGCAGAGCGCCACCTCGACGCTCACCGAGCGCTTCCCCGTGCAGGCCAACGGGACGAACCCGGTGGTGATGAAGGCGCCGGGCGGCGCGAAGCTGAAGGACAAGAAGTACGCCGACGCCGTGGACGCAACGGTCAAGTCGCTGCGCAAGGACCCCGGCGTGGCGAGCGCGGTCAGCCCGCTGTCGACCCAGGGCGCGGCCTTCCTCTCGAAGGACGGGCAGATCGGCTACATCTCGGTGGTCCTCAAGGACAGCCCGAGCCAGCTCACCGAGGACGACGCCCACCGCATCGTCGCCGCCGAGCAGCGCGCGCGCGACGCGGGCCTCCAGGTGGCGAGCGGCGGCTACCTCGGGCAGAAGGTGTCGAAGCCGAGCACCGAGAGCAGCGAGGCGGTGGGCCTCACCGCGGCGGTGATCATCCTGCTGTTCACGTTCGGGACCGTGGTGGCCATGGGCCTCCCGATCGTCACCGCGATCCTCGGGCTGGCCAGCGGGCTGAGCATCGTCGCGCTGCTCGGCCAGGTGGTGGACGTGCCCACGATCGCGCCCACGCTCGCAACGATGATCGGCCTGGGCGTGGGCATCGACTACGCGCTCTTCATCGTCACGCGACACAAGGCCCAGGTGGCGGGCGGGCTCGAGCTGAGGGAGTCGGTCGCACGCTCGATCGCCACCTCGGGCGGCGCGGTGACGTTCGCCGGCGGCACCGTGATCGTCGCGCTCTGCTCGCTGCTGTTCGCGGGCATTCCGCTCGTGAGCACGCTCGGCTACACGGCCGCGATCGCCGTGCTGATCGCCGTGCTCGCCGCCATCACCCTGCTGCCGGCGCTGCTCGCGATCCTCGACAGGCACATCTACTCGCTGAAGCTGCCGCTCCCACAGCCGAAGCACGACGCCCGGCCGCACGGCTGGGCGCGCTGGGCGCGCTTCGTCGCGCGCCACCCGCTGCCGGCGATCCTCGTCAGCGTCACGTTCCTGGTCGTGCTCGCGCTGCCGGCGCGGCAAATGCACCTCGGCCAGGCCGACACGGGAGCCCTGCCGAAGAGCACCACCGCCCGCCAGGCCAACGACCTCCTCACCGAGGGCTTCGGCCCCGGCGCCGCGGGTCCGCTGCTCATCTCGGTCAAGCTCACCCAGCCCGCCAAGCCGAACGACCCGCGGCTGACTGATCTGCGCTCGACGCTCGCGAAGCAGCACGGCGTGGCGTCGGTCACTCCGCCGCTCGTGAACAGCAAGGGCACGGCCGCGATCTACACCGTCACGCCCACCACCTCGCCCTGGGAGCGGCAGACGGAGGACCTCGTGAAGCACCTGCGCAGCTCGACGCTCCCCGCCGCCACCAAGGGCAAGGGAATGCAGGCCGACGTCGGCGGGCGCACAGCCGGCTTCATCGACCTGGCCGACCGCATCAGCTCGAAGCTGCCGCTCGTGATCGCAGTGGTGGTCGGGCTCGCGTGCCTGCTCCTGATGCTCGCGTTCCGTTCGGTGGCCATCCCGCTCAAGGCGGCGCTGATGAATCTGGTGTCCATCGGGGCCGCGTTCGGCGTCGTCACGTTCGTGTTCCAGGAGGGGCACGGCGCCAAGCTGCTCGGCCTGCCCGGCCCGGTGCCGATCGTGAGCTTCGTGCCGCTGATGATGTTCGCGATCCTGTTCGGCCTCTCGATGGACTACGAGGTGTTCCTCATGAGCCACATGCAGGAGCACTACCGCGAGTCGGGCGACAACCACGAGGCGGTGGTCGACGGCCTTGCCGCGACCGCGCGCGTGATCACCTCGGCGGCGCTGATCATGGTCTTCGTGTTCGGGTCGTTCATCCTGAACGGCGACCCGACCGTGAAGGAGTTCGGCGTCGGACTGGCTGTGGCGATCGCGGTGGACGCGACGGTGGTGCGCTGCCTGCTGGTGCCCGCGGTGATGGCGCTGATGGGCGACGCCAACTGGTGGATGCCGCCCTGGCTCGACCGCGGGCTGCCGAGCATCTCGATCGAGGGCGCGGAGTACTTCCGCGACCGCGACCGCGAGTTCGAGACCTTGGCCTAGGCGGAGTCGCCGGCCGGACAGCTCCAGCCACTCGGGCCGGCGCCGTCCTCCCACGCGCCCGGACGCCTCGGGTCCTCTAGCGCCTCGGGCAGATCGAGGATCCAGTGCTCGTGGATCCCGGCAAGCTCAGCCTGAAGCGACTGGGCATTGAGATGCCGCCGCGGGTCGAGCGGGTGCCCGTACTCGCTGACGATCCGCAGCCCGCGCCGCACCCGCCGCATGGGCAGGACGAGCGAATCCGTCCGCAGGGCGAGCTTCGCCGTGCCCGAGGTGAGCATCACGCGCTTGCCGAGGAACTGGGTTTCGGAGCGGCCCGGCATGTCGAACGCCAGCATCGTCACCTCGCCGCGCTCGAGCAGGGCGCGCATGGTGTCGAAGGTGCCGGGCATCCGCACGATGCGGCCGTCCATCCGCGCCAGCCCGCGCCGCCAGTGCTCGATGCGCACGCCCCAGGCGCTGCCGTCGGGCCGGTCGAGGAACCACGAGTTGGTGGCGATGTAGGTGGTCCGGTGGCCCTCGGTGCAGAGCGGCCCGATGCTGCCCTGAAACGAGCCGAGGTGGCAGAAGCTGACGATCACGCCGCGGCCCTGATCGAGCGCGGCGTGCATGTTGTCGAGCCCGGTGGCGTGGTCGCGGTCCCAGCGGGCGCGCCAGAACGCCGACTCCCGGACGCGCTCGGACACGAGCCGCCGGCGCGCAATCGACTCGAGCTCCCCGGCTCGGCGCGTGCCCGCCACGATCGCCTCGGTGACCACCCGCGCTTCAGCCAGCTCGGAGGGGCGGCGCCAGCGATCGAGGCGGCCGAGCAGCTCGGCGATCCCGATCTTCACGGCCAGCGGCACCCGGCCGCGCAGCCAGTGGCGCAGTCGCCCGGCGCGGCCGGGGAAGATGAAGTCGTAGCGGGGAAGGGGCTGGTCGGCCTGCAGCAGCCGGCGCCTGAGTTCTCGGTCGAGGGTCTCGGTGTGCTCCCCCATGGGCAATGCTCCCCGCACATTTCGAGTGTGCAACGGATCGCCCGATCTCGCCACTCGGACGTATGTCCAGAAGGTGTGACTACGCGGTGGAGGCGAGGATCTCCGCAAGGTGAACGGTGCGCACGCCGGCGCGCTGGCGCGCGAGGCCGCCGCCGATGTGCATCAGGCACGAGCTGTCGCCCGCGGTGCACACCTCGGCGCTCGTGTCGAGCACGTGCGCGATCTTGTCGGTGAGCATCGCGGCGGACACGTCCGGGTTCTTCACCGCGAAGGTGCCGCCGAAGCCGCAGCACTCCTCCGCCTCGGGCAGCTCGACGAGATCGATGCCGCGCACCGCGCGCAGCAGCCGCAGCGGGGCGTCACCCACGTGCAGCGCGCGCAGCGAGTGGCAGGTGGGGTGGTAGGTCACGCGGTGCGGGTAGTAGGCGCCCACATCCTCCAGGCCGAGCCGTGCGACGAGGAGCTGCGACAGCTCGAACACGCGCGAGCCGAGCTCCGGCGAGCAGTGCTCGCGCACCATGCCCACGCAGGACGCCGATGGCGACACCACCAGCTCGGCGTCCGCGAACACGCTCTCGAAGCGCCGGGCGAGCGCGAGACCCTCGTCCTCGTAGCCGGTGTTGAGGTGCATCTGGCCGCAGCAGGTCTGCTCCTCGGGGAACTCCACCTGGTGTCCCAGGCGCTCGAGTAGGCCCACGACCGCGCGCCCAGTTTCCGGAAAGAGCGTGTCCGCGAGGCAGGTGATGAAGAGCGAGATCCGCATTTGTGCGTTTCCGCCCTAGAGGGCTCGGGAATCTCCGGTGCAGCGAACTGGGAGGAGATTTCGCATGTACAAGCAGGTGCTCGATCCGGTCGGGAACTCGTTGGGATGGTCGTCGCTGCTCGCTGTTCTACCGCTGGTCACGCTGTTCGTGCTGCTCGGTGGACTCAAGATGAAGGCGGTCACGGCCTCACTGATCTCACTCGCGGTGGCAATCATCGTCGCGATCGCGGTCTATTCGATGCCATTCGGCCAGTCGATGGACGCCGCTGCCGAGGGCGCCGTGTTCGGCTTCTTCCCGATCATGTGGATCGTGATCAACGCCCTCTGGATCTACAACATGACCCAGGAGACAGGGCACTTCGCGATTCTGCGCCAGTCTTTCGGCGCGGTCAGTTCGGATGAACGCGTGCAAGCGGTGATCATCGCCTTCGCCTTCGGCGCGCTGCTCGAGGCGCTCGCCGGCTTCGGCACCCCCGTGGCCATCTGCTCCGTGATGCTGATCGCCCTCGGCTTCAAGCCGATGAAGGCCGTCACCGTCGCGCTGATCGCGGACACCGCTCCGGTGGCCTTCGGGGCGATCGCGATTCCGATCGTCACGCTCAGCCAGCTCACCGGCATCTCGCAGCACGACCTCGGCTCGATGGTCGGCCGCCAGACGCCGTTCTTCGCCATCATCGTCCCGTTCATCCTGATCGCGGTCGTCGACGGCCGCCGTGGCCTACGTCAGGCATGGCCCGCCGCGCTCGTCGGCGGCACGGTGTTCGCGGCACTCCAGTTCGCCACGTCCAACTACATCTCCGTCGCGCTCACGGACATCGTGGCGTCGCTCGGCTCGGCCGCGGCGCTCGTCGCGCTGATGCAGGTGTGGCAGCCGTCCGAGCCGATGCAGGGCCGCTTCACCGGCCCGCGCCCGGCGATCGCCGGCGCGTCCGTGCACTCGCCCGCGCTCGAGCAGGTCGTCGCGCGCAAGCAGTCAGAGGGCGCGCCTCCGCGCGAGGTGTTCCGTGCCTACGCGCCGTACATCATCATCATCGCGGTCCTCGGCGTGGCCCAGCTCAAGGGCATCAACAGCGCGCTCGACAGCGTGACCAAGGAGTTCAGCTGGCCAGGCCTGCACGTGCTCAACAGCAAGGGCGCGGCGCCGACGTCGCTCACGTTCAAGTTCAACTGGGCGACGGCCGCCGGCTCGCTGCTGCTGCTCTCCGGCGTGCTCTCGATGATCGTCCTCAAGATGAGCCCGGGCCGCGCCGTCAAGACCTACTGGAACACCCTCGTGCAGCTCAGATCGGCGATCGTCACCGTGATGGCGGTGCTCGCCCTCGCCTACGTGATGAACCTCTCCGGTGAGACCATCACGCTCGGCACGTGGGCGGCGGGAGCCGGCGGCTTCTTCGCCTTCCTGTCGCCGCTGCTCGGCTGGCTCGGGACGGCCGTCACCGGGTCGGACACCTCGTCCAACTCGCTGTTCGGCGTGCTTCAGGTGACCGCGGCGAAGAACGCGAACCTCAGCCAGACGCTGATGGCCGCGTCCAACAGCTCGGGCGGGGTGCTGGCGAAGATGATCTCGCCGCAGAACCTCGCGATCGGGTGCGCGGCCGCCGGAATGGCCGGCCGCGAGGGCGAGGTGTTCCGCAAGGTCATCGGCTGGAGCCTGCTGATGATCGGGCTGATGTGCGTGCTCTCGCTGCTCCAATCGGTCGGCGCGCTGAGTTGGATGGTGCCCTGACGCCAGGGGCTCGTCAAAATGACGCGGGCATGGCGCAAAAGCTGATCGACGAGCTGCGCAAGGCCTGCGGCGACAAGAACGTAGTCACCCACCCGCACCAGCTCCGCACCTACGAGTCGGACGGGCTGCTGCGCTACCGCGTGACGCCTCGCGCGGTGGTGCTGCCCGGCTCAGCCGAGGAGGTGCAGGCCGTGCTGCGCGCCTGCCACGCGGCCGAGGTGCCGTGGGTGGCGCGCGGCTCGGGCACCGGGCTCTCCGGGGGCGCGCTGCCGGTGGAGGAGGGGATCGTGATCGGCGTGAACCGGATGAACCGCGTGCTCGAGGTCGACCTCCCGAACCAGCGCCTCGTGGTCGAGCCCGGGGTGACCAACCTCGACGTGTCGAAGGCCGCCGGGCCGACGCACTTCTACCCGCCCGACCCCTCGTCCCAGATCGTCTGCTCGATCGGCGGCAACGTGGCCGAGAACGCCGGCGGCGCGCACTGCTTCAAGTACGGCTTCACCACCAACTACGTGACCGGGCTCGAGCTCGTGCTGCCGGACGGCGAGCTGATCCAGATCGGCGGCAAGGAGCTCGACCAGCCGGGCTACGACCTGCTCGGCGCCTTCGTCGGCTCCGAGGGCACGCTCGGCATCGCCACCAAGATCACCGTGCGCGTGGTGCCCGTGCCCGAGGCGGTGCGCACGCTGGTGGCGTTCTTCGACAGCACCTCGCACGCCGGCCAGGCGGTGTCCGACATCGTGTCCGCGGGCATGGTTCCCGGGGCAATCGAGATGATGGACTCGCTCGCGATCGAGGCCGCCGAGGGCGCCACCCACGCGGGTTACCCGGCCGACGCCGGCGCTGCTCTCGTGGTGGAGCTCGACGGCTCGGAGGCCGAGTGCGAGCACCGCTTCGAGGAGGTCAAGGACATGTGCGAGCGCAACGCGGCCACGGGCATCCGCGTGGCTCAGAGCGAGGACGAGCGCGCCCTGATCTGGAAGGCGCGCAAGGCGGCGTTCGCCGCGATGGGCCGCGTGTCCACGCACTACTACGTGCAGGACGGCGTGATCCCGCGCACCCGGCTGCCGGAGGTGCTCGCGCGCATCGAGGAGCTGTCGAAGGAGTACGGCATGCGCGTGGCCAACGTATTCCACGCGGGCGACGGCAACCTGCATCCGCTCGTCTGTTACGACGGCCATACCGAGGGCGAGGCCGAGCGAGCCGAGGAGCTGTCGGGCCAGATACTGGCCGCGTGCGTGGAGGCCGGCGGCTCGATCACCGGCGAGCACGGCGTGGGCTTCGACAAGAAGGGCTACATGCCGCGCATGTTCGACGAGCCCGACTTCGACGCGTTCCAGCGGCTGCGCTGCGCCTTCGATCCGGCGGGCATGGCCAACCCCGGCAAGGTGATGCCCACGCCGCGGCTGTGCGGCGAGGTGCCCGGCCCCTACCGGCAGCACCCGCTCGAGGCCGCGGGCATCGCGGAGCGCTTCTGATGGCCACGCAGGAGCTCCGCACGGAAGCGCCAGGGAGCCGGGACGAAGCTGCAGCGCTGATTGCGGATTGCGGACGCAGCGGGCAGGTAGTGCGTGTGCGCGGAGGCGCGACGAAGTTCGAGTGGGGCACGCCGGCGCCCGATCCGGCGGTGGTGGTCTCCACCGCCGGGCTCGACCAGGTGATCGCGCACAACGAGGGTGACCTCACCGCGATCCTCGAGGCGGGGGTTCCGCTCGTGAAGGCGCAGGAGAGGTTCGCCGCCGCCGGGCAGATGCTCGCGCTCGACCCGCCGCTCGGCGAGGGGGCGGCGGCCACGATCGGCGGTGTGATGGCCACCGGAGACTCCGGCCCGTTGCGCCACCGCTACGGCGCGCCGCGCGACCTCGTGCTCGGGATGACCGTCGTGCTGTCCGACGGCACCGTGGCCAAGGCCGGCAGCACGGTGATTAAGAACGTGGCGGGATACGACCTGGCCAAGCTCTTCTCCGCCTCGTTCGGCACGCTCGGGCTGATCCTCCAGGTGGCGGTGCGGCTTCACCCGCAGCCACGCGAGACGGTCACGGCGATCGGCCGCTCGGACGATCCTGAGCTGGTGGCGAAGGGAGCCTCGGCGCTCGCGCACGCCTCGCTCGAGAAGGAGTGCGTGGACGTGCGCTGGGCGGGCAGCGAGGGCGCGGCGCTCGCCCGGCTCGGCGGCGCCACGGCGGGCCCTCAGGCCGAGGCCGCCGCGCGCGTGCTCGCGGACGCGGGGCTCGACACCAGGATCGTGGAGGACGACTTCGAGCTGTGGGCGCGCCAGCGCAACGAGCAGCGGAGCGCCGACCACGCGGTGGTGCGCGTGTCGGGCCGCCAGACCGAGCTGGCCCGCACGATCGGCGCGGCCGAGGCGCTCGGCGGCTCGCTCGTGGGGCGCGCGTCGCTCGGCATCTCGTGGATCACGCTTGACCCGGCGCGCATCGCCGACCTGCGCGCGGAGCTCGCGCCGCTCAAGTGCGTGGTGCTCGACGCGCCGCGCGACGTGCGCGCGTCGCTCGACGTCTGGGACGCCGAGCCGTCGGCACTCGCCGAGCGCGTGAAGCAGCGCTTCGACCCCGCCGGGGTGTTCGCTCCCGGCACCTTCGCGGGAGGGATCTGAATGCCGAACTTCGACACCGTGCGCCTGCCCGAGCGGGACCTGATCGAGGACTGCGTGCACTGCGGCTTCTGTCTGCCCACCTGCCCGACCTACGACCTGTGGGGCGAGGAGATGGACTCGCCGCGCGGGCGGATCGTGTTGATGGACGAGGCCGAGCGCGGCGCCGAGCTGTCCGCGCCGATGGTCACGCACTGGGACCGTTGCCTCGGCTGCATGGCATGCGTGACCGCCTGCCCGTCGGGCGTGCAGTACGACAAGCTGATCGAGGACACGCGCGCGCAGGTGGAGCGCAACCACGAGCGCTCGGCGGGCGACCGCCTCTTCCGCGGCCTGGTGTTCGAGCTGTTCCCACACCCCGGGCGGCTGCGCGCGCTCGCCCCGCTGATGGCACTCGGTCGCAAACTCGGCATCCCGCGCCTGGCGCGCCAGGGCGGGCCGTTCCCGCGCCTGCGCGCGGTCACCTCGCTCACGCCCTCCACCCCGCTGCGCGACACGATGAAGCGCCTGCCCGAGCACGTGCGCGCGCAGGGCGAGCAGCGCGGCACCGTGGGGCTGCTCCAGGGCTGCGTGCAGCGCGTGTTCTTCCACGACGTGAACGTGGCCACCGCGCGGGTGCTCGCGGCCGAGGGCTTCGAGGTGCGCGCCCCGCGCCTGCCCCGCTGCTGCGGCGCGCTCCAGTTGCACACGGGCTACGACTCGACCGAGCTCGCGAAGGCGACGATCGAGGCGTTCGAGAGCTGCGACTTCGTGGTGGCCAATGCGGCGGGCTGCGGCTCGTCGATGAAGGACTACGGGCACCTCTTGCGCGAGGACCCGCAGTGGGCGGAGCGCGCGCAGGCGTTCAGCGCCAAGGTGCGCGACATCGCCGAGCTGCTCGCGGACGCCGGCTCGCGCGCGCCGCGCCACCCGGTGCCCACCAAGGTCGCCTATCACGACGCCTGCCACCTCGCCCATGCGCAGGCCGTGCGCGCCCAGCCGCGCGAGCTTCTGAAGGAGATTCCGGAGCTCGAGCTGGTCGAGCCCGAAGGTTGGGAGATTTGCTGCGGCTCAGCGGGTATCTACAACCTGCTGAACCCCGAGCCCGCCACGGAGCTTGGGCGCCGCAAGGTGGAAAACCTGCTTGCCACCGGCGCGGAGACGATCGCCGCGGGCAACCCAGGCTGCGCGATCCAGATCGCCGCCGTGAGCGAGCAGATGGGGCACCCGCTACGGGTACTCCACCCGATAGAGCTGATTCAGAAGTCGATTCAGGGAGGCAGCACGAATGGCAAGCGTTGACGTACAGGGCCTTGAGATCCACGCGCCCCTCACCGGCCGCATGGAGGAGGTGCTTACGCCGGACGCGCTCGAATTCGTGGCCGGCCTGCACCGCGAGTTCGAGCCGACACGGCAGGAGCTGCTGGCGAAGCGCCGCGAGCGCGCGAAGGCGCTCCTCGACGGCGGCACGCTCGACTTCCTCGACGAGACGCGAGCGATCCGCGAGGACGACTCGTGGACCGTCGCGCCGGCGCCGCTGGACCTCCAGAACCGCCGCGTGGAGATCACGGGACCGACCCAGCGCAAGATGGTGATCAACGCCCTCAACTCGGGCGCGCGCGGGTTCATGGCGGACTTCGAGGACTCGAACTCGCCGACGTGGGAGAACATGATCGAGGGCCAAGTGAACCTCACGGACGCGATCGAACGCACGATCGAGTTCAAGCAGGACGACGGCAAGGAGTACAAGCTGAACGCCGAGGTGGCGACGCTGCTCGTGCGTCCGCGCGGCTGGCACCTGCCGGAGAAGCACATGACGGTGGACGGCGAGCCGATCGCCGGCTGCCTCGTGGACTTCGGCCTCTACTTCTTCCACAACGCTCAGCGGCTGCTCGACGCCGGCAGCGGCCCGTACTTCTACCTGCCGAAGATGGAGTCGCACCTCGAGGCACGGCTCTGGAACGACGTGTTCAACCACGCCCAGGACGAGCTGGGGATCGACCGCGGGACCGTGCGCGCCACGGTGCTGATCGAGACGGTGCCCGCCGCCTTCGAGATGGACGAGATCCTCTACGAGCTGCGCGAGCACGGCTGCAGCCTGAACGCCGGCCGCTGGGACTACATGTTCTCGATGATCAAGTGCTTCCGGGACCGCGCGGACTTCACGCTGCCGGACCGCAACAGCGTGACGATGACCGTGCCGTTCATGCGGGCGTACACGGAGCTGCTCGTGAAGACGTGCCACAGGCGCGGCGCGCACGCGATGGGCGGCATGGCCGCGTTCATCCCGAGCCGCACCGACGAGGCGGCCAACGAGAAGGCGCAGGCCAAGCTGCGCGACGACAAGAAGCGCGAGGCCACCGACGGCTTCGACGGCACCTGGGTCGCGCACCCGGACTCGGTGAAGAACGCGACCGAGCAGTTCGACGCCGTGCTCGGCGACAAGCCGAACCAGGTGGACCGCAAGCGCGATGAGGTGAACGTGAGCGCCGCCGAGCTGCTCGACGTGGCCTCGACACCCGGCGACATCACCGAGGCGGGTCTCCGCAGCGACGTGAACGTCGGCATCCAGTACATCTCGTCGTGGCTGCGGGGCAACGGCGCCGCGGGCATCTACGGCCTGATGGAGGACGCCGCGACGGCCGAGATCGCACGCTCGCAGGTGTGGCAGTGGCTACGCCATGGCGCCGAGCTCCACGGCGGCGAGAAGGTCACGCCCGAGCTTGTGGAGCGGATTGCCACCGAGGAGCTCGAGAAGATCCGCGAGGAGATCGGCGACGACGAGTGGTTCGAGAAGCAGGGGCGGCCGAAGGAGTCGCGCATGCTGTTCGAGCAGGTCGCGCTCGCCGACGACTTCCCCGAGTTCCTGACCCTGCCCGCCTACGACTACCTACTGGAGAACGTCGAAGGAACGGGCAGGTTCAGATCTAGCAACTAGCAACTAGCAACCAGGAACTAGGACTACCTCCTAGTGCCCCAGCACCTCCTCCAGCTCCACCTCATCGGCGGGCGGTGACACCGCCATTCGGTCGTCGTCCACCCAGTGCAGCCATCTCTCGAACGCGGTCACCTCTTTGCGCGCCTCACGCAAACGCATGAACGCGCCGAGTTCCCGCCCTGTGCCGAGTGACTGTTGGTAGACCTCGTTGAGCTGGGCGTGTCTGTTCATCGCGTCCTCCAGCCGCCGGACGGCACGTGAATGCTCGTCCGCGGAGTCGAGTCCGGATGTCGGCAGGGTCGCCATTGTTCCTCCCTAAAAGGTCGGGGACCCTTCCTGGACTTGCCTAAGTTACTCCGCTTTCCCGGGACAAGGAATACCCAACATGGCGTAGCTCTTTTTTGGTCCCCGCCGCTCTGACACTGGCGAAGTCCAGGAGGCGGATCGCGAACTGGTCAAGGGCATTCGTGCCAACCACCGCGTGGCACCACACGCCGGACTGGCGGCAGCGCGTGGCCACCTCGCCCACGGCCTTGCCGGCGAGCGTCTGGTCGTCGAGCTTGCCCTCTCCCGTCACGACCGCGCGCGCCGCGCGCATCAGCTCGTCGAAACCGAGCGTGTCGAGAACGTAGGCCGCACCCAGCACGAGCTTCGCGTTGCGGTAGGCGTACAGACCGCCGGAGAGCCCGCCGGCCGCGGCGGTCATCGGCACATCGCGGGGGTCGCGCGGGGCAGCCGCCGCGAACTTGTCGAGGCGGCGCTCGAGGCGCTTCACCATCCTCGGGTCCGCGCCCTTCTGCGGCCCGAACACGCTCGGCGCCTGCTCGAACGGCAGGCGCACGTCGCACAGCACCTCGAGCTTCGGGTCGACCCCGGCCTCCTCGAGCGCCTCCACCGCGCCGGCGCCCCCGTCCATGGTCGCGCTGCCGCCCACCGTGACGATCACATTCTGTGCTCCCGCCTGTACCGCCGCGGCGATCAACTCGCCCGTGCCGCGTGTGGACGCGGCCCACACATCGCGCTCGGCCTCCGCCACCAGGGCGAACCCGCTCGCCTGAGCGGTCTCCACCACCGCGCGGCCATCGGGCAGCAGCGCGAAGCGCGCCGTGATCGGGCGACCGAGCGGATCGCTCACCTCGGCCTCCCGGTACTCGCCGCCAAGCGTCGCCACGAGCGCCTCCATCGTGCCCTCGCCGCCGTCGCCGATCGGCAGCTCCCGCGCCTCGGCACCGCCCTCGCGCAGACCTTCGGCAATCGCGTGCGCGACCTCGACTGCGGATAGCGTGCCCTTGAAGCTGTCGGGTGCGACGAGAACCACGTCGGCATAATCCACGACATCGCGGACCAAGCCACAGCCGACACCTATCTCCTCACGGACGAGCAGCTCGAGTTCCGAGAGGTGGTCCGCCAGATCGCGCAGGAGCGCGTGGCGCCGCGGGCGGCGGAGATCGACGAGAAGGCGGAGTACCCCTACGACCTGCGCAGGCTGCTCGCCGAGCAGGACATCCTCGGCCTGCCGTTCGATGCGGAGCACGGCGGTACGGGCACCGGCACGCTGACCCTCAACATCGCGGTGGAGGAGCTGGCGAAAGCCTGCGCTTCGACCGCTCTGATCCTGATGGTGCAGGAGCTGGGCTCGCTGCCGATCAAGCTGTTCGGCTCGGACGAGCTCAAGCAGAAGTACCTCCCGCGGCTCGCGAGCGGCGAGTGGACGCCGGCGTTCGCCCTGTCGGAGGTGGAGGCGGGCTCGGACCCGGGCGGCATGCGCACGCGGGCGGTGCGCGACGGCGACGACTGGATCCTCGACGGCGAGAAGAACTGGATCACCAACCTGGGCGTGGCCGACCTGTTCGTGGTGTTCGCGGTCACGAACCCGGACGAGGGCCACTCGCGCGGCATCTCGGCGTTCGTGGTGGAGCGCGACTGGCCGGGAGTGGAGATCGGCAAGCTCGAGCACAAGATGGGCATCCGCGGCTCGCCCACCGGCCAGCCGGTGTTCACCGACGTGCGCGTGCCGGCGGAGAACCTGATCGGCGAGGCCAACGCGGGCTTCAAGGTGGCGATGGCGACCCTCGACCGCTCGCGCCTCGGCGTGGCCGCGCAGGGCCTCGGCCTCGCGCAGGGCGCCACCGACTTCGCCGCGGCGTACGCGAAGGAGCGCCGCCAGTTCGGCAAGCCGATCATCGCCTTCCAGGGAATCCAGTTCAAGCTCGCCGACATGGAGACGCAGTGCGCCGCCGCGCGCGAGCTGCTCTACAAGGCGTGCGCGAAGGTGGACCGCCTCGAGGCCGACATGGGCAAGTACTCGGCGATGGCCAAGCTCTTCTGCTCTGACACGGCGATGGCCGTCACGACCGAGGCCGTGCAGGTGCTCGGCGGCTACGGCTACGTGAAGGAGTACCCGGTGGAGCGCATGATGCGCGACGCCAAGATCACGCAGATCTACGAGGGCACGAACGAGATCCAGCGGCTAGTGATCGCGCGGACCCTCTGATGGACCAGCGCGTGAGCCTCGTGACCCTCGGCGTGTCCGACCTGGCTCGGGCGCGTGCGTTCTACGAGGCGCTCGGCTGGAAGAGCGGGGCCGCGCCCGCCGAGGACGTGCTGTTCTTCCAGGCCGGCGGCATGATCGTCGCGCTGTGGGGCCGCGACCAGCTCGCCGAGGACAGCGGCGTGACCGACAACGGCGGCTGGGGCGGCATCACGCTCGCCTACAACGCGCGCTCGCCGGAGGAGGTGGACGCGGTGATCGCTCAGGCCGAGGCGGCTGGTGCGACGATCCCGCGCCATGGCGCCGAGACATTCTGGGGCGGCTACTCAGGCGTGTTCATCGACCCCGACGGCCACCCGTGGGAGGTCGCGCACAACCCTCACTGGACGGTCCATGACGACGGCTCGGTAAGCCTTTGAGCGACGATCCGAGCGGCTGGTTCGAGGAGCTCTACGTCGCCGCCGAGGCGGGCGAGCGGGAGGTGCCGTGGAACCGCGACGAGCCGAATGTGCGGCTAGTGGCCTGGGCCGAGCAGCATGGCCTCACGGGCGGCGGCCGCCGCGCGCTCGTGGTGGGCTCGGGGCTCGGCCAGGACGCGGAGTACATCGGCCGGCTCGGCTTCGACACCACGGCGTTCGACGTCGCCCCCACCGCGATCCGCTCGATGGAGCAGCGGTTCCCGGGCTCGCCGGTGAAGTACGTGGTGGCCGATCTGCTCGACCCGCCGCGCGACTGGCTGCACGCATTCGACTTCGTGCTCGAGAGCATCACGGTGCAGTCGATGCCGCAGGACTACCACGCCGAGTCGACCGCGCGCGTGACGGAGTTCGTCGCGCCGGGTGGCACGCTGCTCGTGCTCTCGGCCGCGCGCGAGGAGGACGAGCGGCCCGACGGCCCGCCGTGGCCGCTCAGCCTCAGCGAGCTCGAGGCGTTCGAGCAGGGCGGCCTCGAGACCGTCCGGATCGAGGAGATCCGCGACACCACCGACGAGCCGTTCCCGTTCCGCTGGCGCGCCGAGTTCCGCCGGCCGGGCTAGGGCTAGCCCCAGCGGAAGCCGATGTCCGAGCCCTGCGGCTCGATCGGGCTCGACGGCAGCCCGGGCTGCGGGTCCGGCAGGTTGAAGCCGGTCGGCGCCACGTCGTTGGGCGTGTCCGGGTGGAAGAGGGAGGCGAGGTACTGGATCTGCCCGCGGCCGGGGCCGAGCTCGAACTGCCCGCCGCCGTAGGCGCCGATGCCGTGCTCCTCGCAGTGGTCGTAGGCCGCGCACAGCTCCTGCAGGCCGCCGAGCCGCGACGGCTTGATGTTCACCATGCGCGGCGGGAACGGCAGACCCTCGATGTCAGCGACCGAGTGGATGTTGGCGTCCCAGGTGATGCGGTCCCGATAGGGCTCGAGCACCGGGTCGGTCTCCTCGTTGAGCCGCGGGTCCTCGATCCACGCGTTCGGGAACGCCTCGGCCACGCGCCGGTAGAGCTCGGGGTCGGCGCCCGCGTCCACCACGGTGCCGGAGTAGAGGCCCTTGAGATCGACGGAGTCCACCGCTCCTGTGTCCACGAGCTCGGCGATCAGCTCATCGGTCCACTCGTCGGTCGGGTCGAGCTTGAAGCGCAGCGTCGGGTAGAGGTCGAGCCGCTTGCGCACGGGCGCCATCGTCGGCGGCTCGCCGAGCCGCAGGGACACGACGAACGTGAGCGGCCGCAGCGAGCGCCCCACCACCTCGGCGAGCGACTTGCCCGCCTGGCGCAGCGCAAGATCCAAGGCCGTCGACTCGAACGCCCAGCGCCGGTAGCGCCGCGACACGTCGCGCACCGGCTCGGCCGGGAACAGGTCGAGCCCGCCCACGAGGTCGCAGAACTCGCCCATCGTGCGCTTGCCCGCGAGGTCCAGCACCGGTCCCGCATCCTGCAGCGCGACGTGGTCGAGCTGGTCGTAGGTCACGTCCTCGCCTACGCCCTCGTGCCCGCCGCCCTGCATGTGGATGACGGTGGAGAGCCGCGTGAAGTCCGACGACACCTGCGCCTCGAGCCCCTCCAACGAGTAGCCGTCGACTTCCACCGGCAGCGACGCGAGCAAGTCGAAGGTGGCCATAGCCGCAGCAGGCTACAGCCCTATGACCCATGACCTATGACCCATGACCCATGACCTTGCGCTGACGCGCCAGACCGCACTACAGTGGCTCCTGGATGAGCACTGGCTCGGAAGCTATCGGGCCTGGCGTACCGCTTACTGGTCAATCGGACGCCGCGGCGCAGCCCGAACTCAAGAAGAACGCGATCACGTTCGTCTCGAACATCGTGATCGGCGTCGCGTCGACGGCACCCGGGTACTCGCTGGCGGCCACGCTCGGCTTCGTGACGGCCGTCGTGGGCTTCAAGGCGCCGGCGATCATGATCGTCGCGTTCCTGCCGATGCTCTGCATCGCGCTCGCCTACAACTACATGAACCGCGCCGACCCGGACTGCGGCACGACGTTCTCGTGGATGACGAAGGCGATGGGACCGCGCTCCGGCTGGATGGGCGGCTGGGCGATCATCGTCGCGGACGTGATCGTGATGGCCAACCTGTCGCAGATCGCGGGTCTCTACTCGTTCCAGCTGTTCGGCAACGCCAGCCCGACCACGTTCGAGGTCACGCTCATCGGCGTCGCCTGGATCGTGGTCATGACCTGGATCTGCTGGCGCGGCATCGAGCTCTCGGCCCGTCTTCAGCAGTTCCTGCTCGGCGCCGAGCTCACCACCCTGGCGATCTTCTCCGTCGTCGCGCTATGGAAGACCTACAACGGCCACAACCCCGCGTCCACGCACGTGCAGGCGAGCTGGTTCTCACCCTTCGGCCTCTCGACCACCGATCTGGTGGCGGGCGTGCTCCTGGCAGTGTTCATCTACTGGGGCTGGGACAGCGGCGTAGCCGTGAATGAGGAAACGAAGGACGCCGACACCGGGCCGGGCAAGGCCGCTGTGATCTCCACGCTGCTGCTCGTGGGGATCTACGTGCTCGTTTCAACCGCGGCGGTGGCGTATACCGGACTGCACGTCCTGAACGCGAACCCCGATGACGTGTTCGCCCCGATCGGAAAGGCCGTGCTCGGCTCGGGCCTCGACAAGCTCCTGATCATCGCCGTGCTCACATCGGCGTCGGCCTCCACGCAGACGACGATCTTGCCCACTGCGCGAACAAGCCTCTCGATGGCGCGCCAAGGCGCGCTGCCCAAGGAGTTCAGCCGCATCCACCCACGCTTCCAGACCCCCGACTTCTCGACGATCCTCATGGGCGCCGTCTCGATCATCTGGTACGTGGGGCTCACGCTCGTCAGCACGGACGTGCTGGGCGACTCGATCCTCTCGCTCGGCCTCATGATCGCCTTCTACTACGGGCTCACCGGCCTCGCCTGCGTCATCTACTACCGCCACGAGCTCACGAAGAGCGTCAAGAACTTCTTCTACATCGGCGTGCTCCCGTTCCTCGGCTTCCTCAGCCTCGGCTACCTGTTCGTCAAGTCGTGCATCGAGCTCGGCAAGACGGACGCCGGCTCGCTCGTGATCTTCGGCATCGGCGGCCCGCTCGTGATCGGCCTCGGCGGCCTGCTCCTCGGCCTCGTGTTCATGCTCTGGTGGAACGGCGTCAGCCCCAGCTTCTTCAAGCGCAAGCCCGAGGTGGCGGATCCGCGCATCCTCACCGGCGAGCTCAAGGCCCAGGCCGTCACCCCGGATGTCTGACGAGATCGTCCTCGGCTACGACGGTTCGGACGGCGGCAAGGCCGCGCTGAACGTGGCCTGCGGGCTCGCGAAGAAGCTCGGCTCGAAGATCGTGATCGCGTACGCGTACGAGGTGTCGGCGTTCGGGGGCGAGGTGCAGGACCTCGGCAAGGAGCTCCACGAGCGCGGCGAGGCCCTGAACGCCGAGGCAGCCGCGGCGGCGGCACAGCAGGGCGTGGAGAGCGAGACCCTGATCGAGCGCGGTGAGAAGGCCGACGCCCTGGCCCGCGTGGCCGCGGACCGCAACGCGGCGATGATCGTCGTGGGCAGCCGCGGCGAGCGGCCGCTCAAGGGGGTCGTGCTCGGCTCGGTGTCGCAGAAGCTGCTGCACCTGTCGGAGACGCCGGTGCTGGTAGTGCCCCTCCGCAAGGGCTGACCCTCCGACCTCCGTCCTCCGTCCTCGCGCCTTGACGCGCGCGGTTAGAGTGGCGTCGACTCGCGCAGAAACCGGAGGACACCATGACTCGCAGATCGTCCCTCCCGCTGGCTGCGCTGACGGCGCTGGCTGTCGCGCTGGCGTCCGCCGGCGGCGCGTCCGCCCACTTCCCGAGCTTCAAGAACCACAAGATCGTTCCCGGCAAGTCGATCGGCGGCCTCAAGGTCGGCATGACGAAGAGGCAGGCCCGGAAGGCCTGGGGCAAGCCCGACAAGATCGACACGGTGGCCTTCCAGGGCTACACCTGGTACCAGTGGCTGGTGCCGGTGGATATCGGCACTGGAACGCTCATCCTCGACCCAAAGGTCGGCTACTTCATGACCAAGGGGAAGGTCGCGGTGATCGACGTCGAACTGCCCCAGGACCCTGTCCTCGCGACCAGGGTGAACGTGCTCAAGACGAGCAAGCGGATCGGGCTCGGCAGCTCGATGGCGGACGCCCGGAGCAAGTACGGCATCCCCACACCGGGACCCGGCGAGGCCGCTCAGTCGCGGGCGAATCTCAAGCAGGGCAAGCGCTGCACGCTGTTCTACGCGCCGACAAGTCCCTGGGACACCGTCGAGAACATCAACGTGGGACTCTGCGGCGCCGTGCCGGGGCGGTTCAGCCGCTAGACCGCGACAGCTTCCTGCTCCGGCCGCACCGACGCCATCCGCTCGGCGCGCCGCCCCTGCACGACCGTCCCGATGGCGATCGCCACTGTGAGGACGAAGATCATCGTGGCCACGATGTTCACCTCGGGCGGGATCGACACGCGCGCGGCGCCCCAGATGAAGAGCGGGTAGGTGACGGTCGAGCCAGAGTTGAAGTTGGTGATCACGAAGTCGTCGATCGACAGCGCGAACGCCAGCAGCCCGGCCGACAGCACGCCCGGCGCGATCAGCGGCAGCGTGACGAGCCTGAACGTCTGCCAGGCGTTGGCGCCCAGGTCCTGAGCCGCCTCCTCGAGCGAACGGTCGAAGCCGATGAGCCTCGATCTGACCACCACCACGACGAACGAGATGTTGAACATCACGTGTGCGATCACGATCGTGAGGAAGCCCGTGTTCACGCCGAGTGACAGGAACAGCGACAGGAGCGCCGCGCCGAGCACGATCTCGGGCGTGCTCAGCGGCAGGAACACGAAGAAGTTGAGCGGCGCGCGCCCGCGGAACTCGTAGCGCACCATCGCGAGCGCCATAGCCGTGCCGAGTGCGGTGGCGATCACGGTCGAGATCAGGGCCACCTCGATCGACACCTTCAGCGCGTCCAGCAGGCCCGGCACCTGGAACGGGTCCTTCCAGTGCTTGAGCGTCCAGCCCTGCCATACGAAGTTGAAGCGGCTGTGGGTGTTGTTGAACGAGAACCAGATGATGATCCCGATCGGGAAGATCAGGTAGAGGATCGCCAGGGCCGAGTACACCGGCAGGATCCAGTGCAGGACCTTCCGCCCGGCGCGCGTGGCCAGCGAGGTGCCCGGCGGACGCTTGGCGCTCCGCGCGCGGGAAGCGGGTATCGCCTCGGCGGCTATCTCGCCTCACTCCCCATCAGCGCCTCGGTGCCGGCGAAATACGCCCACAGCCCGACCAGCACGAGGATGATCGCCATCAACGTGAACGACAGCGCGGCCGCGGTCGGGAAGTCGTTCAGCTCCAGATAGCGGCTCTGGATGACGTTGCCGATCATCGTCTGGTTGGGCGAGCCGAGCAGCGTCGCGTTCACGTAGTCGCCCGCCGCCGGGATGAAGGTGAGCAGCACGCCGGCCACCACGCCGGGCATCGACAGCGGCAGCGTGACCTTCGTGAACACGGAGCGGCGGTTGCCGTACAGGTCCGCGCCCGCCTCGAGCAGCCGCCCGTCGATGCGTTCGAGCGACGCGTACAGCGGCAGGATCATGAACGGCAGGAAGTTGTAGGTGATGCCCGCCACCACCGCTCCCGTCGTGGCCAGCACCCTCCCGTGCGGACTGATGATGTGAAGCGTCTGGAGGATCGAGACGAGCGGGCTCGAGTCGTCCAGGATCGTCTCCCACGCGAGCGTGCGCACGAGATAGGTCACGAAGAACGGCAGGATCACCGCGAGCAGCAGCGCGTTCCGCCAGCGCCCGCCGCGGAACGCGATCGCGTACGCGAGCGGGTAGCCGATCAAGAGCGACAGCACCGTGGACAGTCCCGCGTACCAGAACGAGCGCAGGAACTGCGTCTTGTACAGCGACAGCGCGTCCGTGTAGGTCGCGAAGTGCCAGTTGAAGGAGAAGCCGTTGAAGATCGAGCCCGTCTCGAGCGAGATCTTCCCCTGGTAGTAGAGCGGCAGCGCGAAGAAGATGATCAGCCAGGCCAGGCCCGGCAACAGCAGCGCGAGGGGCAGGAGCCCCTTGTGTCGCCGGACGAACGACATCCGCGCCGCGCCGCTAGGCGCCGATCACCGCTTGGAAGGCGTTGTTGATCTTGTCCTCGTCCGCGGGGGCGAGCTGCTTGAAGGCATGCCCCTTCGACAGCACGTTCGCGCTCGGGAAGATCAGCGGGTTGTTCGCCACGCCCGGGTCGAGCTTGAGCAGCACGGCCTTGGTGCCGGCCACCGGCGGGACGTAGTTCACGTAGTCCTCGATCGGCGCCTCCACCTGCGGCTGGTAGATCCAGTTCATGAACACCTCGGCGGTGTACGGGTGCGGCGCGCCCACCGGAACCATCATGTTGTCGGTCCAGAGCATGAAGCCCTCTTCCGGGTGGACGAACTGGATGTTCTTGTTGTCCGACTGGAGCTGCACCGCGTCGCCCGACCAGCCGTAGACGATCCACGAGTCGCCGTGCGGCAGGTCCTTGAGGTAGTCGTTGCCCGTGAAGCGGCGGATCTGGCCGTTCTTCACGTACTTGTCGATCTTTGCGATCGCCGCAAGCGCGTCGGCCGTGCTGCCGGTGGTCGGGTCCTTGCCCATGCCGAGCATCGTCAGCCCCACCGTGTCGCGCATCTCGGTGAGCATCGTGACCTTGCCCTTGTACTTGGGGTTGAAGACCTCGTTGACGCTCTTCACGTCGCCGACCTTGTCCTTGCGGATGATCAGGCCGGTCTGCCCGCTCTGCCACGGGACCGAGTAGTTGCGGCCCGGGTCGTAGTCGATGTGCTGAAGAGCCGGGATGAGGTTCTTGGTGACGTTCGGCAGCGCGGCCTTGTTCAGCTTCTCGATGTAGCCGAGCTTGATCATCTTGCCGGCCATCCAGTCGGTCATCACGATGATGTCCCGGCCGCCCGAGGTGCCGTTCGCGAGCTGCTGGCGGATCTTCCCGAAGAACTCGGTGTTGTCGTTGATCTCCTCCGTGTACTTCACGTTCACGCCGAACTTCTTCGTGAACTTCTCGAGCGTGGGGTGCTTGCCGTGGCTCACGTCGATGTAGAGCGGCCAGTTGGAGAAGTTCAGCTGGGTGCCGAGCTGGCCTTTCGGGATGACCTTCGAGACCGTCTTGCTCCCGCCGCTCAGCGCGGAGCCGCTGCCACAGGCGGCGAGGAACCCGGCGGCTCCGACCGAGAGCGCCCCCGCGCCGCCCATGCGAAACAGCTGCCGCCGGCTGATCTCCCGCCGCACCAGCTCGTCCATCTCTCGGTCGATGTCACGCTCGCTCACGGTTTTTCACTTTCTCCCTCGGGGTCTTGGCTCTCGAATTCCTTCGCTTCGCTCTCTCTCACCACGTGCATGTGATCCGTCGCCCAGCTGAGTCGCACGCGCGCGCCGGCCCCCGGCAGGCGCTGGCGCTCGTCCTCGTCGGCGTTCGGCACAAGCACGGTCATGGCCACCTTGTCGGGCAGCCGCACCACCATCTGCGTGGCGGTGCCGAGGTAGATCGAGCTCTCCACGAGCCCCTCCACCGAGGGCTTGTCGGTGGGCGCGGGCTCTTCGATCAGCTTGACGGTGAGCTTCTCCGGCCTCACCACCGCCCACACGCGCTCGCCGGGCTTGAAGCCGTTGGCGCTGGTCTGCAGCGCCACGCCGCTGTCGAGCTTGAGCTCGGTCGCGCCGCCGGGGGCCGGGCCGGCCACGCCGGGCATCAGGTTGGACACGCCGATGAAGCCGGCGACGAAGGTGGTGCGCGGACGGTTGTACACGGCCTCGGGCACGTCCACCTGCTCGACCACGCCGTGGTTCATCACGGCGATGCGGTCGGACATCGTGAGCGCCTCTTCCTGGTCGTGCGTGACGTAGATGAACGTGATGCCCACGTCGCGCTGGATGCGCTTCAGCTCGACCTGCAGCCCCTTGCGCAGCTTGAGGTCGAGCGCGCCGAGCGGCTCGTCGAGCAGCAGCACGGTCGGCAGGTTCACGAGCGCGCGCGCGAGCGCCACGCGCTGCTGCTGGCCGCCGGAGAGCTGGCGCGGCTTGCGCTTGGCCTCACGCGCGAGGCCCACCCGCTCGAGCTCCTCGGTCACCCGCCCGGCGGCCTCCTTCCGGCCCATCCCCTGGCGGCGCAGGCCGAAGGCCACGTTCTCCTCCACGCTCAGGTGCGGGAACAGCGCGTAGCTCTGGAAGACGGTGTTGGTGGCGCGCTTGAAGGCCGGCAGACCGGACACGTCGGTGCCGTCGAGCAGGATCCGGCCGTCGCTCGGGTCCTCGAAGCCGGCGACCATGCGCAGCGTCGTGGTCTTGCCGCAGCCGCTCGGCCCGAGCAGCGTGAAGAACTCGCCGCGCTCGATGTCGAGCGTGAGCTCACGGACGGCTGTGAAGTCCCCGAAGCGCTTCGTGACCTGCTCGAGGCGCACACTCGGTAGCGGCGTACCGCCGCGCACAGCGCCGGATTCCGCCGACGAATCGGTGGTCGCGATCTGTGCTCCCGTGACTCCTCCTCAAAGGCCAACTCGGCGCGGCGTCGATCGCCAAGCCGATGGGGCGTCTCAGAAGTTATGTCTGAGAACCGACTTTCGCAAGTAAAAGATGCCCAAAAAGTGCGCACCGTGCTTGTACGTCATGTATAGGCCGATGTAGTCCTATTTGACCCATCGCTCCCTTGTTCGCTTTCCAGCCGGGCGCTACCGTTGTCCACAGCGTCCAGTCCGTCCAGGAGAAGGAGAGTGTTCTGAATGGCAACCAGGCTCGAAGGCGCGCCTCAAACAGAAGTGGCTGAGAGCAGTCGTCTGCAGGAGCTTGCCAAGCGGCACCTCTGGATGCACTTCACGCGCATGGGCGCGTACGACGACCATGAGCTGCCCATCATCACGCGCGGCGAGGGCTGCTACGTCTGGGACGCGAACGGCAAGAAGTACCTCGACGGGCTGTCCGCGCTCTTCTGCGTGAACGCGGGCCACGGCCGCGCGGAGCTCGGCGAGGCGGCCGCGCGCCAGGCCAAGGAGCTCGGCTTCTACACGAACTGGACCTTCGCCCACCCGCTCGCGATCGAACTGGCCGCGCGCATCGCGGACCTCGCGCCGGGCGACCTCAATCGCGTGTTCTTCACCTCCGGCGGCTCCGAGGCCGTGGAGAGCGCGATCAAGCTCAGCCGCCAGTACCACCGAGTACGCGGCGAGGGCGCGCGCTACAAGATCATCGCGCGCGACACCGCCTACCACGGCACCACGATGGGCGCCCTGATCGCCACGGGCATCGGCTCCATCCGCAGCATGTTCGAGCCGCTGCCCGTGGGCAGCGCGCACGTGGCTAACACCAACAGCTACCGCAACCCCGAGTGGCTCGACCCGGCGGAGGAGATCCAGAAACGGATCGAGTTCGAGGGTCCGGAGACCGTCGCGGCCGTGATCCTCGAGCCGGTGCAGAACTCGGGCGGCTGCTTCATGCCGCCGGAGGGCTACTTCCAGCGCGTGCGCGAGATCTGCGACGAGTACGGCGTGCTGCTCATCTCGGACGAGGTGATCTGCTCCTGGGGCCGCCTCGGCCACTACTTCGGCTGCGAGCGCTTCGGCTACCAGCCGGACCTGATCACCACGGCCAAGGGCCTCACCTCGGCGTACGCGCCGATGGGCGCGGTGATCGCGCGCGACGAGATCTTCGAGCCCTTCGCCGAGGGCACGAGCATGTTCACCCATGGCCTCACGTTCGGCGGGCACCCGGTGTGCGCGGCGGTGGCGATGGCCAACCTCGACATCTTCGAGAACGAGGACCTCTGCGGCCACGTCCGCGAGCACGAGGGTGAGTTCCGCGCGATGCTCGACCGGCTGAAGGACGACCTGCCGATCGTCGGCGACGTGCGCGGCGCCGGCTACTTCCACGCGATGGAGCTCGTGAAGGACAAGGAGACCAAGGAGAGCTTCAACGACGAGGAGTCCGAGGAGCTGCTCCGCGGCTTCCTCTCCGGCGAGCTCTACAAGCGCGGGCTGATCTGCCGTGCGGACGACCGCGGCGACCCCGTGATCCAGTTCTCGCCGCCGCTCATCGCGGGGCCCGAGCAGTTCGCCGAGATCGAGTCGGTGATCCGCCCGGTGCTCACGGAGGCCTGGGAGCGGATCGTCAAGCATTGATGGTTTAGGAGGCGGTGCGGTGCTCACGGTGCAGCGGCTCGTCCAGGACATCGACCTGGAGCTGCTGACAGGGGAGGAGGCCGCCGAGGCTCCCGTCCGCTGGGTGCACATCACCGAGTTGCTGGACCCGACGCCGTGGCTCTCGGGCGGCGAGCTCGTGCTCACCACCGGCATCCAGCTCGACACGCCGGAGAAGCAGCGCGAGTTCGTCGCGCTGCTCGCCGGCCATCACCTCGCGGGGCTCGGCTTCGGCACCGGCTTCGACCACAAGGAGCTGCCGCCCGCACTGCTCGAAGAGGCGGGCGAGCTCGGCTTCCCGGTGTTCGAGGTGCCCTACGACCTGCCGTTCATCGCGATCACCGAGAAGGCGTTCACGCGGCTCGTGAACGAGCAGTACGAGGTGCTGCAGCGCGGCATCGCGATCCAGAAGCGGCTCGAGCGGCTGGTGCTCGAGGAGCGCGGGCTGCCCGAGGTGGTGCGCGCGCTGGCCGCCACGATCGGCGGCGCTGTGCTCGTGCTGAGCGCGCGCGGCGAGACGATGACCGGCAAGGCGTTCCGCCGGGAGCTCACCGAGGAGCAGCTCACCGCGCTCCGGCTCGAGGTGGCCACGCGCAGCGCCCAGGGTGGCAACCAGAACGGCACGCGCACCCAACCCGTCACGTTCGCCCCCGAGCATCCTGAGCTCACGGGCCGGACGCTCGCGCTCCCGGTGGCCACGCGCGGCAGCGGCGCGCCGCAGGCCTGGCTCGTGGCGGTGCGCGACACCGGCGGCCTCGGCGACTTCGAGCGCCTGATCCTCCAGCAGGCGGTGACCGTGGTGGCGCTCGAGCTGATGCGGCAGCGCGTGATGCGCGACACCGAGCGACGCCTGGCCGGCGACGTGCTGGCCGAGGCTCTCACCGGGCGCCTCGACCCGGACGAGCTGGCCATGCGGCTGCGCCCCTTCGGCGTGGGCGACACCGCGGCGGTGCTCGTGTTCGGCATGCAGGACCCCGCGGCCGGCGAGGCGCTGCTCGACCGCTTCATGGCGAGCGCCGGCGTGGGCGCCCTCGTGGCCGCGCGCGAGCGCCTGCTGTGCGCGGTCGTGGACGTCCAGGACACCGACCCACTCGAGCTCGCGGGCCGGGCGCGCAAGGCGCTCGGCGCTGAGTACGGCGACGTGCGGGCGGCGGCTTCGCGGCCATCGCCCGCGCGCGCCTTGAGGCGCAGCTTCCACGAGGCGCGCTGCGCGCTCGAGGCGTCGGTGCTCGGCGGCGAGGAGGCGCCGGAGGTGGCCTCCTACCGTGACCTCGGCGCGTTCCAGCTACTGCTCTCGCTACAGGACGAGGACGCGCTCCGGCTGTACTGCGACAACCTGCTCGGCCCGCTCGAGAACGGCGAGGGCGACTACGGCGACGAGCTGCTCCGCTCGCTCGAGGCGTTCATCGAGCAGAACGGCCAGTGGGAGCGGGCCGCCCGGCAGCTCTTCTGCCACAGGCATACGCTGCGCTACAGGATCCGGCGAGTGGAGGAGCTCACCGGCCGCGACCTCAGCCGGGCGCGCGACCGCATCGAGTTCTGGCTGGCGCTGCGCGGGCGGGAGCTCGTGAGATGACAACGATTTGGAGGCGACTTAGCCGATGAGGGTTGGAGTTCCGACGGAGATCAAGACCGACGAGTACCGCGTGGCGATCACGCCCGCGGGCGTGCGCGAGTTCGTGGAGCACGGGCACGAGGTGTTGATCCAGAAGGGCGCGGGCGAGGGCAGCGTCATCCCCGACGGGGAGTTCGTCGAGCAGGGCGCGCGCATCCTGCCGGACGCGCAGTCCGTGTTCGACGAGGCCGAGTTGGTGCTGAAGGTGAAGGAGCCGATGCCCGAAGAGGTGGCGAAGCTGCGCGCCGACCAGACGCTCTTCACCTACCTGCACCTCGCGCCCGCCCCCGAGCTGACGAAGGGCCTCTGCGACTCCGGCGCCACCTGCATCGCCTACGAGACCGTCGAGGACTCGCACGGGCGGCTGCCGCTGCTCGCCCCGATGAGCGAGGTGGCGGGCAAGATCGCCACGCAGGCCGGCGCGTTCATGCTCGAGCGCCCGCTCGGCGGCCGCGGCGTGCTGCTCGGCGGCGTGCCCGGCGTGGCGGCCGCGACCGTGCTCGTGATCGGCGGCGGCGTGGTGGGCATGCAGGCCGCGTTCATCGCGATCGGCATGGAGGCGGACGTGTTCGTGTTCGACCGCAACCTCGACCGCCTGCGCGAGCTCGACGTCGCCTTCGGCGGCCGCGCCTCCACGGTCTACTCGTCGACGCTCGCGGTCGAGAAGATGCTGCCCGCCGCAGACCTCGTGATCGGCGCCGTCCTGATTCACGGCGCGCGTGCGCCGTGGGTGATCCGCCGCGAACAGCTCGCGCTGATGAAGAAGCGCGCCGTGCTCGTGGACGTGTCGATCGACCAGGGCGGCTGCTTCGAGACCTCTCGCCCCACCACGCACTCCGACCCGACCTACGAGGTCGACGGCATCACCCACTACTGCGTGACCAACATGCCGGGCGCGGTGCCGATCACCTCGACCTTCGCCCTCACCAACGCGACCCTGCCGTACGCCATGGCGCTCGCGGACCTGGGCGTGCGCGACGCGATCGCCCGCGACCCGGGTCTGCGCGGCGGCGTGAACGTGGTGGCCGGCCAGGTCACGCACCCGGCGGTGGCCGAAGGCGTGAGCATGCCGTTTGTGCCCGTGGAGGAGGCCATGGGCCAGATCGAGGCCAGAGGCCAGAGGCCAGAGGCCACAGGAACCAAGAACTGAGAACTGAGAACTGAGAATGGTCGGCAAGCACGTGATGGTGAGCCTGTCGTAGGGCTCGCCCGCACAGTCGCTCTCGCCGCTCTGCCGGCGTGGCTGTTGGTGGCCGCGCCGGCGGGCGCCGCGAGTTTCACCAACGCGACGCCGATCACGATCAACGACGCCGGCGCGGGCGACGTCCCGGCCGCGTCGACGCCGTACCCGTCGGCGATCGGCGTGTCGGGCGTGGTGGGCACGGTGACGAAGGTCACCGCGACGCTGCACGGCTTCCATCACGGCTGCGCGCACGACGTCGACATGTTGCTCGCCGGGCCGCACGGGCAGGACACGATCCTGATGTCCGACGCCGGCGACTGCCTGCCTGCGAACGGGCAGCCGGCGCCGATCGAGCTCGGTTTCGACGACAGCGGCCCGCCGGTGCCGTGCCTGAACGGCGGCAACAGCCCGCTGCCCGCGGGCACCTACGCGCCCACCCAGGATCCGAGCGCCCCGTCAGGGAACTGCACCCGCGACGCCGCCGTGTTCGCCGCGCCCGCGCCGCCCGGCCCGTATCCGCTCGGGCTGGCCGTCTTCGACGGGCTCGATCCGAACGGGACCTGGAAGCTCTACACGATGGATCACCTGAGCGACGACAACGGCGCGATCGACGGCGGCTGGACCCTCGACTTCACGATCCCGGCCGGCACGCTCGCCACGGCGCCACAGGTGAAGGGCAAGCCCGACGTGGGCAGGACGCTGGCCGCCGTGAGCGGAACGACCGGCGGCGGCGCCGCGCCCGCCTACCAGTGGAACCGTTGCAGCCCACGCGGCACGGGCTGCGCACCGATCGCCGGGGCGAAGAAGTTCACCTACAAGCCGAAGCGCGGCGACCAGGGTCACAGGCTCACGGTCACCGAGACGGCGGTGAGCTCGGGCGGCAACAGCGCGCCGCTCGGCTCGAAGGCCACGACCGTCGTCGGCCCGGCGCTCGTGTCGATGGGCGGCACGAAGACCGCTCAGAACCTCGCCAAACAGCACGGCCTCATCGTCTCGCTGAAGTCGAACATCGCGGGCTCGCTCGTGGCGAGCGCGACCGCCAAGGGCGCGCGCTTCAAGCGCGTGAAGAGAAAGCTCAGGGCCGGCAAGCGGGTCAGGCTGAAGCTGCGGCTCGTCGGGCCGCCACCTGCCGGCGCTCAGCTCAAGGCCAGGCTGCGCCTCGTTGTGACCGACGCGAACGGCGTCCGCTCGACCAAGCGCCTGACGGTGCGGCTGAAGCGCTAGAAGCCGCCGCCGAGCGCGACCGGATTCGGCCGCGAGTCGTGGTCGTAGACCACCGTGTTCTTGTTCGTGTCGACGAACATGCAGTAGGCCTTGGCGCGGTCGTTCAGGTTCACGCAGATGCGGAAGTAGCCCGCGGCGAGGCGGCGCGTGTTCGCGTCCTCGAGGTTGTCCTTGGCCTGCGGCGTGCCGTGCGCCAGCACGAAGTTGCGGGCGCGGATCGCCGCCTCGTGCGTGGCGTTCGTCTCCGACACGATCACCGGGCGGTTGCCGAGCCCCGCGACGAACAGCCCGATCGCGGCCAGGCTGAGCAGGATCGTGGCCGTGCGGTCGAGGATCACCTCGGCGGGGAGCGGATCGCGGCGTTCCTGGGCGTGCACGCGCCGCTCGCGCGCCACGAGCCGCCGCGAGATGAAGCCGGCCACCGCGCCGATCAGGAAGAGGTTGGCGAACGAGGCGATGATCAGCCCCGGGATCAGCCTGACGCCGGTGGTGTTGGGCGGCAGGTAGTGCAGCAGCAGGCCGTCGCCGATCGTGAAGATCGCGAACGCCGGCCACGTCAACGCGCCGCGCAGACGCCAGCGCAGGCGCCGGGTCCAGAAGACCTCGCTGCTCACCCCTGTGAGGGTAGACCTGCGGAACGCGAGGCGAGTCGTCCCAGCGCTTGCGACGCGCACCGGGGCTGGGTTAGGGTCGGTCCGAACTCGGACTCGTACCCTCAGGAGGCTCTAGATGTCCCCCAGGCGGTTTTTTGCGTCGCTGGTCGGCGCTGCTGCACTGCTCACAGCCCTGTTCGTCGGCCCGGCGGGCGCGCTCGCGCAGGGGCCGGCAACGTGCACGCCCATCAACAACGTCGAGGCGATCGTCGACGACTCGGGCTCGATGGCCGTCACCGACTCGAACGTGCTGCGCGGCCAGGCGATCAAGCTGATCATCAACGCGGCGCCGTCGAGCTTCACGTTCGGCGCGGTGAGCTTCGGCGATCCCGACGTGCACACGCTGTTCGCCCCGGGCGCTGTCGGCGCCAACAAGACGGCGATGATCAATTCGCTGACGTCGCTGCAGGCGGATGACGGCGGCACCAACTACGGGATCGGCTTCAACCAGGCCGCCACCGACAACCCCAACCGGCAGGCGAACATCTTCATGACGGACGGCGAGAATTTCGGCGACCCGGTGCCGCTGCCGCAGCCGCCGACCTACGTGATCGGCTTCGGCGACAGCGCCGCGTCGCCCGACAACGTGGCCGCGCTTCAGAACATCGCCACCTCGACGGGCGGGCAGTACTTCCCCCAGACAAACTCGTCGAAGCTCGTGTCGGCGGTCAACAGCATCCTGGCCCAGATCACCTGCCAGTCGCAGCCGCAGACCTTCAACAAGACGTTCACGAAGGTCGGCCAGTCGTCCACCAACGCAGTGCAGGTCGGCAAGAGCACGCACAGCGCCAACTTCGTGGTCTCGTACCCGACCGCGGATGACGCGTTCTCGTTCCACGCCGCCCTCTACGTGCACGGCAAGAAGGTCGCGGCCGCGAAGGTCAAGAAGCACCACAAGCTGAAGAAGCTGAACGTGACGATCGTCAAGTCGGAGACCTTCTTCACGGCTCGTATCCGCGGCCTCAAGGCCGGCAGGCTGAAGTTCACGCTCAAGGCCACGAAGCTCGGGCTCACGAGCGATCCGACCAACCCGTCCGGCGCGGTCACGACCCAGTTCACGCCGAGCAAGAAGCACTAACCAGCAGCTCCGCACGACAGGAAGGCGCCCGCTCCGGGAGCGGGCGCCTTTTCTGTGCCTGCGTCCAGGGTTGTCCAGGCGGTGTGCCGATAACCGCGAGCACGGGTACCCTTGGCTCTAGAAACGGAGACGGGAGCGCCGGACGGAGACCCCGCACGTCGCGCCCACAACCACGACCGCCGGGCGGAGATCCCGCTCCGGCGTCGGAGGGAGGAATATGGCCACGACCACCGCGAAAGTCGCGGCGATCGAGGATGGCGGCCCCAAGGCTGTCCTCACACAGGAGGACCGCCGGGCGCTGCTGCGCTACATGCTCCTGATGCGCGCCACCGAGGAGCGGGCGCTCACGCTCTACCGCCAGGGGAAGGTGCCCGGCTCGTACTACGACGGCCGCGGCCAGGAGGCGATCTCCGTAGGAAGCGCCTTTGTCCTCGGCCCGCGCGACCGCACCTGCATCCTGCACCGTGACCTCGGCGCACACCTGATCCGCGGCGTCCGCCCCGGGCGCGTGCTCGCCCAGATGATGGGCCGCGCGGGCGGCCTCACGGGCGGCAAGGACGGCAACATGCACTTCGGCGACAAGGAGCTAGGTTGCGTGGGAATGGTGTCGATGCTGCCCGACATGGCGCTCGTCACCTGTGGGCTCGCCCTCTCGTTCCAGATGCGCAAGGAGCCGCGAGTAGCCATGACCTGGTTCGGCGAGGGGTCCACGGCCAACGGCCAGTGGCACGAGGCGATGAACGTGGCCGGCATCCGCAAGCTGCCGGCCGTTTTCATTCTCGAGAACAACCAGTTCGCCTACTCGACGCCGAACGAGCGCGAGTTCGCGGTCGACCCGGTGAAGCGCGCGGAGGTCTACGGGTTCCCGGGAGTGAAGATCGACGGCAACGACGTCGAGGCCGTCTTCTACGCGGCCGCCGAGGCCTGCGAGCGCGCGCGCTCCGGCGCCGGCCCGACGCTGATCGAGTGCGAGACGATGCGCATGCACGGCCACGGCGCGCACGACGACATGCGCTACGTGCCCAAGGAGATGTTCGACGTGTGGGCAGAGCGCGACCCGATCGACCGCTACGAGAAGAAGCTTGCCGACGACGGGATCGACATCGAGGAGATCCACGCGTCGGTGAAGGGGGAGATCGAGCGCGAGACCGAGTGGGCGCTGTCGCAGCAGATGCCCGAGCCGGCGACCGCCCTCGAAGGCGTGTTTGCCACCTCCGACCCGCGCCTCGGCGACGGCAACGCGCCGTGGTCGCGCTGGAAGGGGGCCGGCAATGCCTGAGATGACCTATCTCTCGGCGATCTCAGACGGCCTGCGCGAGGAGATGCGCCATGACCCGACCGTGTTCTGCATGGGCGAGGACATCGGCGCCTTCGGCGGCGCGTTCAAGGTCACCGACGGTTTCATCGAGGAGTTCGGAGCCGACCGCGTGTGGGACACACCGCTGGCGGAGAACGCGATCATCGGCACTGCCGTCGGCGCCGCCGTGGAGGGATTGCGGCCGGTGTGCGAGATGCAGTTCGCCGACTTCATCGCGTGTGGGTTCGACCAGCTGGTGAACGTCGCGGCCAAGATGCACTACCGCCAGGGCCTGGCCGTGCCGATGGTGGTGCGACTGCCCTCCGGCGGCGGCTTCTCCGGCGGCCCGTACCACTCGCAGAACCCGGAGGCGTGGTTCCTGCAGTCGCCCGGCCTGAAGGTCGTCGCGCCGTCGACGGCCGAGGACGCCAAGGGCCTGCTCGCCTCGGCGATCCGCGACCCCAACCCGGTCGTGTATCTGGAGCACAAGCACCTCTACCGGCGCGTGAAGGGCGAGGTGCCCGAGGGGCGCTACGAGGTGCCGCTCGGGCGCGTGCGCGTGGCGCGCGAGGGCACGGACCTCACCGTGATCTCGTATGGCGCCATGGTGGGCATCGCCCTCGAGGCCACCCAGGATCTCGACGGCGCGTCCGTCGAGGTGATCGACCTGCGCTCGCTCGTGCCGCTCGACACGGAGGGCATCCTCGCGTCGGTGCGCAAGACGAGCAAGGTGGTCGTCCTGCATGAGGCCAACCGCTCGTGCGGGGTCGGCGCCGAGGTGTGCGCGCTGGTCGCGCAAGAGGCGTTCGAGGACCTCGACGGTCCGGTTGTGCGCGTCACCGCGCCGGACGTCCCGATCCCGTTCAGCCCGCCGCTCGAGCGCGCGGTGCTGCCGCAGGTGGACGACGTGAAGGAGGCGTGCCGTGAGCTCCTCGCCTACTAGCCGCACAGCCGTAGAGGTGAACATGCCGCAGATGGGCGTGTCGGTGGCCGAGGGCACGATCGTCGCCTGGCGCAAGCGCGTCGGCGACTGGGTCGAGGCCGACGAGCCGATCGTGGAGATCTCGACGGACAAGGTCGAGACCGAGATCCCGTCGCCGGCCACTGGGCGTGTGTCGGAGATTCTCGTCGAGGCGGGCGAGACCGTCGATGTCGGCGCGTTGCTTGCCCGGATCGATGCCGAGGCACGTCCTGGCGAGGCGCATGTGGACGAGGGCTCGGAGGCCGAATCTGAGGCCAGAGGCCAGAGGCCAGAGGCCACGGAGAACGGCGGCAATGGGCATGCGACGCCGATCTCGCCGGTCGTTCGCCGCATGGCCGACGAGCACGGCGTCGATCTCTCGCAGGTGCAGGGCACGGGCCGCCGAGGGCGTGTGACCAAGAAGGACCTGCTCGCCTTCCTCGGAGAGGCTCCCGCCACCCGCCCCCAGCCACCCGCCACCCCAGCGGCCGAGCCGCTGCTCCACAGCGAGTCGCCATACAGGGAAGAAGAACCAGCACCCGCCGCCGGCCAGGAGCTGTCCGTCATGCGCAAATCGATCGGCCAGCACATGGTGCGCTCGCTCCAGACGGCGGCTCATTGCACGACGATCGTCGAGGCGGACATGAGCCGCATCGAGGAGGCGCGCGGGCGACTGTCGTACCTGCCCTTTGTAGCCCGTGCGGTCATAGCGGCGCTGCGGGAGTACCCGCTGCTGAACGCCACGCTCGAGGGCGACCGGCTGACGGTGCACGAAGAGGTGAACCTCGGCATCGCGGTGTCGCTCGGCGAGGAGGGGCTGATCGTGCCGGTGGTGAAGAACGCGCACGAGCTCTCGCACGAGGGGCTCGCGACCAGGATCAAGGACCTGGCCGAGCGGGCGCGCTCAAAGCGGCTCACGCCCGACGAGGTGAGCGGCGGCACGTTCACGATCACCAACCCCGGGGCGTTCGGCGCGCTGCTCGCGACGCCGATCATCAACCAGCCGCAGGTGGCGATCCTCGACCTCGAGGCGGTCACCAAGCGGGCCGTGGTGGTGAACGGGGATAGCATCGCGATCCGGCCGATGACCTACCTCTGCATGTCGTGGGACCACCGCGCGCTCGACGGCGCGCTGGCGGCGCGCTTCCTGTCGGCGGTGCGGAGGCACATCGAGGGCTTCGATGGCTGAGGAGCTGCTCGTCTCGGAGCTCCCCGGCCTCGTGCCCTATGAGGAGGGCCAGAGGCTCCAGGAGGAGCTCCGGGAGCAGGTCCAGAACGGCACGGGCCGCGACCAGCTGTTGCTGCTCGAGCACGAGCCCGTCTACACCCGCGGACGCCGGACCGGCCCCGGCGAGCTCCCGATGGGGGAGCAGTGGTATGCGTCGCAGGGCATCGAGGTCTGCGACGCGGACCGCGGCGGCGCCGTGACCTACCACGGCCCCGGCCAGCTCGTTGGCTATCCGATCATGCGCATCGAGGGTGTGCACGAGTACGTGGCCGGCCTCGAGCGCGCGATCATCGCCGCCTTGGCCGACGAGGGCGTGGAGGCGGAGTTGCGCGACGGCCTCACCGGTGTGTGGGCGCCGAGGGGCAAGATCGCGTCGATCGGCGTGCACGTGTCGCGGCGGGTGACGACGCACGGCTTCGCCGTGAACGTCGACAACGACCTGCAGCCGTTCGAGTGGATCGTGCCGTGCGGGATGGAGGGCGCGCAGATGAGCTCGATCTGCAAGGAGACCGGACGCGACGGCCACATGGACTCGTTTCGCGCGGCGATCCTGAAGCGGCTCTGCGAGGCGCTAGGCCGCGAGGCCCGCGTTGTAGTCTCGACGTCGGGATGAGCGCCACGCGATCCAGAGCCAACCCCGGCGGCGCCCGGGTCCTCGACATGGGCGAGGTGTTGCCGTTCCGGGAGCGCAAGCCCGAGTGGTTCAAGGTGCCGGCGCCCGGCAGCGCGCGCTACCGCGAGCTCAACAACCTGATCGAGGACCAGGGCCTGCACACGGTCTGCAAGGAGGCCGCCTGCCCGAACATCGGCGAGTGCTGGCAGCGCGGCACGGCCACGTTCATGATCCTCGGCGACACCTGCACGCGCCGCTGCGGCTTCTGCAACGTCAAGACCGGCAAGCCCACCTTCAACGATCCGCTCGAGCCGCTGCGCGTGGCCCAGTCGGTGAAGAAGATGGGGCTGCGCCATGCGGTCATCACGAGCGTCGATCGCGACGACCTGCCCGACCTCGGCGCGAGCGCCTTCGTCGGCGTGATCCGCTCGATCCGCCGCGTCGCGCCGGCCACCAAGGTCGAGGTGCTCACACCGGACTTTCGCGGCGAGGAGATGCCGCTCGCGCGCGTGATCGCCGAGCGCCCGGACGTGTTCAACCACAACGTCGAGACCGTGCCGCGGCTCTATCCGCTGGCGCGCCGCGGCTCCAAGTTCCTGCGCTCCTGCCGCGTGCTGCGCAACGCCAAGGAGATGGGCGGCGACGAGGTCGTGACCAAGTCCGGCCTGATGACCGGCCTCGGCGAGACCAAGGAGGAGCTGCTCGAGACCTTCCAGATCCTGCGCGACCACGACGTGCAGGTCTTGACGGTTGGGCAGTACCTGCGCCCCACCCGCGACCACCTTCCCGTGGTCCGCTACTGGCACCCGGACGAGTTTGCCGAGCTCGAGCGCGAGGCCTACGCAATGGGCTTCGACTCAGTAGCCGCCGGCCCACTGGTGCGCTCGAGCTATCACGCGGAGCAAACGCTGGAACAAGCAGCGAGCGCGAAGCAGTAAAACCCGCAGTTCTGCACTTCCGCACTTCCGCACTTCCGCGCGTTAGCCCTTGATTCCGCTCAAGGACAACATCCCCACGCGGCGCTTCCCCATCCTCACGGTCGCACTGATCGCGATCAACGTGTTCGTGTTCGTCTTCCTCCAGCACGGCGGCCACATCGGCCTGGGCGCGCCGAACGACAACAACCTCGTGCGCTGGGGTCTGATCCCCTACGAGGTCACGCACCCCGGCAAGCACTGCGACCTCGTGCCCGACGGCGAGGTGGCATGCGAGGGCCAGCCGGGCGTGAGCGGGCACGCGAGCAATCAGCCCAACACGTGGCTGACGTTGTTCAGCTCGATCTTCATGCACGGCGGCTTCCTGCACATCGCCGGCAACATGCTCTTCCTCTGGATCTTCGGGAACAACATCGAGGACTCGATGTCCCGCTGGAGATTCGCGCTCTTCTATCTGCTGGGCGGGCTCGTCGCGAACTTCGCGCAAATTGCGGTCGGACCCGATTCGACCGCCCCCGGCATCGGGGCCTCCGGCGCGATCGCCGCCGTACTGGGTGGGTACGCACTCTTATATCCGCGTGCGCGCGTGATCACGGCGGTGATCCTGATCTTCTTCATCACCCTGCTGGATCTGCCGGCGCTGCTCGTCCTGGGCGCCTGGTTCTTGCTCCAGCTCCTCGACGCGGCGCTCAACTCACCGCTCGGAGGCGGCGTCGCGTACTTCGCGCACATCGGCGGGTTCCTGTTCGGGTTACTGCTGATCAAGCTATTTGCGAACCGCGTCAACACGGAGTACGACCAAGTCAACCGGTTGCCGGTGTACTAATGCAGCGTTTGTTAGTGCGTGGACTCGCGATCGCGATGATCGCGTTGCTCGCGTTCTTGACCTTGGGCGTCGCCCTCGAGCACGGAGTCGACGTGCTGGTGATCGTGTCGTTCGTGGTGCTGGCGATAGTGGGGATCGGGGTGCTCGGAGCACTGGGATCGGATGACTAGTCCCAGCCCTCTTCAGGGCGGGTCGCGACGAAGGCGGTACCGCAAGCGCCATCTGTGGCGGCGGCGCTTCCGCGCGCTGCTCACCGTGCTGATCCCCGTGGCCGGCGTCGCCGCCGCGTGGTTCCTGCTCGCGGACAACGGCGCCACGGTCGGCAACGGCCACGCCTCGCAGGCCTCGCTCGCACCGGTGACGACGGAGCCGCCGCCGGCGGCCGCCCCTGCGCCGCCCGGCAACCCGTACGCGGTCTCGCTCGAGCGGCCCGACACGATGCCGTTCCAGTTCAAGCACCCGCCGAGCGCCGCCATGGTGTTCGACGTCAAGACGGGGCGCGTGCTCTGGCGCCGCAACCCGCTCGAGATACTGCCGATCGCGAGCATCACCAAGCTGATGACCGCCCTGCTCGTGGTCCAGCACACAAGTCCCGGCGACGAGGCGCTGATCACGCCCGACGCGCTGCACTACACCGGCTCGGGCGTCGGTCTCCTGCCGCGCGGCAAGCACGTGACCGTGAAGGCGCTCCTCTACGGGCTGCTGCTGCCGTCCGGCAACGACGCCGCGATCGCGCTGGCCGATCACGTGGCGCATACACAGCCGCGCTTCGTGGCGATGATGAATGCGAAGGCGCGCCAGCTCGGCCTGCGCTGCACCCACTACGTCTCGCCGCACGGCCTCGAGGCGGGCAACCGCTCCTGCCCGGACGATCTCGCCGCGCTCGCGCGCATGGACCTGCACTACTCGCGCATCTCCACGATCGTCGGCAGCGCGCACGCGATCGTCCACTTCCCGATCAAGGGCGGGAAGCTCTACCTGAACAACACCAACCCGCTGCTGCGAATGGGCTACCCGGGCACGATCGGCCTCAAAACCGGCGACACCGACGAGGCCGGCCACTGCCTGATCGCGATCGTGCGGCGTGGCCCGATCACGCTCGGCGTCGTCCTGCTGCACTCGCCCAACCCGCAGGAGCAGGCGCGGGCGCTGCTCAACCGCGCGTTCCGCGTCTACCGCGGCTAACCGATCGCCAGCAGCTCGCGGGCGCGTTGCGCCAGCTGCGGCACGCGTAGCGACTCGAAGTCGCGGGCCGCTTCCTCGAGCATCCTCGTGGCGGACTCGGAGCCCTGGTCGCGCGCCAAGCGCCCGGCCAGGAGTCGCACGCGGGCGGCGTCGAGCGGCCGGCCGATGTCGAGCCAGGCGCGGCGCGCCTGCTTGAGCTTGTCGAGGTCGCCGCTCGTGAAGCCGTCGGCCTGAAGCGCCGCCGCCTGACCCACCGGGTAGTGGAGCCGCTCGGCCAGCTCGGCGGCCTCCTCGGCGGCCTCGCGGCCCTGCTCCTCGCGGCCCGACATCGCGTAGGCCTCGGCGCGCGAGGCGATCGCCTGGATCGACTGGGCGATCAGGCCGGCGCGCTCGCAGACGTCGAGCGCCTGGCCGAGCGCGGTGACGGCGCCGGCGAAATCGCCGCGGTCGCGCAGCATGATCGACAGCCCGAACAGAGCCGAGAACGCGGCCTCGGACCAGCCCACCTGCTCGGCCAGCTCGTGCGCCCGGCGGTAGAGGCGCTCAGCGTCCTCCCAAGCGCCCTCGCGCCAGTGCAGGATGCCGCGCAGCACGTACGGCAGGCAGAGCTTGCCCGCCAGCCCCTGCTGCTCGCTGAGCCGCGCGCTCGCGTCGCTCGAGTCGCGCACCGCATCCCAGTCCGCGCGGTAGAGCGCGAGCCAGCCGAGCGCCGCGTGCAGCTCCACCTGCGAGGGCACGTCGCCGATCTCCTCGGCCAGCGCTAGCGCGTCGGCGTAGGCGGATTGCGCCTGTGCGTAGTCGGCCTCCGACACCTCGAGGTGCTGGCCCAGCGCGAGCAGCGCCAGGATCGTCTCGCTCTGGTCCGAGCCGCGCGCGAGCTCCACCGCGCGCTCCAGGTTCTCGCGCGCCTTGGCCATGTCGCCGATGCGGCCGAACACGCGGCCGAAGATCCCGTGCGCGCGGCTGGCCGCGCGGGTCTCGCCGAGCCGCTCGGCCAGGCGGAGCGCCTTCTCGGACGCATAGATCGCGAGCATGTTGTCGCCGGTCTGCATGTAGAGCCAGGCGGCCTCCTCGTACAGCCGCACGAGCTCCAGGCAGGGCGGGCCGTCCTTCAGCAGGTTGATGCCCTTCTGGTGGTGCTCGATCGCGGCGCGGCGATCGCCCTTGTGCCAGTAGCCCGAGCCGATCTTGCGGTGCAGGTCGGCGAGCCGCTCGAGGTTCTCCTGCATGCGGTGGTGCTCGAGGCATTCCTCCCAGACCTCGATCGCGGCGTCCACGCGGCCGAGCCGCAGCGCGGCGTCGCCCTGCTTCTCGCCCACGCGCGCGAGCGCCTCGGGGTCGTGGCGGCGGGCGAGATCGCGGGCCGTCTCATAGTGCGAGAACGCTTCGCGGTTGGAGTAGAAGCTCATCGCGGCGTCGCCCGCCGTCTCGACGTAGTGCAGCGCCTTGCGCTCGATGCGCTCGAGCTCGGCCGAGTCGAGCGTGGCCTCGCGGCCCAGCGCGGCGGCGCGGCCGTAGTGCTCGGCGAGCAGCGCCACCACCTCGTCGGTGCGGTCGCCCGAGCGCTCCTCCACGAACGTGCCGACCTCGAAGTGCTTGTGGGCACGCACCGCCTTGGGCAGCATCTGGTAGGCCACGTCGCGGATCAGCACGTGCTTGAAGGCGAGCTCGGGCTCACCCGCCAGGCTGCTGCCCTCACCGGGCACCACGATGTCCTTCTCCTGCAAGGCGGCGAGCGCCTGTGAGAGGTCGCGGCCCTCGCCCTCCGCCACCGAGGTGAGCGATCCCTGCCAGAACGTGCGGCCCACCACCGAGGCGTGCTGCACGAGGCGGCGCTCGAACGGGTCCAGGGAGTCGAGCCGTGCTGCGAGGAGCGCCTGCACGGTGTCCGGCAGCTCACCGCCGTTCGAGCCACCCTCCTCGCTCAGGAGGCGGACCATCTCCTCGGCGAAGAATGGGTTGCCGCCGGCGCGCTCGGCAACCGCCGGCACGATCGACTCCTCGGGGGAGCCGGCCGGCAGCAGCGAGGAGATCAGGTCGCGCGTCTCGCCGGGGCTGAGCGGCTCGAGGAAGATCGACGTCGTGCCGCGACGCCCGCCGCCCCACCCGGGCCGGCGCTCCAGCAGCTCGTCGCGGGCGAGGCACAGGATCATCAGCGGACCGCGCACCCACTGGCCGAGGTGCTCGATCAGGTCGAGCATGCCCTGGTCGGCCCAGTGGATGTCCTCGAACACGAGCACGAGCGGGTTGCGCCGCGCCATCGCCTCGATCGCCATCTGCACCGCGGCGAAGAAGCTCTCGCGCATGCGCTGCGGGTCGTGCATGTCGGGCACGGCGACGTCGGGCGGGGCCTCTATGCCGAGCAGACGGCCCATCAGCGCGGCCATGCGCCGGGGGTCGCCGTCGCAGGCGAGCATCTCCACCTTCTCGGCCATCTTGGTCCATGCGACATCGGCCGGATCCGAGTCGACGATCCCGCACTCGGCGCGCAGCACCTCGCCGAGCGCCCAGAAGACGATGCTCGATCCGTACGGCAGGCAGCGGCCCTGGCGCACGGTCGGCGGGTTGGGCCGGCGGTCGAGCTCGCTCTCGAGCTCGCGCGTCAGGCGGCTCTTGCCGACGCCCGCCTGCCCGATCACCGTGATCAGATGCGGGCGGCGCTCGCTGACCACGCGGCCGTACAGGCCCCCGATCAGCCGCAGCTCCTCGCGCCGGCCGACGAGCGGCGCCTCGCTGCGCGGCAGCACGCGCCCGGCGGGCTGCGCGGCGATCACGCCCACGGCCTCCCAGGCCGTCACGCGGTCGGCGCGTCCCTTCAGCTCGAACGTCTCGAGCGGCCGGTACTCGACCGCGTGGCGGGTGGTGCGGTAGGTGCGCTCGCCGACGGTCACCGAGCCCGGGCGGCCGGCGGTCTGGAGCCGCGAGGCCACGTTCACGGTGTCGCCGATCACCGTGTAATCGCGTCCGACCGCGCCGGCGAGCACCTCGCCGGTGTTGACGCCGACGCGCAGGGCGAAGGTGACGCCGTGCGTCTCGTCAAGACCGGTGTTGATGTCCGCCATCGCGTCCTGCATCCCGAGCGCGGCGCGCACCGCGCGCTCGGCGTCGTCCTCGTGCGCAACCGGGGCGCCGAAGATCGCCATGACGTTGTCGCCGATGTACTTGTCGACGGTGCCGCCGTAGCGCTCCACCTCGTCACCAAGCCGGCGCAGACAGCGCTCGACGAGGCCCTTGACGGCCTCGGGGTCCATGCGCTCGGCCACCGCCGTGTAGCCGGACAGGTCGGCGAACACGACGGTCACCTGGCGCCGCTCCTCGGGCAGGGCGGCGGGCTCCAGCGGGCCCGGCCGTGGCAGGTCCTCGAGCGGAGCGCCACACGACATGCAGAAGCGCGCCTCGGGCGGCAACGGCGTGTCGCAGACGGCGCAGCGCCGCTCGAGCGCCGAACCGCACGACATGCAGAAGCGAGCGCCCTCCGGGTTCTCGTACGAGCAGCTAGGACATGCCTTGCTCACTTCGAGGCTGACGATATCCGCGCGTCGCTATGTGCTGCGTGACGTTTGTTGCATTTCGGTCCGCGGTCCACGGTCCACGGTCCACAGGTCAATGCCCGGGCGATGCTGCCGATCACCTAGGGGCAACCCGATCTTTCCGACGGAGGACAGCCGTGAAGGAGTACCGCGACGAAGCGATGAAGCACCTCGAGGCCGCCGAGCGGGCGCTGCCGCCGGAGCCCACCGACGTGCCGCTCGCGAACTACCAGGTCAACGTCGCCATCGCCTCGAGCCTCGTCGCCATCGCCGAGACGCTCCACGCGATCAGCGCCAGCCTCGACAAGCTGTCCGCCGGCTGATCTAGCCGGTAGGCGCGGGCGGAAGCTTGATCGGCTTCGCCTTCGCCACCGCCGCGTGCCTGACCCACGAGCGCAGCGCGCTGAAGGTGCGCCGCGCCTTGCCGTGCTTGTCGAGCAGCGACGTGTCCCAGTTCACATGAACCGGCGGTGACACCAACCCGTACTGGAGCATCGACTTCACGTGCGGGTTGTGGTACGCGATCGAGAAGGCCTGCCTCAGGTAACTGGCCTGGTGCGACGACGACAGCCTGAAGCGGCCGCTGACCATGTAGCCGTACTCGTTCAGGTAGAGCGGGAGCACCCCGCCCTTGGGCGTGCGCAGGCGGTGCTGGTGGCGTAGCACGCTCAGCTCGTGCGTGAGGCGGCTCAGGTTCGCGATCGTCACGTCGCCGGAGCCGGCCGGGCGCGAGTGCGGCGAGTGCCGGTAGTCGTAGGGGTGGTGGGCGTAGCCGTCGGCCTTCAGGTGCGAGTGGCCCACCATCCGCTTCAGGAACGTGAGCGGCGCCATGCCGGCGGTGCCGCGCGCCTGTGGCGAGGTCTCGCCGATCAGGACCTTGGCCTTCGAGTCCGAGCTCTTGATCGCGCGGTAGCCCGCGAGGTAGAGCAGCTTGTAGAGGTGCGGCGCGCTGCCGTGCGGCGCGAGCCAGCTCTTCCAGTTGGGCTCGTTCCAGATGCTGTAGCGATCGACCCTGCCCTTGAAGTGCCTGGCGACGTCGCGCACGAACTGCCCGTAGGCGCTTGCGCGCGGCTTGTAGACGCCGATCCTGTGGTTGCCGGTGGCCCAGGCGGGAGCGGGACCGGTGAGCGTGAGCTCAACGCGGATGCCGTGAGCGGCCGCCTGGTCGATCAGAGAGTCGAACTTGTACCAGTTGTACTGGCGCTTCTTGGGCGCGTGCTTGTGGCCCGCATACGCGATCTCGTGGGACCAGATGAAGTTGACGCGTAGGCGCGTGACGCCGAGCTGCTCGGCCTTCTGGAAGGCCTTGTCGCGGCCGTACCAGGCCTGGTTGAGGAAGACGGAGTCGTCCTGCAGCGCGACCTCCATGTGGCGCGCCGCATGAGCGGAGGCGGCCGGGATCAGGAGGCCGGCGGTGGCCAGGGCAGTGATGGTGAGGTTCTTGAGGTGTCGTCGCATGTAGGGGTTCGGAACACTCCTCGCCCCAGGGAGGTTGCGGTGCCCCTCCTCCCGCTGGGGGATGCCCGACGCGCCAGTCCGCGCAACATTTCGCACGACCGCAGCACATACGCGATGTGTTTCAAGCGAGAGGAACGCGTACCTGCGTAGGCACTAGGCCACGGGCGAAGAATGGAGCCTGCCGGGATCGAACCGGCGACCTCCTGCTTGCAAAGCAGGCGCTCTCCCAACTGAGCTAAGGCCCCGTTGCGACTAATGGTAGGCGCGGCGGGGCCTCGGGGACGACAGCTGAGGGAGCCGCGCGCCCGCGGCTCCCTCGCTGTCGGTTAGCGGCTTTCTTGCCGCTCCGAACGACGGAACCCTCCAGGCCGTCGTGTTCTGGTTATCGTCGCCACCCGCTTGGGGCAGCAGCGTCCTAAACCCGGACTGGACGAACGTTCAGGCGCTCTGGGAGCGGTCTATTCGAAGTCGAAATCGCGCGGCGGCTTCTGCTCGAACCAGAGGCGATCGTGCTCGGGCGCGTCTTGGAGAAACTCGGGCGTCTCCTCGAGGACGTCATCCGAGTCCTCGGACTCTTCATCGGGCGCCAGCGCGTCGTGTTCCTGGGTGTCCTCGTCCGGGGGGGCGGGGGGCGGGGGGCTGGGGGCGGAGTCCTCGCGATCAGGCATCGTTTCGGGCTCGAACTCAGGCACCCCGCCCGGCACGAAGTCAGGCTCGCGCGGCAGCGCCTCATCAGCCGCGACGGCCTTTTCGCCAGGCTCGGCCTCCTCGTCCTGCACCTCCGCACTCTGCACATCTGCGCTCTGCTCCGGCGGCGAAGCCGCCGGGAAATCCCTACGCGCAGGGCCTAGCGCCTCGGCCTCCTCCTGGGAGATCTCCTCATCACTCGCGCCGTGGAGGCGCTTGAGCTCGAGGTGCTCCCGTATTGCGTCGTCGAGAACCCCCATCGCGCGCGTAGCGTAGCGAGCTTGGTCACCAGACCTCAGGTCGCCGCCCGCACGGGCTCCGCGCGTTCGACGCGGTTCTTGCCGCTGCGCTTGGCTCGGTAGAGCGCCGCATCGGCCGCCGCGATCAGCGATCCCTTGTCCCCGGCGGACATCGGAAGCGAGGCCACGCCGAAGCTCGCGGTCACGCTCAGTGTGCCCTTGCCGTCGAGGCGCTTGATGTTGAGCGCCTCGATCGCTGTGCGCATGCGCTCGGCCAGCAGCTCGGCGCCTGAGAGGTCGGTCTGGGGCAGGATCACGGCGAGCTCCTCGCCGCCGTAGCGGGCCGGCTCGTCGATGTCGCGCGAGAGCGCGCGCAGGCAGCGCGCCACCTCGAGCAGCACGAGGTCGCCCTGCTGGTGGCCGTAGGTGTCGTTTACGCGCTTGAAGTCGTCGATGTCGAGCATCGCGAGGCCGACGGAGCTCTGGAAGCGGCGGCTGCGCTCGATCTCGTTGTCGAGCGATTCCTGGAAGTGGCGCACGTTGAAGAGGCCGGTGAGCTCGTCGGTGACGGCCTGGTGCTGGACGGTCTCGTGCAGGTTGGCGTTCTCGATCGACACCGCCGCCTGGCCGACGAGGTAGGCGAACAGCTCGCGTTCGGTCTCGTTGAAGTCCGGCCCCTCGCGCACGATCGAGATCACGCCCACGTAGTCCACCTCGCTGCCCGCGCCCACACGCGCCCGCAGCGGGCCGGCCATCGCGTGCACGCCGTCGATCGAGGCCGATGTCGGCCGGTGCTGGTCCACCGGCTGCTCCTTGCCGGACGCCTCGAGGTTGGCGAGCAGGTCGGCGACGTTCTCCTCGCGGATGATGAACGCGTCGCGCTCGGCCGCCGTGATCGCCCTCATCAGGCGCTCGTGCGAGCCGCCGATGTGCACGGCGTGCATGCGTCGTGCATCGATCGGCACGGCGCGGCCGGCGTCCGCGTCGCAGGCCTCGACGGCGGTACGCACGGCGAGCTCGAGCAGGCCCTGGCGGTCGAGCCCGGCGGCGAAGGCGTCGCCCACGCGGCGGATCGTCTCCTCGAGCTCGCGGCGCTTGGCCTCCACCTCGGCGATCTTCCCCTCGAGCTCGCGCGACATCTTGTTGAACTCCTGGCCGAGTGCGGCGAACTCGTCGTCGCCGTGCGTGGGCACCGGGGTGGAGAAGTCGCCCTTGGCGAGCCGGCGCGCCGCGCCCAGGAACTGGTCGATCTGGCTCTGGAGCGCGCGCACGATGAACACGGACAGGACCAGCGCGAGCACGAGGAAGCCGAGCAGGATCACCCCGATCAGTACACGGCTCTGGCTGATCGACTGGGTGACGCCCTGGGACTCGGTGAAGGCGCCGACGGACAGCGACGGCCCGACCGGCTCCGCGATCTCCTCGAAGCGGCCGCGGTAGTTCGTGCCGTCGATCTTCACCTTGTTGCCCGAGGTCGGCGGGGGGCCGGGGCCCTGCTCGTTGAGCGTGGACGCGAGCCGCTGGTTGTGGCTGAAGAGCCGCATCTGCAGGTCGGTGAGCCCGCCGACGGACTCGACGAAGGTCGCGGGGTTGGTCACAGACACGGCCAGCGAGCCGAACTGCTTGCCCTTCTTGTTCGTCGGTCGCGCGAGGGCCGGGGCGATCGCCGGGTTGTTGCCCGCGAGCGCGACGAGCTTGCCGTTGGTGTCGTAGAGCGCGACGGTCCGGATCGGTGGCTTGATCAGCTTCTGGAGCTGGGCCTGGACGGCGCCCGGCGTTTTCGCTCGCAGCGCGCGCTGGAGCGCCGGATCGCGGGCGACCCGGCGGAGCTGCGGCGTCGCCTCGGCGCGCTCCTGCCGGTAGACCGCGAACGCCACGCGCAGACCCTCGGCGATGCGGGCATCCGCCTTGCCGAGCTGGCTCTGGGAAGTGATGCTGAAGAGGACGAGCGCTACTGCCCCCATCGGCACGACCACGATGATCGTGAAGAAGAGGAGCAGGCGGGTACGGAAACTCATTCGTGCATAGGCCGAGCAGAAGGCTAGCGACGAGCCGGATGCCCGGGCCTCATATAGGCATTCGTTCGAGGTCCTGAGTGCCCTGCCTGCCGCTACCATGGACAGGTCCGAGGCGCGGCTGCGCCACTCGGGGCTATAGCTCAGTTGGGAGAGCGCCTGGATCGCACCCAGGAGGTCGCCGGTTCGAGCCCGGCTAGCTCCATTCTCGATGGCGCTGCATCCTCTCGCCACCCGCTTCGCCGATGCAGCCGACGTGTACGAGCGCGGACGACCCGCCTACGCGCCTGCCGTTGTGGGTGCCCTCTGCGCCGAGCTGGGACTGACCGCCGGAGCCCCCGTGCTCGACCTGGGTGCCGGCACCGGCAAGCTCACGTGTGCGCTGCTCGACTTCGGGCTCGACGTCGTTGCCGTGGAGCCGCAGGCCGAGCTACGCGAGCTGCTCGCGGCTGTCGTCGGCGCCGATCGTGCGCGCGAGGGCCTGGCCGAGGCGATTCCCCTGCCGGACGGGTCCGTCGACGCGGTGACGGTGGCGGACGCCTTCCACTGGTTCGACCGCGCGGCGGCGCTCGCAGAGATCGCACGCGTGCTGTGTCCGGGTGGCGGGCTGGCGCTGCTCAGCACCGGCCCCGACTGGCGCGGCGCGTCCTGGGGGGACGAGGTGGGCAAGCTGATGGAGGGCCTGCGCCCCGAGCACCCCGGCATCGGCGGGCAGGCGTGGCAGGACGTGGTGCGCGAGGCCGGGGGCTTCGCCGCGCCGCGCGAGGTCCACGTGAAGGTCTGGCAGCCCGCGTCGCCCGAACGCTTCCTCGACTACATCGCTTCGGTGAGCTGGGTGGCGGCCATGCCCGAGGACGAGCGCGCCGCCACGATCGGCCGCATCGAAGCCCTCATTCGCGCAGGCGAGACGCCGGCCGAGATCCCGGTGCGAACGGTGATAGGACTCACGACCCTTCTTCCGTGAAGCGCTCCACGAGATCCGCGTCGACCCAGGCGTCGAAGCCCGTGATCTTCTCCCCGTCGGTCTCGATGAGCATCACGGCGAACGGCTCGAAGCCGCCGTCCTCGCCCTGCTTGTAGATCGCCACGGCCGGGCGGCCGTTGGCGCGCGTCGGTACGAGCCGTGAGTTCGATGCCGCGCACGGCTGGTGCTCGGGCCGTGGCGCGAACCAGAACTCGCCGAGCGCGGGAGCGCCGACCACCGACGGCTGCGGCGGCATGCGCAGGATCGCGTCCTCGCGCAGCAGCTCGATGAAGCCGTCCATGTCGGCCCGCTGCCAGACGTCGACGTAGCGCCGCAGCAACTCGCGCTCGTGCGTTGCGCGCGGGGCGCTGGCGTGCGCGCTCACGTCCGAGTCGATCGTCGCGCGAGCGCGCTGGAGCGCGCTGTTGGTCCCCGCGACTGTGGTGTCGAGCAGGTCCGCCACCTCGCGCGCGCTCCAGCCGAGCACGTCGCGCAGGATCAGGACCGCGCGCTGACGCCCTGGGAGCTGTTGGATCGCGGTGAGGAACGCGAGCTCCATGCCTTCGTGCAGGGCGTAGCGCGCGGCGGGGTCGGCGACCGGGGAGGGGAGGTCTTCCAGTCGCTGGTCGGGGTAGGGCTGGACGGGCTCCGGGCGGTGCGGGCGGCGCTCGAGCTCGTCGAGGCAAGCGTTCGTTGCGATGCGGTAGAGCCAGGTGTGCATCGACGAGCGCCGCTCGAAGCGGTCGAGCGAGCGCCAGGCTCGCAGCAGCGTCTCCTGGAGCACATCCTCGGCGTCGTGGAGTGAGCCGAGCATGCGGTAGCAGTGCACCTCGAGCGGGCGGCGGTAGGGCTCGACGAGCCGGCGGAAGGCGCGCTCGTCACCTGCCTGAGCGGCGGCGATCAGGCCGCGCTGGTCCTCGCTGGTCGTTGGCGCAGAAGTCATGGGTGCAAACAGTTAGACGGACCGGGGGGCGAAAACTCATCGGTGAGTTCTTGGACGCGTGTGGGTCTAACCCGCCATGACCAATTTGACCAGCTCACAGAAATGGGTTCTCGCCCTCACATCGATCGCCTCGCTGATGGTCGCGCTCGACGCCCTCGTCGTCACCACGGCGCTCAGCACGATTCGTACCGACCTCGGCGCGTCCGTGGCCAATCTCGAATGGACCGTCAACGCCTACAACCTCACCCTCGCGGTGCTGCTGATGACCGGGGCCGCGCTTGGCGACCGCTTCGGCAGGCGGCGCCTGCTGGTCGTCGGGCTGGGCGTGTTCGTCGCGGCATCGGCGGCGTGCGCCGTCTCGCCGAGCGTCAACTTCCTGATCGCGGCGCGCGCCGTGCAGGGCGCTGGCGCCGCGCTCGTGACCCCGCTCGCGCTCGCGCTGCTCAGCGCTGCCTTCCCGCCGCGACTCCGCGCCATGGCGATGGGCATCTTCAGCTCGATCACCGGCATCGCCGTGCTCGGCGGGCCGGTCGTCGGCGGCGCGATCGCCCAGGGCATCGACTGGCGCTTCATCTTCTGGCTCAACGTCCCGATCGGCCTCGCGGCGATCCCGCTCGTGCTGCGCCGCACGCCCGAGAGCTTCGGCCCGCGGCTTGCGATCGACGTGCCGGGCGTGCTGCTCGTGGCCGGCGCCTCGCTTGGCCTCGTCTGGGGCCTTGTGCGCGGCAACGCCGTCGGCTGGGGCAGCGCGGAGGTGGTGAGCGCGTTCGTGGCCGGCACCCTGCTGCTCGTGGCGTTCGTCTGGCGCGAGCGGCGCGCCGGCGCGCCGATGCTCCCGATGCGGCTGTTCCGTTCGCGTGCCTTCTCCGCCGGCAACGCCGCGAGCTTCTTCATGGTCGCGGCGCTGTTCGGCGCGGTGTTCTTCATGGCGCAGTTCCTGCAGGTGGCGTCGGGCTACGGCCCGTTCGGCGCCGGTCTCCGGCTGTTGCCCTGGACGGCCACCCTGTTCTTCGTTGCGCCGATCGCGGGCTCACTGGTCGCGCGCATCGGCGAGCGGCCGCTGATCGCCGGCGGGCTCGCCCTGCAAGCGGCCGGCATGGGCTGGATCGCGCTCGTGGCGGCGCCGCACATGACCTACGGGAACCTGATCCCGGGGCTGATCATGGCGGGCTGCGGCGTGTCGATGGCGATGCCCGCCTCGCAGAGCCTCGTGATCAACGCGGTCGAGCAGGAGGCGATCGGCAAGGCCTCGGGCACCTACAACATGCTGCGCCAGCTCGGCGGCGTGTTCGGTACCGCGATCGCCGTTGCCGTCTTCGCGCACGCCGGCGGCTACGGCTCGCCCCAGGCCTTCAGCGACGGCTTCGTGCCCGCGCTCGCGGTGATGGCCGCGCTGTCGCTGGCGGGCTCGCTCGCGGGAGCGCTGCTGCCGCGGCGGCGCCTAGCGCTTGCGCCCGATCGTGACCAGGTACTCGGCCGCGTCGTTGTCGGCGATGAAGCCGGCTAGCTCGGTGATGAGATCGTCCCAGCGCCCCGACCGCTCGACGAAGGGGCGGGCCATGATCAGCGGGCCGAACTTGCTGGTCATGTACTCGACCCCCTCGTCGACGGTGTCAAACGGCGGGATCTGGACCGAGTCGTGCTCGAACTCGAGCTCGACGCCTGTGCCCTCGAAGAGCTGAGTGACGTGCGGCTCCGCGCCCCACAGCACGGGTGGCTGGACCTCTGGCGGTGGCGGCGGCATGTAAGCGCCGATCGTCTTGAAGAACTGGCCCATCGCCCCGTGAGGTGTCCAGGCCGTGACCACGAGCCGGCCGCCCGGTCGGAGCACGCGGGTGAGCTCGTGCGCCGCGACCTCGTGGCGCGGGGCGAACATGCAGCCGAAGGCGGAGAGCACGACATCGAAGCTCGCGTCCGGGAAGGGGAGCTGCTCGGCGTCGCCCTCGACCCACTCGACGCTGAGTCCGGCGTCGCCTGCCAGCCTGCGTCCGACGTCGAGCAGCTCTGGCGTGAGATCGAGCCCCACAACGCTGGCTCCCGCCTGCGCCGCGCGCAGGGCCGCGTTGCCGGTGCCGCACGCGACGTCCAGCACATCGTCCTCGCGACCCACGCTCGCCCGCTGCACCACCTTGGGGCCGACGCCCCAGAGCTGGCGCTCAGCTATCGAGGGATAGTCGCCGGCAGCCCAGGCGGCCCGGGCGCCCTGCTTCATCTGATCAAGCGCCGTCGCGTTCATCGTCAGCCTCCTTGGGTCGTTGACCGGCGTGGAAAGGAGGCTAGGCGCGGCGGCGTGCCCCGGCATGGGGCGTTCGCCTCATCTTCGGAGCGCTCAGCCCGCCACGAACTCGTCCTCCGGCAGCAGCCCGTGCTGGAGGGCGAACAGGCTGGCGGCCACGCGCGTGGAGGCGTCGATCTTCGTGTAGATGTGCTCGATGTGATTGCCGGCGGTCTTCGGCGCGATCACGAGCCGCTCGGCGATCTCCTTGTTCGACATCCCCTGCGCCAGCAGCCGCAGCACCTCGACCTCGCGCGCGGTCAGGCCTGCCGGTCCCTCGCGCCGGCGGCGCACCCGGTGGCCGGCGGCGCTCAGCACCGCCTCGGTGATCTCGGGGTCGAAGCGGCCGGCACGGACCTCGCCGCGCAGCTCGGCCGCGGCGTCTTCGGGCGAGCGCGCCTGCCGGTAGGGGCGCTCCTCGCACATCGCCTGGTAGGCGTCGGCCGCGGCGAGAATGCGAGCCGGCCGCGAGATGGCGCTGCCGGAGAGCTGGCGCGGATAGCCGCTCCCGTCGAGGCGCTCACGGTGCTGCACGGCGATCGCGGCGAGCGGCGCCAGCGCCTCCGATCCGGACAGCATGCGCTCGGTCAGGTAGGGATGCATACGCACGCGCTCCCACTCGCCCGCGCCGAGCGGGCCGCGCTTGTCCCAGATCGCGTTCGACACCCCGAGCTTGCCGAAGTCGTGCACCAGGCCGGCCCGGCGCAGGGTGCGCAGCTCGCCGTCGGGCAGGCCGAGATCGCCGCCCGCCTCGGCGGCCAGGTCGGCGACCGCGCGGGCGTGGCCGAGCGTGTACGGCGATTTGAGGTCGACGAAGTTGGCCACCGCCGCGAGCGCCGCGTCGAAGCGCTCGCCGGAAAGGACGACCGCGAGCGATGGCTCGGCGTCGATCACCGCGTCCCACGTGCCCACCGTGTCGAGGCCGCCGAGGATCCCGGCCGGGTCCGCGCGGAGGAGATCGCTCAGCTCCGGATCGAACTGCTTGCCGCTGCGCTCGCGCGCGAGCGTGGTGGCGCCGTCGGTGCCGCCCATGCGGTGCGCCACCTCGACGAACTCCGCGAACTGGGCGATGCGCGCGCCGACCGGGATCTGGTCGCCCCTGAGGCCAGCCGGCCAGCCTCGCCCGTCCCAGCGCTCGTAGGCGCCGCCGATGCCCTGCTGGACCACCCCCGGCAGGCCGATCTGCTCGGCGAGCCGCATCGCGAGCGCGGCGTGCTGGGCGATCATCTGGTCCGCCTCGTGGCGGCCCGAGATCGCGAACGCGAGCCCCACGCGCAGCCGGTGGAGCGGCGGATTGCCAGCGCCGAGCCGCCGCATCGTGGAGGCCATCATCCCCACGCTCAGCGCCTCGTGCTTGTACTTGTTCGACTTGAGCGCGATGTCGTCGCCGAACCACTTGGCCTGCTCGTGGGCGTCCGAGTGGCAGCCGACGTTGATGAGCAGGGCGGTGTAGTAGATCGTGGCCCGCGTCTCCTCGTCGATCCCGAGCTGCTCGGCCAGCCGAAGCGCGATCAAACACTGCCGCAGGACGTGCTCCATCGGCTGTCCGAAGCCGAGGTCGATGCCGAGCGAGAGCGCGGCGACGAGCTCCGCGAGGCGAACGTGCGCGCGATCAGATTCGCCGCTCACCTGAACAGGCTATCCGCGCGGGAGCGCGCCGCATAGGCGCGATACTGGCTCACATGGCATTCGTCCCTCCGGCCCGTCATCTGTTGCGCGCGAAGGACCTGGCGGACGCGCGCTACTTCGAGCCGCTGGACGTGGACGACCTCGCCCGCGCGGCCGGTCTCTCGCGTGCGCACTTCAGCCGCGAGTTCCGCCGCACCTTCGGCGAGTCGCCGCACGCGTACCTGTTGACCCGCCGCCTCGAGCGCGCGGCCGCGCTGCTGCGCAACACCGACCGTTCCGTGATGGACATCTGCCTGTCGGTCGGTCTGCAGAGCGTCGGCTCGTTCACCACGAGCTTCACGCGCACGTTCGGCAAGTCGCCCACGGCCTACCGGGCGGACTTCCCGCCGGCCTCGCAGTACGCGCTCGTACCGAGCTGCGTGGTGCGCGCATACGCCCGCCCGCAACGCCGCACGTTTCGAGAAGACAGCGGCGCTGCCCAGGGTTAGCTTGCTGTCGACCGTTCCGTTCGACCGACTCAGGAGGACTCCCGATGTACAAGATCGCGACCGCTCAGCTGTGGGTGCACGACCAGGACGAGGCACTCGACTTCTACACGAGGAAGCTCGGCATGGAGGTGCGCTCCGACGTGACGCTGGCCGAGATGGGCGACTTCCGCTGGCTCACCGTTGGCCCGCCTGGCCAGCCCGACCTCTCGATCGTGCTGATGGCCATTCCCGGGCCGCCGCTCATGGACGCGGACACCACCGAGCAGGTGAAGGACCTGATGGGCAAGGGCTTCGCCGGCACCGTGTTCCTCACCACCGACGACTGCCAGGCCTCCTACGAGGAGCTGAGAGGTCGCGGCGTGGAGTTCACGGAGACGCCGGAGGAGCGCCCCTACGGGATCGACTCCGGCTTCCACGACCCGTCGGGCAACTCGTTCCGGCTGACCCAGGTGCGGGATCTCGCCACGCTTTAAAGCCTCGACTTGACATGTGACCGTATGGTCACCTATTCTCCCGGACATGGACGACGTGTTCAGGGCCCTCGCCGACCCCACTCGCAGAAGCCTGCTCGACGAGCTCTACAGAGAAGACGGGCAGACGCTCAGCGCACTGGGGGGCCGGCTCCCGATGACCCGCTTCGGCGTGATGAAGCACCTCAAGGTGCTCGAAGAGGCGGGGCTCGTGGTCACCAAGAAGCGCGGCCGCGAGAAGCTCCACTTCCTGAACCCAGTCCCGATCCGGCTCGTCCACGACAGGTGGGTGAGCAAGTACGCCGAGCCCTGGGCGGCGACGCTCACGGGGCTCAAGCGCAGACTGGAGGACAAGACGATGGAAAAGGTGTTCGAGATCTACATCAAGACAACTCCGGAGCGCCTCTGGCAGGCGATCACGGACCCGGAGCTGCGTGCGAAGTACACGTTCGGCGTGGGCATTCAGTCCGATTGGACGAACGGCTCGCAGTACGCCGCCGTGCAGGAGAAGGCGGGTGTGACGATCAGCGAGGGCGAGAACCTCGAGGTCGATCCGCCGCGCCGGCTCGTGCAGAGCTTCAACGCGCTCTGGGATGACGACGTCAAGGCCGAGGGCACCTCGCGCGTGACGTGGGAGATCGAGCAGGTGCAGGACTCGTGCCGGCTCGTCGTCACCCACGACCAGCTCAGCGAGGACGCGAACAACCAGATCTACGGCGGCTGGCCGATGATCCTCTCCGGCCTCAAGACCCTCCTCGAGACAGGCGAGGAGCTGACCACCCCGGGCTCGCTGATGTACGCCGAGTCGTCCCCCGCGGCTCGCTAGCGGCTGGTAGGGGCGCAAGTAGGGGTCCGCGTTGCCCAGGCGCGGGCCCCTACGCCCCGGGTGGGGCGCGAGCGCGCATCTATCCTCGACTCGCTGTGTTTCGTCGCGTATGCGCGCAAGCGGGAACTTGAGGAGCGCCGCCCTGGGGGTCGCCATCTGCGCGACCCTCGTCTCCTTATTGGCGACGAGCGGCAGCGCCCGGGCGGCGTCGAAGATCTTCCAGGTGCCGTGCATGCCGGGCCAGGCCCAGCCGGTCTGCTTCGCCGAGGACGCGCGGCTGGACTACGTGGACGACGGCGACACGATCGACGTGGACATCCCCGGCGCGGGCAACCACCGAATCCGCTTCACCGGCGTCAACGCCACCGAGCAGTCCGTCTACAACAACGACCTCGCAAAGCAGCAGGGCGAGTGCCACGCGCTCAACGCCACCTACCTGACCACGAGCATGATCAGGCGCAGCAACGACCAGGTGCGGCTCGTCTACCAGAACAAGCTCACGCGAGCGGGCGTGCGCTTCGTCAAGGACATTCAGGTGTTCGTGCGCGGCTCCTGGCACGACCTGAACGCGCTGCTGATCTCGCGCGGCGACGCGCTGTTCCTGCCCAACGGCCTCGAGACCGCGTGGAACCGCGAGTACATGTTCCTGATGCAGCAGGCCGCACACCGCGGAGTGGGCCTGTTCGACACGAGCTTCTGCGGCTACGGGCCGGACCAGGACATCCCGATCCAGCTCACGGTGCACCCGAACGCCGCCGGTGACGACACGATCAACGTCAACGGCGAGTACGTGCGGATCTTCAACGGCGGCACGCGGCCGCTTGACCTCTCCGGCTGGTGGGTGCGCAACGGCGGGACGCGCCGCTACCACTTCGCCGCGGGCACGGTGGTGCAGCCCAACACGCGCATCACGGTCCACGTCGGCAAGGGCAGGAGCACCGCGACCATCTTCTACTGGGGCCGGCCCAGTCCGCTGTTCCCGAACGAGAACGACTCGAAGGGGATCGGCGACGGCGCCTACCTGTTCGATCCCCAGGGCGACCTGCGCGCGTGGATCTTCTACCCGTGCCGGCTCGCGCCCTGCGCGAACCCGCTGCCGGCTGGGACCTAGCCGGGGTCGGCCTGGACGTCGCCGCCGGGCGCCGCGGCGAGCCTGCCGCCCGCGCAGCCGGGCTTCGAGTAGACCGCCCACGAGTGGTTCTCGTAGATGCGCGTGTAGCCGGGCGGAGGCTTGACCTTGGCGAAGTGCTGGCGGTCGAACGTCCACATCTGCTTGGTCGGGCGCGGCTCGAGCATCAGCGCGCCGACCTTCGTCTTCGAGCCCTCCACGAGGTCGATCGACTTCGGCCTGCCGTCGAGCCAGTAGCGCAGGTCGGGCATCGCCTTGTGGCCGATCGTCGAGATCGAGCCGCACTGCTGGAACTTGGCCCGCACAACGGCTGAGTTGCCGACGAGCTTGAGGTCGGCGTAGTTGCGGGCCTCGCTGCGCATCGTGTGCTTGATCGACTTGAGCTTCTTCGCCTGCGCGGGGATGTAGGCGATCGAGGCGGCGAGCGCGACGATGCCGGCGACCTGCCAGGCCCTTCTGCTCTGGTCCGGCCTCAACCTCATCCACCCGAACACGCCGACGCCGTAAACGACGGCGAGGAGTGCGCCGGGCGTGACGAGGTAGCGCTGGATCAGTGACAGGCCGATGATCGAGGTGGCGACGATCCAGAGTGTGAGCGCGGCGGCCGTGGCGACGAGCAGCGCGAAGCGGCGGCGCGCGTGGAACCACGCGAACGCCAGGCCGATCGGCACGCCGAGCGCGAGCGGCCAGAGCAGCAGCAGCTTGTAGTACCAGGCGGTGCGCTTGGGGATGCTGAGCGCTGGCCGGCGGCGGTTGACCTCGCCGGCGAGCGTCTTCGTCCCGTGCAGGGAGTGGAGCGGCTGGCCGGTGATGATCCAGTCCTGCGCGATCCAGAGGATGGGCGCGGCCAGGGCGAGGGCGGTGAGCTGGGCGCGCTTGCGTGGCTCGAGGTCCTTCCAGAGATATGCGACGTAGAGCAGCGAGAGCAGCCAGGCGTCGGGGCGCATCAGTCCGGCCAGAGCGAGCACGATGAGGACCGCCGGGCCGCGCTTGGGCTTGCGCGTCTCGAGCAGCAAGGCCCAGACGACGAGCGCCGCGAAAGCGAGGTCCTGGTAGCCGATCAGCGCGAAGCGGTCGATGGTGGGCCTGGTCGCGACCACCACGGCCGCGACGATGCCCGCGGCCGGGTTCCAGAGCTCCGTCCCCAGCCGGTAGACGAGCCAGGTGAGGAAGCCGAGCGCGAGCAACGTGAGCGCCACCATCACCTTGGCGGAGCTGTCGCCCGCGAGCAGGACGGGGAAGCTCACGAGCGTCTGCAGCGGGTGCGGCGTGGGCGCGAAGACGGCCGTGTAGTCGGGCGTCTTGCCGTGCAGGATGTCGCGCGCCCAGAGCAGCGAGTAGCGCGCGTCGAAGTTGACGTAGCTCGGCTTGTAGAGGAGCCAGAGCAGCAGCGGAACGCCGACGATGACGGCCACTGCCGGCAATGAGCGGCGCACCCGCGCGAGGAGGCCGTCGGAGAGCGCCCGGGGCGCCGTTTTGGGACGCGTGGCGGCTGCCATCCGGCCCGCTGACTCTACCGGCTCAGGGGGGCGGATTTGCGATGGCTGAACGCTTTACCTGCCATGGCGGGGCAAACAGTTCAGGAGATCGCGAAAGCGATCTGGAATCTGATCGGCAGACAACACGGAGTCGTGGCGCGCTGGCAACTGCTCGAGCTGGGGCTCAGTCGAAGCGCGATCGACCACCGGATCAGCATGGGGCGGCTCCATCCTGTCTTCACGGGCGTGTACGCAGTTGGCCGGCCGCAGCTGACGCAGGAGGGCTGGTGGATGGCCGCGGTCTTGGCGTGCGGTGCTGGAGCGGCTTTGAGCCACAGCAGCGCCGCCGCGCTCTGGGGGATTGGCAGGCCTCGCAGGGTGATCGAGGTGTCGGTTCCCGCCCAGCGGCGGGCGCGGCACCCGGGCCTAATCGTCCATCGCCGCGTGCTGCGTGCCGGCGACGTGACGGAGCAACTCGGCATCCCCGTAATTGCCGTAGTTCCTACGCTGGTCGACCTCGCCACCACGCTTTCGCGCGACCGGCTAGAAGCAGCAATAAGTGAGACAGACAAGCGCGGGCTGGTGGACCCAGAAGCGCTGCGGCTCGCGCTGGAGGGATTCGCGAACCGGCCTGGTGTGGTTGAGCTGCGCAGAACACTCGACCGCCGGACCTTCCGCGCCACCGATCTCGAAGCTCGAACGCTGGTTCCTGGCAATCGTCCGCAGGACCGACCTCCCTCTCCCAGAGACGCGCCGCTATGTGAGCGAGGCTCGCGTCGACTTCTACTGGCCGGACATCGGGCTGATCGTCGAGACCGACGGGCTCCGCTACCACCGCACCCCCTCGCAGCAGGCCAAGGATCGAGTGAGGGACCAGCGGCACCTGGCTGCGGGCCTCACTTCGCTGCGCTTCACCTACGAGCAGGTGCGCTACGAACCGGCTCATGTCCAGGCGATCCTCGAGGCGGTCGTGGCGAGACTTAAGGCAAACCTCTGAACCTTTTCCCTGCCCCGGCCGGGCAAATGGTTCAGGGATCCGCCAGGATTCCGCCCATGGCCTCGCTCACCTACCTCGGGCCCGAGGGGACGTTCACGCACCAGGCCGCGCTGGATCTCGCTCGCGCCGGCGAGCAGCTCGTGCCGCTCGGGAGCGTGCGGGACGTGGTGCAGTCCGTTGAGTCGGGTGAGGCGGCGGCGGGCGTGGTGGCGTTCGAGAACAGCCTCGAGGGGCCGGTGCCGGCCAACCTCGACGAGCTGCTGCTCCAGACCACGCGCTGCATGATCTCCGGCGAGCGCGTGCTGCCGGTGTCGTTCACGCTCTTCCGCACACCGGAGGACAAGCTGCCGCTGGTGGGCGTCACGAGCCACGTGTTCGGGTTGGCGCAGTGCTCACGCTTCATCGAGGAAACCGGCGTCGAGACGCGCGAGGCGTCGAGCACGGCGGGCGCCTGCCGCGACCTGGCGGAGTCGCCGCGTGAAGGCTGGGGCGCGATCGGCCCGCCGGTGGCCGGCGAGATGTACGGCCTGCGAGTCGAGCGCGAGCGGATCGAGGACGACGAGCGCGCCACCACGCGCTTCGTCGTGCTGAGGACGAACTGTCCGGAGCCCACCGGCAAGGACCGCTCGGCCTTTTCCTTCCGGCCGAGCCACGACGAGCCCGGCAGCCTCGTGCGCCTGCTCCAGGAGTTCGCGCTGCGCGACATCAACCTCACCGCGATCAAGTCGCGCCCGACGAAGGAGCTGCTCGGCGAGTACATCTTCTACATCGAGTGCGAGGGCCACATCCGGGAGGGGCATCTGCGGGACGCCGTGTTGGGGGTGCTCCGCTTCCAGAGCGTCACCCGCTTCCTCGGCTCGTTCCCGGAGGACCCCGGGCGGCCGGAGCAGCACCGCGTCGACGGCAGCGGCGTCGCGGCCGCCTACGAGCAGATGCTCGGCAAGATCGAGCCGTGACCCCCGTCCGGGTGGGGGTGGTCGGCCTCGGCCTGATCGGCGGCTCGATCGCGCGGCGGCTGATCGAGCTGCCGGAGCGATGGGAGGCGCTCGCGCTCACGCGCACGAAGGGCACCGCGGTCGAGGCGGCCGACGCCGGGATCCAGATAGCCGGCTCGGTGGAGGAACTGGCGAAGCAAGCCGAGCTGGTCGTGGTAGCCACCCCGCCCAAGAACACAGCCTCGGTCATCGCCGCCGTTCTGGCCGCCGACGAAGACGTCCTCGTGACGGACGTGGCCTCGGTGAAAGCACCCATCGCCAGCGCGGTGACGGGCGAAGACCGCTATTTGCCAAGCCACCCCCTCGCCGGCGCCGAGACCAGCGGCTGGGCCGCTGCCCGCGCCGACCTGCTCGACGGCACCACCTGGGCCGTCTGCCCGCCGTCGCCGACGGCACCCCCCGACCTGCTCTGCCGCTTCGGCGAGCTGTTCGACGCCTTCGACGCCCGTCTGATCGTCTGCGACCCGCGCGAGCACGACCTGGCCGTCGCCCAGACGAGCCACGCGCCCCACGTGGTGGCCGCGGCGCTGGCGGCTGCGATCCGGCGGCACGACTCGCCGGGACTGGCCGCGGCGCTCTCCGGCGGCGCCTTCCGCGACATCACGCGCGTGGCGCGCGCCGACCCGGCGATGTGGCAGGAGATCTTCGAGCTGAACGAGGCCAACGTCGCCGCCGCGCTGGCCGACCTGCGCGAGACGCTCGACGGCGAGCCGCCGTGGGAGTCGGGCCGTGAGGCGGCCGAGCTGGCGGACCGCTTGCGCTGGCAGACGCCCGAGTGGGAGCGCCGCGAATTCGACTGGCCCGCCTGGGACGAGCTGCGCGAGCTCGGCCGTGCCGGCACGGCGATTCGCCGGCCCGCAGCAGATGGCGACGGCTTCGCGGCCGAAGTCAACATCACCTGAAAATCCCCCCTACCCCAAAGGGTCAACTCGACATACGCTGGGTGTCGGCGGATTTCCGGATGCTTGAGCCGCAGACCCCAGCTTCACTCACGGATGGGTTGAGCAGCCCCCTGCTCGAGCGCGACGACGAGCGCGCTCGGCTGCTCGCGCTGATCGACGCCCTGCCCCGCTCCACGGGCGGCGCGGTAGTGATCGACGGTGCAGCCGGGGTAGGCAAGAGCACCCTGCTGAACGCGACCAGCGAGCTGGCGGTCGAGCGCGACTTCACGGTGCTGCGGGCGATCGGCATGAGCACCGGCGGCGAGCCCCCCTGGCTGGCCGTGCGCGAGCTGTTCGAGCCCTGCCTGCGGACGATGGCGGACCGCGACGCTCTCCTCACCGGTGCCGCCGGCATGTCCGCGGCAGTGCTGGGCAGGGACCCGGAGCCCCAGCGCGCCAACGGCGTTCCGGCCATGGTGATGCACGGTCTCTACTGGCTCGTGGCCAACCTCGCCCAGCGCGGCCCGCTCGTCATCGGGATCGATGACGCGCATCTGGTCGACGCCCCCTCCCAGCGCTGGCTCGCATACCTGGCGCTGCGCCTGAGCGACCTGCCGGTGCTGCTGGTGGCGACCGCGACCGCCAGCGAGGACGACGCGAACCCGGAGCTGCTCGCCCTGCGCGCCGCCTCCGAGGTCATGCCGCTCGCCAACCTGAGCTACGACGCAGCCGCGGCGCTGGTGCACGACCTGCTGGCCGGACCCGTCGACCCCGACTTCGCCGACGAGTGCGTGCTGATGTCGCGCGGCAACCCGTTCCTGCTCATCGAGCTGCTGAGGGAGGTGCAGAGCGCCGGCGTTGCGCCGACGGCGGCACACGCCGCCCGCGTTGCCGGGATGCTGCCCGCGAACGTACACCGGATGGTGCGGCTGAGGCTCGCGCGGGTTGGCCAGGAGGCGGCCGACGTTGCACACGCCGCGACCATCCTCGGCGCCGACGCGAGCATCCGCAACATCGGCCAGCTCGTGGAACTCGACACGGCGGACGTCGAGGCCGCGGCGCACAGGCTTCAGCTCGCTGACCTGCTCGACCAGGGGACGCCGCTGCGCTTTGCCCATCCGCTCGTGCACTCGGCCGTGTACGAGAGCCTCGCGCCCGCCGACCGCACGCTCTGGCACCGCAGGGCCGCCGAGCTGCTGGCACACCGCGGCGCGACGAGCGACCAGATCGCCGCACAGCTCTTGGCCTGCGAGCCCGCCGGGGACCAGATCGTCGTGCGCGCGCTGCGTGGCGCCGCGACGGACGCGCTGCATGCAGGTGCGCCCGAGAGCGCCATCTGCTTCCTGCGGCGCGCGATCGCGGAGGGCACCGATGCCGGCGCGGACCCCGACCTGCTGCGCGAGCTCGGCTCGGCGCAGGCCAGCATGGGAGATCCCGAGGCGGACACGCACCTGCGCCGCGCGCTGGAGCTCGAGTCCTCGCCGCGGGAACGGGCCGAAACCGCGCGCGTGCTTGGCTCCCTGCTCACGCGCCGCGGCTGCTCTGCCGACGCCGTGACGCTCCTCGACAACGCGATCGCCGACCTAGACGGCCACGACGACGAGCTGCGACTGCGCCTCGAGACCGACGCGATCGCGTCCGCGCGCGAGGACTTCGCCGTGCGCGGCCACATCCCAGAGCGCATCGGCAGGCTCGCCGGCCTCGAGGGCTCGAGCGCCGCGGAGCTCGTACTGCTCGCCAACATGGCGATGGAATCGGCGGCGGCCGGGGCCTCGGCGCGCGAGACGGTGGAGCTGGCCGAGCGGGCGCTGGCCGAGGGCCGGCTGCTCGACGAGGAGACCGCGGACTCGCCGGCGTGCTACCTGGCAATCCACGCGCTCGTGGCCGCCGACCGGCCGGACCGCGCCGCACAGCACCTGGACAAGGCCTTCGCGGACGTGCGGCGCCGCGGCTCGCTGTGGGGCCTGGCCTGCGCCTCGATCTGCGCCTCGCACGCGTACCTGACGGGCGGCGACGTGGCGCTCGCCATCTCGCACGCACGCACGGCCCTCGCGATCGGGAGCGCCGCCGGCTGGGTGGGGATGAACCCGTGGGCGGTGGCCTTCCTCGTCAACGCGCTCGTGCAGCGCGGCGAGCTGGACGAGGCGCGTGCGCTGATCGAGCGCAACGGGCTGGCGGGCGAGCTGCCGGAGGCGCCCTTCTTCGAGCCGATCGCAAGCGCCCGGGCTCGCCTCGCGATCGCCGCCGGCGACCCGGCCGAGGCACTCGCCGTCGCCCGCTTCGGCGAGCTCATGGTGAAGTCGGGCACGGTCAACCCGGGACTCTCGAGCTGGCGCTCCGAGGCCGCGCTCGCGCTGGCGGGCGTGGGCCGCGCGGCGGAGGCGCACGAGCTGGCGCAGGAGGAGCTCCGGCTCGCGCGCACCTACGGCGCGCCGCGGCCGATCGGGGCGGCGCTGCGCACGGTGGCAAAGCTGTCCGCGGGCGAGCAACGGCTGGACGCGCTGCGCGAGGCGGTGGGCGTGCTCGAGCGCTCGCCCGCGCAGCTCGAACGAGCCGCCGCGCACGTGGAGCTCGGCACCGCCCTGCGGCTCGCCGGCCGGAATCAGGACGCGCGCTACCCGCTGCGCCGCGGGCGCGAGCTGGCAATGGGCTGCGGAGCGGTTGCCCTCGTGGTCCAGGCACGCGCCGAGCTGGTGGCCAGCGGCGGCCGGCCGCGCAAGGACCCGGCCGACGGGCGGGACGCCCTCACCCCGTCGGAGCTGCGGGTGGCCGAGCTCGCGAGCCGCGGCAATACCAACCGCGAGATCGCGGAATCCCTGTTCGTCACCCTCCGCACGGTGGAGCTCCAGCTGACCCACGCCTACCAGAAGCTCGGCATCGCCTCCCGCGGCGAGCTCGCCGACGCGCTCCGCGAGCCCCGCGGGGCATGAAATCCGTGCATGAAAGGCACGCTCTGGGCGCGGCCCCGGAGCGGCCTTCTTGCCGCCGAGCGACCTCGCGTGGCAGACTCCCGCGCCATGGCTAACGTGATCGGACAGCGGGTCCGGCGCAAGGAGGACCCGCGCTTTCTCCGAGGGCAGGGACGCTACGTCGACAACATGGCGCTCGACAATGCGCTGCACCTCACCTTCGTGCGCTCGCCCATTGCGCACGCGCGCATCACGGGCATCGACGTGTCGGAGGCGCGCGCGCTGCCGAACACGCAGGTGTTCACGGCGGCGGACATCGGCCTCGACAAGAATCCGCTACCGCCGTTCCTCGGCATCGATGAGGGCATGCACCGGCCATTCATCGCATCCGACACCGTGCGCTTCGCGGGCGACATCGTCGCGGCGATCCTCACCGACACGCAAGCCGAGGGCGCGGACGCCGCCGAGCTGATCTACGTGGACTACGAGGACCTTCCCGTCGTGCTCGACCCGCGCGAAGCGTTGAAGGACGAGACGGTGCTCTTCCCCGACGTCGGGACCAACGTCTGCATCAAGATCCCCGCGCAGCAGTCCGACGACGAGCTGTTCGAGGGCTGCGAGGCGGTCGTGGAGGGCACGCTCGTGAGTCAGCGGCTCGCCGCCAGCCCGCTCGAGCCGCGCGCCTCCGCCGCCATGGTCGACGAGAACGGCAGGCTCACCGCCTGGCTCTCAACCCAGACGCCCCACCAGGACCGCGACGGCCTCGCGATGAACCTCGGCATGGACCCGAAGGACGTGCGCGTGGTCGGCCCGGATGTCGGCGGCGGCTTCGGCGCCAAGGGCCTGAACGTCGAGGACATCCTGATCTGCTGGTTCGCCCGCGAGACCGGGCGCACCGTGCGCTGGGTCGAGTCCCGCAGCGAGAACATGGTCGCGATGAACCAGGGCCGCTCCATGGTCATCGACTTCAAGATCGGCGGCACCCGCGAGGGCAAGATCGAGGCGTACCGGCTGAACATCCTCGCGGACGCGGGCGGGTACCCGGGCCTCGGGGCCTTCCTGCCCAACCTCACCGCGATGATGGCGAGCGGCGTCTACAAGATTCCGAAGATCGGCGTCGACATCACCACGGTCACGACGAACAAGACCACGATCGGCGCCTTCCGCGGCGCCGGCCGGCCTGAGGCGACGCAGGTGATCGAGCGCGCGGTGGACATGTTCGCCGCGGAGCTCGGGCTCGACCCCGCGGAGCTCCGCCGCCTGAACTTCATCCAGCCTGACGAGTTCCCGTTCACCACCGCGTCCGGCGCCACCTACGACATCGGCGACTACGAGGGCGCGCTCGACAAGGCACTCGAGGTCGCGGGCTACGACGACCTGCGCGCGCAGCAGCAGGAGCGCCGCGACAACGGCGATCCCAAGCAGCTCGGCATCGGGCTCTCGACGTACGTCGAGGTGACAAACGGATTGGCCGAGTCCGAGTTCGGAGCCGTGCACATCGACGGCGACGGCCAGGCCTACCTGCGCACCGGCTCGTTCTCGCACGGCCAGGGCCACGAGACCACGTTCGCGATGATCGCCGCCGAGCGGCTCGGGCTGCCGGTGGACTCGGTCACCGTGATCAAGGGAGACACCGACCAGGTGGCCCGCGGGACCGGTACCTACGGCTCGAAGTCGACGCAGATCGGCGGCGCCGCGGCCGCGCAGGCGTCCGAGGAGCTCGTCGAGAAGGCGCGGCGACTCGTCGCGGACCTGATCGAGGCGAACCCGGACGACATCGTGCTCGACGCGCAGCACGGCCGCTTCGAGGTGGCCGGCGCCCCGCAGTCAGGGCTGTCGTGGGGCGAGCTCGCCGCGCGGCTCGACGGCGACGGCAGGCTGCAGGAGCTCAGCGTCGAGACCGACTTCAAGGCCGACGCTCCCTCCTTCCCGTTCGGCGCGCACGTCGCCGTGGTCGAGGTCGATACCGAGACCGGCGGCGTCGAGCTGCTCCGCCACATCGCGGTCGACGACGCGGGCACGATCATCAGCCCGGTCGTGGCCGACGGCCAGGTGCACGGCGGGGTGGCCACCGGCATCGCACAGGCGCTGTTCGAGGAGGTCATGTACGACAGCGAGGGCAACCCGGTGACCGGCACCTTCGTCGGCTACGCGTTCCCCTCGGCGGCGGAGATGCCCTCGTTCGAGCGCGTGGAGATGGTCACCGAGACTCCGCTCAACCCCCTCGGGGCGAAGGGCATCGGCGAGTCAGGCACGATCGGCGCCACACCCGCCGTCCACAACGCCGTCGTCGACGCGCTTCAGCCGTTCGGCGTGAAGGACATCGACATGCCTGCCAACGGCGAGCGCGTGTGGCGAGCCCTAAAGGGCTAGTCCACGGTCGACGGTCCACAGTCGACAGGTCTGTGGACTGTGGACCGTGGACTGTGGACCCTTAGAGGTCTTCCTTATCCGTCCGATCTTCCTTGACCCCAAGGAAGTCGCGGTAGTGATCGACGACGTCATTCGCCTCGCCCCACATCTCCATGTGGCCCTTGTTCATCCAGACGGCTTGGTGGCAGAGGTCGCGGATCGAGCCGAAGGCGTGGCTGACGAGCACAATCGTCCGGTGCTCGGCACACAGCTCGCGCATGCGCTCGAACGACTTGCGGCGGAACTTGGCGTCGCCCACCGACAGCGCCTCGTCGATCAGCAGGATGTCGGGGTCCATATGGATCGCGACCGAGAAGGCGAGCCGGCCGTACATGCCCGATGAGTACGCCCGCATCGGCAGATCCATGAACTCCTCGAGCTCGGCGAAGTCCACGATTTCCTCGTATTTCTCGTCGAGCTCCTCCTTGTGAAGCCCGGCGGCGAGGCCGCCCAGGATCACGTTCTCGCGGCCACTCAGCTCGCGGTTGAAGCCGACGCCGAGCGCGAGCAGCGTGCTCACGCGGCCGGCGACCTCGACGCGCCCCTCGGTGGGCGGCAGGATCCCCGCGATCGTGCGTACGAGCGTGGACTTGCCCGCCCCGTTGGCGCCGACGATGCCGAGCACCGTGCCGCGCTCGACCGCGAACGAGACGTCCTTCACCGCCTCGATCTCGCGCACCAGCTTCTCGCGCCGGCCGAGCCGCAGCAGCGTCGTGCGCAGGGTCGGGATCTTCTCGTACGCCGTGCGGTAGGTGATCGAGACGTCCTCGACCTTGATGCTCGTGTCAGATCCGGACTGCAAAGTCGCGCTCCCGCGAGATGAAGAACAGGGCGCCGGCGACCAGCCCGACGATCGCCCAGGCGGTGCCGATCAGCATCAGGTTGGGATCCGGCGCCTTCTCCAAGTTGAGGACGTCGCTCCACGAGGCGAGCATCGACGCCATCGGGTTGAGCAGCAGCCAGTGCCTGACGTGGGCCGGCACCTCGCGCCACTGGTAGAGGATCGGCGAGATGTACATCCAGATCCGCAGCACGTAGGGCAGGAAGCTCGAGAGGTCGCGGAAGTACACCTGCAGCGCGCCGCAGAACATCGCCACGCCCGTCGAGAACACGGTGACCATCACGACGATCGGGATTCCCCAGAGCATGTTGATCGAGAGCCCGCCGCCGGCCGCGAAGTGGATCACGAGCCAGACGAGCATCGTCGGCAGGAAGCGCTTGAACGACGTGGCCATCGAGGCGAGCGGCAGGAGCGTGCGCGGGAAGGCCGTGTTGAGGATCAGCCCGCCGCCGCGCACCACGGAGGTAGAGCCCTCGGTGGCCCCGGTCTGGAGCACCTGGTAGAGGAACAGGCCGCCGAGCAGGTGCGCGAAGAAGGCGAGCGGCCGCGGGTGCTGGCGGATCAGGTCGATCAGCAGGAAGTAGACGACACCCAAGAGCAGCGGGTTGAGCAGCAGCCAGAGCTGGCCGAAGGCGGTGTCGAAATGCTTGGCGCGCATCGTCGTGCGCGACAGCTCGAGCGCGAACTCGCGCCGCTTCCAGACGAGGTCGAGGTAGTGCCGCATCGGCGGCAGGCCGACCTTGTGCGGCAGGTAGACGTGGCGCTCCGCGTACTCGTCGTCGCGGTTGGCCTCAGGTACGAGATGCCCTTGCTCGAGCGCCTCGCGTTCGGCGGCGATGGCGCTGGTGCGGCGTTTTTCTTCAGCCGAGGTAGTGCTCATTGCTCGCTAAAAGTGTGGCGCGCCGTGTGGTCACCGTAGTCGGTCGGAGGAGAGAATCGCTACGAGGTGGCCGACGAGCGTCACGACACCCACCGGCAGCAGAACAATCACGAGTGCGCGCGAGCCGGTTTGATCCCCCGCGGCGGCATCCACGATTGCAGCGGCGAAGGCTAGCAATGAGAACTCCACGGCGACGAAGGCGCGGAAGAACGGCAGAGCGCTTGCAGCGCGCCTGAGCCGGCGCAGCAGGCCGCCCCGCGGCGCCGCCACCGACGGCACGTCCTCGGCCTTGGCGTGGCCGTATTCCGCGCGCGCGACGTTGACGAGCACGGTCTCGGTCTTGATCAGCAGTACGAGGACGGCGAGCACGAGCCCGAGCGTGGTCCAGCCGCCGAGCGAGTGCCAGCCACCGTCCGCGCGTATGCCGAGCCCGATCGGCAGTGCGGCCTCGGTGACGTAGTGGCCGATGCGGTCGAGGTAGATGCCCGCGGGCGAGGACTGGCCGCGCACGCGCGCGAGCTCGCCGTCGGAGCAGTCGAGCAGGAGCTGGAGCTGGATCAGAAGCACGGCGCCGGCCGCCGCGAGCACGCCGTTCAGGCTGAGCAGCCCGGCCGCCGCCAGGCCCACCACGGTCATCAGCCCTGTGACCACGTTCGGCGAGATGCGCGTGGGCAGCAACGCGCGCGTCAGGTACGGCGAGAGCTTGCGCATGTAGAGCCGCCCCGCCCAGTGCTCTGCGCTGTGGCGGTCGAAGATCTCGGCCGGCTGGCCGACGGCCCTGACCTCAGCCAGCGACGGCGTCGGCGTACGAGTTGACGTGATCGAGAATCGCCTCCTCGTCGAGGTCGAGGTGCTCGAGGATGGTGAAGCGGTCGGGGCGGGTGGACGGCGCGTACGCCACGGCGCGCGCAAATTGCTCGTCGCTCAGGCCGAGGTCGCGGTGTGTGCGCGGCAGCTCGTGGCGCGCGAGGCAGGCGTCGAGCTCTGCGGCCAGCGCCGGGTCGCCCTGCAGGTGCGCGGCGAAGCGCGCGCCCACGCCCGCGAGCTCGCCGTGCAGGCCGCTGTCCGGGAAGAGGTGGTCGATCGCGTGCACGATCTCGTGGTCGGCGCCGCTGCAGGGGCGGCTGCTGCCTGCCGTGGCCATCGCGAGGCCGGACAGCACCAGGGCCTCGGCGAGCACCACCAGGAAGTCGTCGTCGTCCACGCCGCCCTCGCCGCGCAGCACCGCCTCGGCGCCCGTGTGCGCGAGCGCGACCGCGAGGCCGTCCACGGGCTCGCCGCGCTCGCGTTGGGCGAGCCGCCAGTCCGCCACGGCCGACAGGTTACTCACCGCGTCACCGACGCCGGAGCGGCGCATCTGCACCGGGCTCGTGCGCACGTAGTCGAGGTCCACCAGCACGGCCACCGGCATCTGCACGCCGTAGGAGGCCTTCTGTCCGTCGTGCGAGAGCGATGACACCGGCGAGGCGATGCCGTCGTGTGACAGGCTCGTGGCCACGGCGACCATCGGCAGGCCGACGAGGCTCGCCGCGTGCTTGGCCACGTCGAGCGTGCCGCCGCCGCCGATGCCCACGACAGCGTCGTAGAACTGCTTGCGCAGGCGGTCGGCGAGGTCGAGCGCCGAGGCGAGCGTGCCGCCCTCGCCGACGCGCAGGATGTCGCAGTTCTCGATCGCCGGGTCCACCACCGACGCGATCTCGTCGCCGTAGCCGGGACCGACCGCCACGGCCACGTGGCCACCGCTCGAGATGCGGCGGTCGGCCAGCAGCGTGCCGAGGCCCGCCACCGCGCCGGGTCCGATCTCCACCGCCATCGGGGCGGCAAGCATGCGGGCTAGTAGCGGCACGCAAGCTCCCGCGCCCGGCCGAGGTCGTCGTGGTCGTCCACCTCGACCCAGTCCAGCGCGCCGATCGGCGCCGTGCCCACCGTGCCACCGCGGTCGACGAACTCCTGGAAGCCGTCCTCGTAGTAGAGCTGCGGGTCGCGCTGCCAAGTGGCCTCGAGGGCGTCGGCCAGCCGCCCAGCGGCCGCCGGCTCGATGAGCGTGAGCCCGATGTACTCGCCGCGGGCGTCCGCCATGGACATCTGCTTCGTGATGCGACGCAGAAAGCCCTCTTCCGACAACTCCACCTTCATCGCCTCCTCGGCGAGCCTGCCGAGATCGTCGTCGATCGCGATCACGATGTCCTCACCACGCGAGGCGAGCAGTCGCTCCTCCACGGCCGCCGGGTGCACGGTGTCGCCGTTCACGAGCAGGACCCCGTCGGCGAACATGTCGCGCGCGCACCAGAGCGAGTAGGCGTTGTTCCACTCCTCGGCCTTGGGGTTCTCGAGCAGCTCGAGCCTGACGCCGTAGCGCCGCTCGAGCTCGGGCTTGCGCTCGTGCACGCGCGCGGCAGCGAAGCCGGTGACCACCACCACGTCGTCGATCCCGACCTGCTTGAGGTTGGCGATCGCCAGGTCCAGGATTGAGCGCTCGTCGTCGATCTGGAGCAGCGTCTTGGGCAGGTCGTCGGTGAGCGGCTGAAGCCGTCTACCGGCTCCGGCCGCCAGCACCATCCCGATCATTCGTTGTCGTCCTCCTCGTCGGCGTAGGTAAGTGGTTGGTCGGCCCGGGCCGCCCGGGTCCAGCTCGACACGCTCTCGCCCCCGAACAGGAGCGCCAGCAGCACTGCCGCCACGGCCATTCCGGCGGTGGTCACGGCCACGAGCAGCGCTATCCAAGCCAGGATGATCCTCCCATCCCAGCCGCCTCCCGCGACGCTCACCCAGGCCGGCGGGGGCGCGCCCTGCTGGCGGAGACGGTACACCGTGTCGTAGTGGTGAAAGGCGAGTACCGCGAGCAGGGCGAAGCAGGCGCGCGTGGCGTGCCCGTGGGCGAGCAGCGCCGTGAGCAGGAGCAGGCCGTACTCGAGCGCGCGGACCACGCCCGGCACGAGCCAGTCGAAGCGCGAGCGCGCGTGAATGCGCGCGGCCGCCGCGCGCGCGAGCAAGCCGTCGTCGCGCAGCGCGGCGAGGAACGCGGCGGCTGATTCCGGCACCGCGGCGCGGCGCGCGATGGTGTGCGTCAGGTGCGCGGCCAGCGAGTAGACGCCGCCGACGCCGCCCCACACGAGCAGCACGATGAACGTGGTGCGCGGGGTGAACAGCGCCGCCGTAAGCGAGATCACGGCGAAGCGCTCGCCGATCGGGAACACGATCATCTTCTTGAGCCAGTGGACGCCGGGCGGCCGGTCGAGCAGGCGCGAGAGGCCGAGCGCGCGCGAGGCGAGACTGTCCGTGTCGTGCACCGCTGCCGGGGCGCGCGCGACGGTGGCGAGCCCGCCCGGCGGCGCGCCGGGGCGATCGCCCGGCTGTTCGAGCGGCGGCTGCGGCACGCTCTCGAGCGCCGCATAGTGGACGTCCCAGTAGGAGAACTCGAGCATGTGGCGGATGGTCTGGAGGCTGAGCGCGCCGGCGGCGAGCGCCCACACGTCGACGCCGAAGCCGCGCGTCGAGCCGATCGCGAGCCCGGCGTACACGAGGTACTCCTTCAGCCTGTCGAAGACGGAGTCGAGCCAGGCGCCGAAACGGGAGAAGCTGCGCGTGTAGCGCGCGAGCTGGCCGTCGACGCAGTCGAGCATGAACGCCACTTGCAGCACCAGCGCGCCGCCGACGAGGCCCCAGCGCTTGCCCGTCGCGAAGGCCGCGGCGGCCACTATGCCTACGCACATCGACAGCACCGTGACCTGGTTGGGCGTGAGCCCGAGCCGTGCGGCGAAGCGTGCGACGTAGCGCGAGTAGGGGCTGACGAAGAAGGTCGTGAAGAAGCCGTCGGCCGACTTCACCGCCGCTGCGAGCCGGGCCTTCTCCTCGTCGAAGCCTGTCAGCTCGCCCGCCGCCTGCTCTGAGCGCGCCTTGGACGACGGGCGCGCCCAGAACAGCGCCCGGGCGTCGCGGGCGGCAACGACTGTGCCGTCGCGAACGAGCGCGGTGACGAGCAGCGCGAGCACGTCCTCGGCTGCCGCAGGCTCGAGCTGCTTGCGCTCGAGCTCCTCGGGCCAGCCCTCGGGTAGCGGCTCGCTCACGAGCCCAGCCAGGCGCTCGGCGGCGGCGGCCAGCGCCGGCACGTCCGCCGGGTCCACCCGCAGCACATTGCCGAAGAAGCCGCTCGTCGTGCCCACCCAGTGGTAGGGGCTGGCCGCGGCGCGCACGCGGCCGCGCAGCGCGCGCAGCGGGAACGCCGGGTCGTCGGGGCGCTTGCCGAGCGTGAGCGCGGCGGTGCCGGCGCCGAGCCGGTCGAGCACCGCGGGCTGCGTGACGAGCTCGCCGCCGAGCAGCACGAGCCCCTCGGCGCCTTCTCCACGCGCGATCGCGGCCACAGCCCGCAGGTCGTCCGCGCGGTCGGCGGATGGATGCACCCGCACGCCCTCGCTCGACAGGAGCGACGCCATCGCGGCGGCCAGCGCCGGCCGCGTGATCACGTGCGTGGTGCTCACACCATCGGAGGCGAGCTGCCCGAGCAGCCGCTCGAGCGGCGTGCCGTCCTCGAAGCGCAGCGCCGCGGCAACGCCGCCGTCCGCCGCGGGGGCGGTGGCGAACACGATCGCGCGGGTCATGTCAGCTCGTCCAGCAGGGCGTCCCAGTGGGGACCGACGGTCGCGATGTCGTACTCGTGTGCCTTGGCCGGCGCCGCCGCGCCGTAGCGGCGCCGCTCGTCCTCGTCCTCGATCAGCTCGATCAGCGCGCGTGCCATGGCGTCCACGTCTCCGTTCGGCACCACGATGCCATCTTCGCCGTCGCTGACGAGCTCGCCGGGCCCGCGCGGGCAGTCGAAGGTGACCACCGGCAGCCGGCGGCTCATCGCCTCGAGGATCACGAGGCCGAAGCCCTCGTAGCGCGAGCTGAGCGCGAAGATCGAGCCCTTGGCGAGCTCCTCCTGCAGCCGATTGCTCGTGCCCATCAGCGACACCTGATCCTGCAACCCCAGCCGGTCGATCAGCCCGACCAGCGACGCGCGCTCCTCGCCGGAGCCGTAGATGCGCAGCCGCCAGTCCGGGTGAGCGGCGCCCACACGCGCCCAGGCGTCTATGAGCAGGTCGAAGCCCTTCTGCAGCCGCAGCCGGCCGGCGGCCACCACGAGCTTTGCGTCGAGCGTCGACAGCGGGCCCTCGGCGGCCGGCAGCGCGTTGGGGATGCGCACGACCTTGGTGCCGCTCCCGGCGAGCAGCCGCGAGTAGTCGCGCTCGTCGCCCGCGGTGAGCACGGCCAGCGCGTCGAGCCTTGGGTAGGCGCGCTCGATCTGGGCGCGCAGGCCCGGCCGGTGCGAGAGGTAGTTCATGTGCTCCTGCGCGACCAGCGTCACGCCGTCCGGCACGAGTCCGGGGACCCCGACGTTGAGCCCCGGGCGCGTGGTGATCAGCACGCACGGTGGGAGTGAGCCGAGGCGCCTCGCCAGCCTGATGTCGGTGAGCAGGCTCGCGCCGCTGAAGGCGTAGTCCTCGGGATGGATGAGCACGCTCGGCAGCCCGCGCAGGACTCGCCGCACGAGCCCGACCGGCGCGAGCCGGTCGTCGACGTAGCTCAGCTCCACTGCGTCCGGAAACGGGAGCGCGGGTGTCTCACGCCCCCGCACCACGCTGATCACCTCGACGCCGCGCGTGCGCGCCAGCCAGCCCGCCGTGTTGAACGTCGTGCGGATCGTGCCGCCCACGCCGTAGGCGTTCATCAGCAGGAAGCGGACCTGCGCGCCCGGCGCGGCTCGCCGAGCGCGCCGCGCGAGCAGCCCGAGCAGGGCGCGTCCGGGCGGCTGAATCAACCGCAGGAGCAGGAGTTTTGCTCGCCTCACAGCGGCGCCACGCTACCGCAGCGCGGCCACGCGCTTCATCGCTGTGGCCGGAGTTCCACAATGCTCGCCACCGTGCCGGCGCTGGTGCGGCCTCCAATGGCGAGGATGCGACGGCGCTGCGACACCGCGCCGAGATCCGAGATCGGCACGGGCAGGCGGCCGGCCGGGCGCACGTGGCGGCGCCCCGGCTGCACGGCGAAGATACGGCGCGTCGGCGTGCCGCCCTCGACCTGCACTCCGCCGATCATGTACACGCAACAGCCGAACGCGGAGGCCGCCGCGTGCGTGCTGGGACGGGGAAGCCGCGCAGCGAGGCTGAGCTTGTGGGTAACGGTGTCGAACTTGAACACGTCGTGGCTCGGGCCCGCCGGGGTCGTGCCGCCAAGGATGTAGAGGTCGCGCCCGAGCGCAGCCACAGCCGGATAGCGCAGGGGGTGTGGCAGCTTGCCGACCACACGCACGCGGTGCTGGGGGCGCCACGAGAGGATCTTGTCGCTCGGACTCTTACCGTCGAAGCCGCCGACGATGAAGGCGCTGCTGCCGGCCGTGGCGGCGGCGATGTCGGCGAGCGGACGCGGCAAGCTGCCCACTCGCATGGCGGGCTTGCCCGACAGGCTCACGCGCAGGATCTGATCGCTCGTCGTGATGTTGTTGGCGCCGCCGAACAGATAGACGGCGCGGCCGAGCCTGACGGCCGCGGCGTCCCGCCACGCCAGCGGCAGCACGTCGTCGCGGACCTCACGCGCGCCGTGCAGCACGACGACGTCGGTACGCGCCGTGTTACCGGACGTCAGGCCGCCGAGCAGGACGGCGCTGGCCGAGCCCACCTGAGCCAGCGCGGCGTTTTGCTCCGGCGCGCTCAGGTGGCCCACCACCGACGAAATCAGCCTGACCGGCTCGAGGGTGGCGCGCGGCGGTGGCGCGGCCGGTCGCGGGGTGCCAGGGCCGTGGCCGTTGTGGCTTCGCCCGACGAGCGCACCGGCCACCCCCAGTGCGGCGAGCGCGGCGAGGAGGAGCGCCTGCAGGCGGCGCTGCCGTACCTGCCTGGAACGTGGGCGGGGCGGGGTCTGCGGGCTGGGATGCGTCACAAAGAGCGACCCGCCAAGCTAACAGCAACTATTTGGGACGCCGCTAAGCGGCTTACGAGCGAGAGCTTAAGCGGCGTCCCGGATCAGGCAACCCGGCCGGCGAACGTCGGACGGCTCCGCGGCAGCGGAATCACGCGTCCCAGCTCGGCCGCGCCCACGCCCTGGGCGCGCAGCTGCGCGGCGCGCAGCTCGAGCATCGTCACGAGCTCGGCGGTGCGCACGAACGGGTTGGCAATCGCGCAGCCGCCCGCGATGGGCACTGCCGCCTGGAGGCTGCCGTTCAGCTCGCCCACGAGCAGCTGGCCCGCCGGGTAGCGGCGGCTGTCGAGGGCGGCGATCGTGCGCAGAACCGCCTCATCGGCGGGCTCCGCGAGCCTGACCGTCATGCGGCGCGTCGGGTCGGCAAGCGGGGTGTGTGGGCGCGCCGTGCGGCCCGCATGCGCCTCTCGGGTGCTGCGGGGACCGCGGGGGAGTAGAAATCCGTGAAACATTGTGCGATCCTCCTTGTAGTACACCGACGGTGCTGTGTTCGTCCTACAATCGACAGTACGGCGAATTCGGGGAGGAATCAATGTCGTACAAAGTGGACTTGTCTGATCTGCAGCGTGCCGGCGAGGTGTCAATGACCCAGCAGCTCGTGGACCGCTTCGCCGCCGCGATCGACGCCGGGGTGCTCGAGCCGGGCGAGAAGCTCCCCACCACGAGGGCGCTCGCCGCCGAGGCGGGCATCAACCACCTCACCGCCGCGCGCGCCTACCGCCGCCTTGCCGAGCTCGGCTACGTGACCGCCAGCGTGGGCCGCGGCACCTTCGTACGCACGCTCGCCCCGGCCGCCGACGAGCGCCACGGCGACGACTGGCAGATCTACGCGCTGCCGGACCGGCCGCTCACCTACGCGGAGCAGGTGACGGGCGATGCCTTCCGCCTCGCCAACGAGCCGGGCATGCTGTCGCTCTCCACCGGCTGGCCGTCGCCGCGTCTCTACCCGACCGAGGACCTGGCGCGCATCACCGCGGACATCTTCAAGGAGGAGGGCGGTGCCGCGATCTCCTACCTCACCGCCGAGGGCCTGTTCGAGCTGCGCGAGCAGATCGCCCGCCACGGCGTCGAGCACGGCTACGCGAGCGACCCGGACGAGATCATCGTCAGCTCCGGCGCGCGTCAGGCGATCGACCTCACCGTGCGCACGCTGATCGAGCCAGGCGACGTGGCGGTGGTCGAGTCGCCCACCTTCGTCGGCTTCCTGTCGTCGCTGCGCGCGGCGGGCGCGCGCGTGATCGGCGTCCCGGTTGACGAGCACGGCTTCGATGTGGAGGCGCTCGAGCGCGTGCTGGCCCGGCACGAGGTGAAGGTCTGCGCGCTCCAGACCGCCTGCCAGAACCCCACCGGGCGCGACCTCTCGCCGGAGCGCCGCCAGCGGCTCGCCCAGCTCGCGATGGACCGCAACTTCTTCGTGATCGAGGACGGCGTGTATTCGGAGCTCCGCTACGAGGGCGAGAGCCCCGCGGCGCTGCGCTCGCTCGCGCCCGGCCACGTGATCTACGTCGACTCGCTGTCGAAGACCGTCGGCGGCGGCCTGCGCATCGGCTGGATCGCCGCGCGCGGCCCGGTGTACGAGCGCCTCGCCGCGCTCAAGCTCGACAACGACTTCCACACGGCCACGCTGCCCCAACACATCGCGGCGCGCTTCCTGGCCGAGGACCTGCACCGCAGGCAGGTCGAGCAGACGCTGCCCTTCTACCGCGAGCGCCGCGACGCGCTGATGGAGGCGCTCGACAAGCACCTGGCGGGCGAGTTCCGCGCGAGCACACCGCAGGGCGGGCACCACGTGTGGGTCACGCTCACGCGGCCGCTCTCGGAGCGCGAGCTCTACGCCGAGGCCGGGCGGCACGGAGTGACTTTCACTCCCGGCGGCGTCGTGACCGCCGAGCGCCACACGAACACGAACCTGCGCCTCTCGTTCTCGCTGCTCGATCCCGCCGAGCTGGACGAGGGTGTGCGCCGGCTGGCGCGCGCTATGCGGCAGGTGCGGCGCACCGTGCGCTACGGCGCGACGATGCCGCTGTCGTAAGCTGCGGCGCGTGGCACTCGATGCGGTCGTGCACCGCGAACGGCCGGCCGCCGGCGACCCGGACGGGGCGCTGGTGCTGCTGCACGGGCGCGCGACCGACGAGAACGACCTCTTCCCGCTGCTCGACATGCTCGACCCGGACCGCCGGCTGGCGGGCTACACCCTGCGTGGTCCGCTCAACCTGCCGCCGGGCGGCTGGCACTGGTACGCGCTGGCCGGCATCCCGACGCCGGACCCGACGACGTTCATGCGCACGTTCGACCTCCTGTCGGGCTGGTTCGACTCGCTCTACGGCGAGCTCGATCTCGAGCCCGACCAGGTGCTGATCGGCGGCTTCTCGCAGGGCTCGGTGATGTCGTACGCGCTCGGGCTCGGCGCCGAGCGGCCGCCACCCGCGGGGATCATCGCCCTGAGCGGCTTCCTGCCGCGCGTGCCCGGCTTCGCCTTCGACCTCGAGTCGCGCCAGGGCCTGCCGGTGGCCATCGGCCACGGCACGCAGGACCCGGTGATCGGAGTCGAGTTCGGCCGCGAGGCGAAGCAGTTGCTGGAGGAAGCGGGGCTCGACGTGACATGGCGGGAGTCGCCCATGATGCACGGGGTGGATCCGGCTTACCTGGCTGAGCTCGAGGGCTGGGTGCGCGAGGCCGTCCGGTAGGTCGCAGGTCGAAGGTTCCCTATCCTGATCCGCTCGTGAGCGACTTCGAGACGCGCGACTTTCTGCACGACGGGCAGCGGCTTGTATATGACGAGTTCGGCGAGGGCCGCGATGTTGTGGTGCTGCTTCCCGGGCTGCTGTTGTCGCGGAAGATGCAGCGGCCCTTGGCGCGGGCGCTCGCCGAGCGGGGCAAGCGGGTGATCTGCCTGGACCTGCTCGGGCACGGGGATTCCGACCGTCCCGTGGACATGTGGCGCTACTCGATGCCGCTGTTCGGCGAGCAGGTGATCGGCCTGCTCGATCACCTCGACGTGCGCCGCGCCGTCGTGGGCGGCACGTCGCTCGGGGCCAACGTCTCGCTCGAGGCCGCGATGCTGGCCCCCGCCCGCATGCAGGGACTGATCCTCGAGATGCCGGTGCTCGACAACGCGCTGCTCGCCTGCGCGCTCGCGTTCACACCGCTGCTCGTCGCGCTCACCTTCGGCGCGCCAGTAAGCCGCGCCGTGGCGCGTGTGGCGCGGCGGCTCCCGCGCGGGCTGCACAGCATGGTGGACGTCGGGCTCGACTCGGTGGGTCAGGATCCGGCGCCTTCGGCCGCAGTGCTCCAGGGACTGTTCTTCGGTCGCTCCGCGCCGCCCCGCTCGGAGCGCAAGACGATCAAGTCGCACGCGCTCGTGATCGGCCATCCGCGCGACCCCGTGCATCCCTTCTCCGACTCGGACATGCTCGTGCGCGAGCTGCCGGGCGCGCGGCTCGTGGAGGCCAGCTCGATCCTCGAGCTGCGGCTGACGCCGCAGCGGCTCACAGGCGAGATCGCCGGCTTCGTGGACGAGTGCTGGCACCCCAAGCCGGGCGCGAGCCACGCGCAGCGGCGGGGCGGTGCCGGGCGCGCGAGGCGCGGATCCGAGCGCGCTCGCCGCGATGACGGCTGAGCGCAGCGAGGCCGAGCGCGCCGAGTCGGATCGCCGGAGGATCTGGCAGCTGGGGGCGTTCGCGCTCGCCGCCGTGGCCGTGGTGGCGGTGTGGATCGTGTCGGTGACGAGCAGCACGGGCGCGCCCAAGCCCACCGGCGGCTCGCCGGACGTCTACCCGGCCGCGCACGTACCGCCCGCGAGCGACCGCTCACTCACGCGTGCGGCGGCGCGTGCGGGCTGCACGCTACGCAGCTTCCCGAGCTACGGCGACGGCTCCACCTCCAAGCGCGTGACCTACCGCACCAACCCGCCCACCTCGGGCCCGCATCCGAAGGCCGCGGCAGACGGCATCTACGACGACCCGCCCAGCACCGGCAGCCTGGTGGGTGCACTGGCGAACGGCCGCGTGGTCTTCCAGTTCGCCACGGCCGCGACGGCGCAGCTGCGCGGCCAGCTCAAGGTGCTGGCCAACGAGGACCCGCGGCACGTGCTGCTCGCGGTGAACCAGACCAGCATGCCATTCGCCATGGCCGCCACCGCCTGGCGCCACTACGTCGGCTGTTCGCGCGCGAACGCGGCGGCCTTCGACGCCCTGCGCGACTTCCGAAGCACCTACCGGGACCAGGGCGGCTGACGCAAGCCTTCATGCAACTCGCCCGTCTGCAACAGATCTCCCATCACCGCAGCGGGCCCACTGCAAGCGTGTTCGGTCCTTCGGTGAAGCGCGCGCTCGTCATCCCGGCCTCGCTGGCCCTGCTTGCGGCCGCGACGCCCGCTATTGCGCGCGCGGGCACGCCTACGGCGTCCGACTTCGAGCTCGCGCCGCCGGCGGCGGCGGTGAGCGCCTCGTCCACCGGCGTGACGTCGAAGCCGCTGCGCGCGCCGCGGCGCTTCAGCCTCGTGGGCTTCCGCTGGCGAGGTAGCGCCGAGCCCACGATCCGGGTGCGCGTGCGCCGCGCGGGCGCCCACTGGACGCGTTGGCTCAAGCTGCCCGGCGATCCCGACGGCGCTCCCGACCCCGGCAGCTCGGAGGCGCGCGCGACGCACGGCGAGTCCTCGCCGGTGTGGGTGGGCACGGCCGACTTCGTGCAGTACCGGCTCTCGCGCGGCGTTCCGGGCTTGCGCCTCCACTTCGTGCGCGTGAAGAACAATGGCTGGCGCCCGCACGCGGCGGCCGCCGCTCAGGTGCCCGGCCAGCCGCCGATCCAGCCGCGCAGCGCCTGGGATCCGTCCGGCAAGTCGTGCCCGCCGCGCGTGGCGCCCCAGTACGGCGACGTGCAGGTGGCCTTCATCCACCACACCGTGTCGCTGAACGACTACCAGGCCTCGGACGTGCCTTCGATCATCCTCGGCATCTGCCGCTTCCACCGGAACTCGAACGGCTGGAACGACATTGGCTACAACTTCCTCGTCGACAAGTTCGGCACGCTCTGGGAGGGCCGCGCCGGCGGGATCGACCAGCCCGTCGTGGGTGCGCAGGCGCAGGGCTTCAACTCGCAGTCCACCGGGATCGCGAACATCGGGACCTTCGACTCGGTGCCCGAGACGAGCGCCGCCATGAACGCGATGGCGCAGCTGATCCGCTGGAAGCTGCCGCTGACGGGCGCCCCCACCGCGGGCACCACGCAGCTCGTGTCCGCGGGCGGCAGCGACAACCGCTACGCGGCCGGCGCGCGCGTCACGCTGAACCGCGTGTCCGGGCACCGCGACGTGGACGCGACGGACTGCCCCGGCGGCGACCTCTACGCCCAGTTGCCGACGCTGCGCAACCTCGTTGGCAATGTCAGGGCGGTCAAGTCGCGGACGAAGGTGGCCGCGGTGTTCCAGCCGTCGCTCGTCGTGTTCCCGCGGGCCACCGCGATCACCGGCAAGCTCGCACTGATCAACGCCACGCCGCTCGGCGGCGAGCCGCTCGACATCCAGATCTTCGGCAAGAACAGCTGGAGCACGGTGGCGCACGGCAGCTCTGCCGCCGACGGCAGCTTCTCCGTGCCGCTGCTGCCGCACGTGAACCACCAGTTCCGCGTGCTCTACCGCGGCGACTCGACGCACCTGTCGAGCACCTCGACGCGGCTCAACCTGGTGGTGCAGCCGGCGATCACGATCGCGCGCTCGGTGAAGCGCGCCGCCGTGGGCCGCACGCCGACGATCAGCGGCACGATCCGCCCGGCCAAGGGCACGTTGCGGCTGATCGTGAACCGCGAGGTGGGCACGACCTTCACGCGGGTGGCGAGCATCCGGCTGGCCACGCAGAAAGGGAACTTCCGCAAGTCGTGGCGACTACCGGCACCCGGCCTCTACAGCTACCGGGTGGTGTTCTCGGGCGACGCGGCCAACTCCGCCGCCGGCTCGATCACCCTGCACGTGCGCGCCGTCTAGACGGGCGCTCGGTAAAGCGGGAAGAAGCCGCTCGGCTCGCGGCCGGCGCTGAGGCGCTCGTAGGCCGCCGGATCGCTCACGAGCTCGTGGGTGTAGAAGGGCGCGCTCGAGTTGGCAAAGCCGCGCTTGAAGTGCTCGAGGGCGTCGCCGGGCGTGAGGCCGCCGCCGAGGTTGAGCGGCAGCTCGAGCTCGCGCGCGAGCTCGATCAGCGCGGCGACGGTGGACTTGAACGGCGAGTGCTCGAGCAGGTCGTCGGCGGTGCCGCCGAGGAAGTAGTGGAGCACGCCGTCGCTCGCCGCCACGATCGCGCCGGCCGCCGCGCGCCCGTCCGGCGCGTGGGTGATCAGCAGCCGAGCACTGGCCGCTGCCAGCACGGCTGTGAGGTAGTCGTCGTCGAAGAAGTAGCGCCGCGCCGCCTCGGTGCGCACCATCGTCTGGCGGTAGAGAGCGCCGAAGGCCTCGACGTCGTCCGACTCGCCGGTGCGGTAGCCGAGCCGCTCGTTGCGCCGGATGTGGCGAGCGTGCGTCGAGCGGATCTCGACCTCCGCGCGCGGGTCCACGAGCTGCACCTCGTTGCGCAGCGTGCCGCCCTCGAGCGAGGGCTCGCCGCCGACGCCGTCGCGCAGGAACACCGCCACGAGCCCGGTGGCCGACCAGTCCACCTCGCGCGGGTCGAGCGACTCGGTCGCGGCCGGCACGAGCGCGCCCGGGTAGCCGTAGGCGGAGCTGGCGTCGAAAAGGCCGTCGCTACCCGGGATCTCGCGCACCTGGAGCCCGGCGGCGAAGCGCTCGCCGACCACGAGCGAGTGCGTGAGCCGCTCGGCGCGCTGGAACTCCTCGCTGCGGAAGAAGTCGGCGCTGCGGGCACGCTCGCCGCCGTCCTCGATCAGCTCGGCCCTCACCCGCTGAAGTCCTCTGGCGAGAGTCCGTAGACCGCGACGTCGAGCAGCCGCCCCTCGCGCTGCACGTGCCCGCGCATCATGCCCTCGAGCTCGAAGCCGAGCCGCTCGACCACCCGCCGCGCCCGGGCGTTGTCGGCCAGGATCAGCTCGAACACGCGGTGCGCGCCGAGCTCGCCGAACGCGCGCTCGATCGTGAGCCGCTGCGCCTCGCTGCCCACCCCTCTGCCCCACAGCTCGGGGTCGCCGATCAAGATGCCGAGCTCGGGCGCCGCCTGGCCGCCGAGCCCGTAGAGCGCGCTGAAGCCGGCCGCCTCTGGCCGCTCGTCCACGTCGATCGCCCACTTGCGGTCGGCACCCTCGGCCCGCGCCGCGCGCTCCACCCAGCGCCGCGCCTCCTCCTCGCCGAATGCCGTGCGCTGCTCCACCAGCCCCTCGATCACCTGCGGCGTGTTGAACCAGCGGTGGACCGCGTGAGCGTCCGCTGACCGGAAGTCCCTCAGCGCAACCCGCACGCGGCGGAGCCTAACCGGAGTAGAGGCCGTGACCGGAGACGAGCAGCCAGAACGTCTTCGCGAGGATGCGCAGGTCGAGCCAGAGCGAGCGATGGTCGACGTACCAGATGTCGAGCTCGATCCGCTCCGGCCAGGAGAGCGAAACGCGCCCGTTCACCACGGCCCACCCGGTGAGCCCGGGCTTGACCTCGAGCCGGCGGCGCTGGTGGCCCGAGTAGCGCTCCACCTGCGACGGGATCGTGGGCCGTGGCCCGACGATCGCCATCTCGCCGCGCAGCACGTTGACGAGGTTGGGCAGCTCGTCCAGCGAGTAGCGCCGCAGCAGCGCGCCGCTGCGCGTGATGCGCGGATCGCCCTGGCTGAGCGCCACATCGGGCCCCCGATCCGACCCGACCGCCATCGTCCGCAACTTGTAGAGGTCAAACAGCTCTCCATCGCGCCCAACCCTGCGCTGCCGAAAAATCGCGGGCCCCCGCGACTCGAGCCGAATGGCAACCATCGCGACAGCCACCAGCGGAGCCGTAAGCGCGAGAGCACACGCGGCAATGAGCTTGTCGAGCAACTCCGGAGTCGGCGGACTGCGGACTGCGGACTGCGGACTCACCTTTCCTTCTCCCACACAGCAGGAATCCCACCCCGCAACCAATCCACGAACCCAACGGCGATCGACGCCGTGACGAGCGCGTAGTAGTAGGCCAGCCTGAGCGGACGGAGCGGGACGTACGCGCCCAGCGCGGCGGCGAGCAGGAACAGTCCCTGCAGCGCGAGCGTGACCGCATAGATCCGGCCGTGCCCGAGCAGCGCGATGTTGCTGAGGAGCGCGAGCAGGTGCAGCAGCGGCGACGCGTAGCGCAACAGCCGATGCGAGACGAGCTCGAACGCGAACAGCGGCGTGTAGCCGCGCAGCGACAGCATCCCGCCGCGCAGCACGGTGCCGAAGGCGCGGCTCATCATCCTCCGCTTGCGCCGGAACTCGCCCTGGAGGCTGGGCACCATCGGCTCCTCGGCGAGCGCGCCCGCCGCGTACAGCGAGCGCAGCTTGCGCCGCGCCATGCGGAACGGCAGCGACAGGTCGCCCGTGTACGGGTCGCCCGCCACGTAGTGCGCGCGCCGCAGCGCGTAGATCGCGCCGTTGCCGGCCGTGATGCCGCCGAGGCGCGACTCGAGCGTGCGCACCGCCATCTCGTAGCGCCAGTAGAGGCCCTCCTGGTTGGAGGCGCCCTCGTCGGCGGTGAAGCGCACCTGCCCGCACACGTAGCCCACCGACGGGTCGGCGAGCGGCGCCACCAGCCGCCGCAGGGCGTCCGGCGCCCAGAGGCTGTTGGCGTCCGAGAAGGCGAGGATCTCGCCACGCGCCTGCTTCACCGCGGCGTCCTGCGCCGCCGCCTTGCCGAGCCGCGGGAGGTCGAGCACGAGGTCGGCGCCGGCCGCGGCCGCGAACTCCGCCGTGCGGTCCTCGGAGCCGTCTGAGGCCACGATCACGTGCAGCCGGTCGCGCGGATAATCGAGCGCCAGCGCGTTGCGCACCTTGCCCTCGATCACGCGCTCCTCGTCGTAGGCGGCCACCACCAGCGTGACGCTGGGAACGGCGTCGGCCCGCTCCGGGAGCGCCCGCGTTCGCCCCACCCGGGCGAGCACCCACAGCAGCGCCGGGTAGCCGGCGTGCGTGTACACGAGCAGCCCGAGCGAACACCAGAACACGATCGCCAGCACGGTCACGGCCGCGAATTATTGGCGAAGCAGCGTCTGGTACAGGCCAAGCGTGCTCTGGGCGACCGTTTCCCAGGAGTACGGCCCGGCGGCGGCACGGGCGGCTGCCGCCCCCAGCTCGGCGCGCGCGGACGGGTCCGCCAGCAGCTCGCGAAGCGCCGTCGCAAGCGCCTCCTCGTCGCCCGGCGGCACGAGCCGCGCGGCGCCGTGCGCCGCCACTTCGCCGAAGCCGCCGACATCAGACAGGAGCAGCGGCTTGCCGAACGCGAGCGCGGTGTAGAGCACGCCGGACTGGTCGGCGTCGCGGTAGGGCAGCACGACGAGGTCGGCACGGCGGAAGTACGCCGGCAGCTCGAGGTCGCCGACGAAGTGCGACACGAAGCGCACCCGCTCGCCGGCGAGCGCGCGCAGCGGCGCCATGTCCACTCGCGGCATGCCCACCACCCACAGCTCCGCGCCGGGGACCGAGCGCCACGCGCGCAGCAGCACGTCGACGCCCTTGTAGTCGCGGATCAGGCCGAAGAAGAGCACCACCGGCCCCTCGACCGCCCCCAGCTCCCGCGGCAGCGGCAGCTCGCGCTCCTGACGCGTGAGGTAGTCGAACGCGCCGTGCGGGATCACGTGCAGCCGCGCCGGGTCCGCGCCCAGCCGCTCCGCCTGCGCCGCACCGTGCCGGGAGTGCACCACCACGGCGTCCATCGCGCGCAGGAGGCGCCGGCGGGCAAAGGCCTGGCCGGGGCGCTGCTCGTGGGCGATCACGTTGTGCGCGGTGAGCACCTGCGGGCGCTTCGCCGGCAGCAGCCAGGCGTCGAGCTGCTCGACACTGAACCACTGCCAGTGCACGACGTCCGCGCGCTCGGCCTCACGCCGGTAGCGCAGCATGTCCGGCACGTGCTCGGCGAGCTTGAGCGCGCGACGGCCGGGCGCGTCGAGTCCCCGGGCCGAGCTGCGGCGGTAGAACAGCTCCTTAACTTCGTATCCATCCGGGCTGGCTACCGTGCCGTACAGGAAGCGACTTGTGACGAGCTCGACGTCCGCGCCGGCCCGTGCGAGAGCGGCCGCCAGGGAGCGGTCGTAGGGCGGGGTGAACGCCGACGGGTCCACGAGTTGCACGTGCATCCGTGGAGGATTCAACAGTGCGCCTGTCCTATTGCGTCGTGAACACCGGCAAGCGGGAGCTGCTGATGGCCTGCCTGGACGCCATCGAGCGCCTCACGCCCAGCGGCCTCGAGCACGAGGTGCTGGTGCTCGACAACGCCTCCGAGGACGGTTCCGCCGAGGCCGTGCTGGCGCGCGGGAGCGGCGGCATCCGGTTGATCGCGCTCGAGGAACGCGCGGGCAAGGCGGCCAACGACTCGACCCTGCTCGAGGCAGCCCACGGCGACTACTGCCTGCTGCTGAACGAGGACACCGAGCTCTTGCCCGGAGCCGTCGAGGCGCTGATGCTGGCGCTCGATCACGATCCCGAGGCCGCCGTGGCCGGCGGCCGCCTGTTCCACCCCGACGGCACGCCGCAACAGTGCGCCTGGCGCCTCCCGGGCGTGGGCACGGCGTTGGCGGGCGCGCTCTTCCTGCACAAGCTCTTCACCGTGCAGAGCCGCGGCAGCCACGCCCGCGCCGTCGGCTGGACGCAGTCGAGCGCGATGCTCGTGCGCCGCAGCGCCGCGCGCGATGTCGGCTGGCTCGACCCCGAGTTCTTCGTCTACTCGGACGAGACCGACTTCTGCAAGCGCCTCGGCGACGTCGGCTGGCGCATCCTCTGGGTGCCCGGCGCGCGGGCGATCCACCACGACCAGCTCAAGCGCGACGGCGTCGGCGCCGCCCGCCGGATCGTCGAGTTCCAGCGCGGCCGTGACCGCTACATGCGCAAGCACCACTCCCGTGGGGCGGCGGCGCTCGTGCGCGCCCTGAGCGCCTGGAGCTACCTCGTGCGGGCGCTCGTGTCGAAGCGTGACAGGGACCGCTACCTGCTCCACGCGAGCCAGGCGCTGCGGCCGTGGCAGGGCAGGGGGCTGCGCGAGGCGGCCGAGCGCCGTCCTGCTTCGCTGCGCAAAGCGGCGTAAGAGGAACTTCAGGCGCCTTTCCTATCCTGCACGCGATGCTGAGCTGGATGCGCCGTCGCTGGGCGTACCTCGCGGCGGCCGCTGTATTGGTCATCGGGGGGGCGCTGGCGATCTATTTGACCGTCGGCCAGCGGCCCGGCGACGTGGAGAACACCGATGTCCCGTTCACCGCGCCCGCGCCCGCGCCGCCGGCCCCCGCGCCGAAGAAGAAGGCAAAGGCGCCGCCGACGGTGAACTGGCCGCTCTACGGCTACAACCTGCAGCGCACGCGCTACCTGCCGGCGGCCGACGCCAAGTACGTCAAGCCGCCGTTCAAGCAGGTCTGGAACCGCCCCGTGCACGACCTCATGGAGTTCCAGCCCGCGCTCTACAAGGGCACGCTGTTCTTCATCAAGAACAACGGGACGGCGTACGCCGTGCGCACCCGCACGGGCCGCGTGCTGTGGAAGCGCAGGATCGGCTCGCTGGCGGCATCGTCGCCGGCGTGGTTCAACGGACACGTGTACTTCACGACGCTCTCCGGCCGCATCACCGCCATGAACGCGAGCAACGGCCACATCCTGTGGGCGAAGAACGTGGGCGCGCGCACCGAGTCGCCGCCCCTGCCCTACCGCGGGCGCATCTACTTCGGCGCCGAGGACGGCAGCGTCTACGCGATGAACGCGGAGACCGGCAGGACCTACTGGACCTACCACGCCGCCGGGGACGTCACGGCCGGCCCCGCCTACTCGAAGGGGCTCCTCTACTTCGGCGACTACGCCGGCAACGTGCAGGCTATTCGCGCCAGTAATGGCTCGCTCGTGTGGAAGACGCACGAGGCCGGGCTGCCGTTCGGGCGCCCGGGCGGCTTCTACGGCACGCCGGCGATCGCGTTCGGGCGCGTCTATGTCGGCAACCTCGACCGCAAGGTCTACTCGTTCTCCGCGAGCTCGGGCAGCCTCGCCTGGAGCCATTCCACCGGCGGCTACGTCTATGCGGCGCCCGCCGTCGCCGCGGTGCCCGGCGTGACGCCGACGGTGTTCGTCGGCTCCTACGACAACCGCTTCTACGCTCTCAACGCGCGCACCGGCGAGCCGCGCTGGACCTACGCCGCCAGCGGCCCGATCTCGGGCGCCGCCAGCGTGATCGGCCGCGTCGTGTACTTCTCGACGCTCGACTCGCAGCGCACCTACGGACTAGACGTGCGCAACGGCAAGGTCGTCTTCACCTGGGCGCACGGCTCGTACAACCCGGCGATCTCGGACGGCCAGCGGCTCTACCTCACGGGCCACTCGGCCGAAACGGCGTTCGAGCCGCGCAACAAGCCGGGCCAGTCGAGCGCCGCCAAGAAGAAGTCCGCCACGGCCAAGCGCAAGAAGAAGAAGAACGGGACCTAGGCCGGCGAGACGCCCTGCGACGCCGCGCTGGCGGCGCCCACTGTTGCGCCGCGCCCGCGCGCACGCGGCGGCCCCCGCCGCAGCGCGACGCCGATGCCGATCAGCGTCCACACGATCGGGTCCTCGAGGAAGTCCGCGTACAGCAGCGTGTGGAAGACGAGCGCCGCGAACGCCGCCGCCACCACCATCCGCCCGAGCATGCGCGCGCTCGGCTCGGCCTCGTTGCGCAGGCGCAGGATGCCGCCGAACAAGAGGCGGAACGCGGCCACCAGCACGAACAGGTACGCGGCCAGGCCGATCACGCCCTGCTCGGCCGCCACGGTGATCGGGATCGTGTGCGAGGCGGACGCCGCCTGCGCCTGCCCCTTCTTCTCGCGCGCCCTGAAGCGCTCGGCGAACGAGCCCGAGCCGTAGCCGTAGAGCGGTCGGTCGACAAACATGTCGAGGCCGCCGCGCATCAGGTCCACGCGGCCGCTCGTGGCGCGGTTGAGCGATTTGGCCGAGTGCCCCTTGAGGTGTACCGAGCCGGGGATCGCGAAGACCACGATCGCGAGTACGGCGAGCGCCGCCCCCACGCCGATGATCACCGGGCGCGCGCGCCAGCGCACCGCAGCCAGCACCGCCAGGCCCACGAGCAGCGCCGCGAAGCTCGACTGCGAGAGACTCAGGACGAGCCCGCCCCACAGCAGTGCAAGCAACACGGTGATCCAGACGACGTTGCGCGTGCGCCGCGTCCACAGCAGCAGCGTGGCGAGCGCGACCATCACGAGCGCGATGTAGCGTCCGTAGATGTTCGGATCGAAGAACAGCGAGTTGACGCGGAAGTACGACCTGAACTCGTTGGCCTCGATCACCTTCGGGTTCCAGAGCAGCCGGCGTGTGGCGTACTCCCCGAAGCCGATCGCCACGAACACGAGCGACAGCGCGACCGTCACGCGCAGGCACCAGACCTCGAGCCGCGCGGTCCATTCCATCGAGGTGAGCAGCTTCAGCAGCAGCGCGAACGGGATGTAGAAGAAGGCGACGTTCTTGAGCGCCGTCTCGAAGTCGGTCGAGTAGGCGGCCTGCACCGAATAGAGCGCCACCGCGATCATCAGCGCGAGCTCCACGTAGCCGGGCGAGCGCTCGGCGGGCGCGAGGCGGTAGCCGTTCTCCGCCCCCAGCGGCCGCGGGCGCAGCCGCTCCCACACGTAGGCCAGGCCACCAGCGGCCACCACCACGTAGAGCGGCACGAGCAGCAGCGCCGACTGGCCGCCCGCCTGGACGGGGATGCGGAACGGCAGCGCCGCCACTGCCAGCACCGGCATCAGTAGCGGCCAGCGCAGGAACACCATCGCGAGCGCGGCGATCAGGATCAGCCCGAGCACGCCGCCGCCCACCAGCTCGGCCGGGTGCGAGCGCAGCGTCTCGAACTGGCTCGAGTTCCACAGCTCGCCCACCAGCAGCACCGGGCACAGTACGAGCGCGAGCAGCGCGCACACAGCCCGCGCGCGCGGCGTGGCCAGGAAGAACGTGCCCGCGGCGGCCAGCGACGCCGCCACCATGCCGCCGCCCTTGAAGGCGGTGGCTACTGCGAGAGGAGCGACCACACGCGCCTCGTCACATCCGTGAGCTCGATGCTGCCGGCGAGGTCAGGTCCCCACTGCGGCGTCCCCGCGCGCACCACGGTGCCCTTGCCCAGCCGATAGGCGATGAAAGCCGGGTGGCTCGGGTCGCGTCCCGCCGAGGACAGGATCTGCGTCCCGCCCACGAGGCGCTGCGACTGCTCGAACTGCGTGAAGTTGCCGAGCAGGCCGTCGGTCACGCCGCGGAAGAGGCCGAGCGTGTCGGGCTGGTTGACCACCATCGGCGCCTGCTGGATGCGCGCGCCCGCCGTCTCCTCGCCGAACACGTTCACGCGCTCGGGCGCGGTCGGGTCGATCAGCTCCCCCGCGGCCACGCCGACCCGGCGCCGGAAGGCGTCGGTGCCGAATGACGCCACGTTGCCGCCGCCGTCCACGTAGTTGCGCAGCGCGAGGTCGAGCTTGTTGGTGAGCCAGGTCTCATCACCGGCGAACATGACCCCGGTGTGCCCGGCGATCGTCGGTCCCTTGCCCTCGGCGAGCGCGAGGTCGGTGGTGATCTCGTAGCCGTCGCGCTCACGGGCGAGGAAGCGCAGCAGCGGCGCGACCTTGCCGGTCAGCCCGGCGGGCGCCAGCCCGTGAGCGAATGGGCGCTGTACCCGCACGCTCTCACCGCCACTGAGCGTGTTGGGGAAGCCGTCGTCGTCGTCGTCCACCTCGTTGCCGCCCTGCCAGGCGAGCGCGGGCAGCACCACGAGCACACTGCCCTTGTGCGGCCCCTGCACCACGACAGGTTGCACCGCGCGGTGGCCCGCCGCCCGCACGCGCAAGAGGTAGAGGCCCGTCGGCGTGCCGGAGGGGACGTGCACCGAAATCTGGCCGCCGCGAGCGCTGCCACGCGCCACCGCCGCGCCGGCGCTCACGGGCCCGAGGCTCCAGCGCAGCCGCCGCGGCAGCGGGCCGACCTGGAACTGCGCGACCGAGCCGGCGCGCACCGGGTCGAGCGAGCCGCTGACGGTGAGATAGCGGATCGACACGCCGGTGCCAGGCTTGGCCTCGAGGCGCGAAGGTGGCAGGACGCGCGGGAAGCTGCCGCCGTTGCCCGCGTGGTCGTAGGTGGTGATCGAGATCGCGTAGGTGCCGTCGGGCACCGGCGTGCCGCCCTGCTTGTTCCCGTAGGTGCCGTACCACTTGACCGTCTTGCGGTCGCGCGGGGCACTGAACGCGGTGATCTCCTTCGGCTTCGGAAGGTCGGTCCTGTAGATCTGGACGAGCGGGTGCGGATTCGAGCTGCCGCGATAGCTCACGAGCGAGCGCCCCGCCACCCCACTTGCGCCCGGGAGCAGAGGCCCCCGGGTCACCGACAGGATGCGCGGGTGCGGCGGCGTGGTGTCGAGAATCAGTACGCGCGCCGCCGTGACCGAGCGCGCCTGGTCGCGCAGCGTGACCCGCAACCGGTAGTCGCCGTCAGGCGCGATCGCGCCGTCGTCGGTGCGGCCGTTCCACACGAACCGGTGCCGGCCGCGTGAGAGGACCTTGTCGTCCACCAGCGTGCGCATATCGTCGCCCGCCGAGTTCACGAGCGTCGCGGTCACACGGCCTCTGTCACGCAGCGTGAAGTAGACGTTCACCCGCTTGAGTGCCTGCGGACCGCAGGGATCGCAAGCGGGCGCGATGTAGCGCTTGTAGTAGACCCGCTCGATGATCGGCGTGGCGCGCTTGAGCCGCTGGGCGACGACAAACGCCGCCGAGGTGGCGAGCACCAAGACCCCGAATACGACGCGGACCAAGACGCTGCTCGGCACGCGCGTAACCGTATCCCGCGCGCCTGAGAGCCGCGTTATCCGCCGATGGAGTTGGCCTTGTCGGCCCCGATGATCACCGTGACGGTGGCATCGCCCGCGAGCGTCTGCGTCTGCGGGTCGATCTTCTCGATCTGCGTGATGCCGAGCTTGTCGCCCACGAGGCGCGCCGCCTTCTCGTTGTTGTCCGAGTACTCGACGACCGACTCCGCCTGCTGCCCCTGGGTGAGGGCGTTGTTGGTGTTGCCGGGGGTGAAGCCGTCCTGGTCGAGCTTGTTGGCCACCGTGGCCGCCAGGCCCTGCACGGTCGTGCCGTTGAGCACCGCGACGGTGACTGAGCTCGGGTTCACGGCCGGCGCCTTGTGGCTCTTCTTGGACTTGGACTTGCTCGTGCTCGAGCTCGAGCTGCTGCCGCCGCCGCCGGAGCCGGAGTTGGCGGAGATGGCGGAGCCGTTCGTGCCGCTGTCCGACTTGGTGAGCTGCGACACGCCGTAGGCGGCGCCCGCGCCGATCACGAGCACGCCCACCACGATCAGCACGATATAGCGCGGCGCCGGCCAGTTGATGCGCCGGTACCACGGGTCCTGCTCCTGCACGTTGCCGAGAATCGAAGAGGTGCTGGCGGGCGCCGGCGTGGGGCGCGAGGTCGGCAGGGTCGGCGGTGGCGGCGCCGGCACGCCGCTCGGCGGCGGAGCGGGAGCGGTCTGTGGGCGCACCGCGGGCGCGGCAACGGTGCCCGCGCCGGCGCCCGCCGCGGCGCGCTGCTGCTGTGTGGCCTGCGCCTGCGCCTGCGCGCTGATCCGGGCCTCCTCCTCCGCGGCGCGCTCCGGCGCGCGGCCGGCCCACTCGCGCAGCCGCTTCACGTCCCGCGCCTGCGAGAAGTAGAGGGCGCTGAGCACTGCCAGGCCTACGACGGCGGCAAAGCCCGCGTAGGAGCCAATCTCCTGAACCAGGTGCATTACTGCGGCCGTACCTTAGACGGAATGCCGGGCGCCCAAAGGCGGCACCAGGCCGCGCTCGCGCGCCAGCGACGACACCATCTTGGCCAGCTCGTCCGGCTTCCCGTGATAGACGAGCTCTTCCACACGGGCAAACGCCTCCTCCACCCAAATGGGATCGAACGGCGACCGTGAAGCGGCCACGATCTTCTCCGCCGGCGTGGGCAGCGGGCGCTCGTCGGGATTGAACAGCTCCTCGTGCAGCTTCTCGCCCGGGCGGCGGCCCACGATGTCGATCGCGATGTCCACCCCCGGCTCCTGCCCGGAGAGCCGGATCATGTTCTCGGCCAGGTCGAGGATCTTCACGGGTTCGCCCATCTCGAGCACGTACACCTCGCCGCCCTCGCCGAGGTCGCCGGAGCGGATGATCAGCTGCACGGCCTCCGGGATCGTCATGAAGTAGCGGGTCATCGCGGCATCGGTGACCGTCACCGGCCCACCCTCCGCGATCTGGCGGCGGAAGATCGGCACGACCGAGCCCGACGAGCCGAGCACATTGCCGAAGCGCACGGTCGTGAAGCGCGTCTTGCGGAAACGGTGCTGCGCGGCCTCGACGGCCCACTCGGCGAGCGTCTTCGACGCGCCCATCACGGTCGCGGGCGTGACGGCCTTGTCGGTCGAGACGAGCACGAAGCGGCGCACGCCGGACTCGCCGGCCGCCGACGCCACGATGCGCGTGGCCACGGCGTTGTTGCGCACGGCCTCGATCGGGTTCTCCTCCATCAGCGGCACATGCTTGTAGGCCGCCGCGTGGAAGACCACGCTCGGGCGCAGCTCGATGAACAGCTCGCGCATGCGCGTGGCGTCCTTGCAGTCCGCCAGGACGGCGCGGGCGCGGTTGAAGTGGCGCCCGTCCTGGAGCTCGCGGCGGATCTCGAAGAGGCCGTTCTCGCTGTTCTCGACGAGGATCAGCTCACGCGGTCCGACGCGCGCGATCTGGCGGCAGAGCTCGGCGCCGATCGAGCCGCCGGCGCCCGTGATCAGCACGGTCTCGTCCGCCAGGTAGCGGCCCACGCGGTCGATCTCCATGCGCACCGGCTCGCGGCCGAGCACGTCCTCCACGCGCACCTCGCGCACCTGGCGTACCAGGTTCACGCCGCCGCGCAGGATCTCGAACACGGTCGGCAGCGTGCGCACCGGGATGCTGCGCTCGCGGCACGCCGACACCACCTTCTGGCGCAGCTCGCCGGGCGCCGACGGGATCGCGATGATCACCTCGTCGGGCTCGGAGATGTCGAGCACCTCGGGCAGCTCGTCGGTGGTACCCAGCACCTTCAGCCCGACGATGCGCATGCCCTGCTTGCGCGGGTCGTCGTCGACGAAGCCGATCACCGACTGGCGCAGCTCGGGATTGCGGCGCAGCTCGAGCACCACGGACTGGCCGCCGTTGCCGGCGCCGACCACCAGCACCTCGCGGCCGTCCTTGGGACCAAGCGGCGCGCGGAACGAGCGCTCCACCAGGATCGTGCGCACGAAGAAGCGGATGCCGGCCACGCCGGACAGCGTGAGCAGGAAGTCGAGCGCGATCACGCCACGCGGCGGATCGGTGCCGCCGGGCGTGAACAGGAACAGCGCGACGACGAGCCCCGCGGTGCAGATCGCCACCGCTTGGAAGATCGCCTCGAAGTCCTTCTGGTCCACGAAGCGCCAGAGCTTGTGGTAGAGCCGGAAAAGGGCGAAGACGATCAGCTTGCCCGGGACGACGAACAGGATCGTGCCCCAGAGCAGCGTGTTGTAGCGGTCCGGAACTCCGCTGTCGAAGCGCAGGACGAACGCCAGCCACCAGGCCAGCGCGACCACGCAGCCGTCGATCAGCACCTGTCCGGCTCGACGGGCGCCTATGGATGAAAAGAAGCGGGACTTGAGCGCTGTCAGGGGTTCCTTCTCTTCCCGGCCAGGAAAACGGCATGCCGAGCCGCAAAACCGCCCGGGTCATGCTAGCGACGATGCGGCGACCCCGTGAACGGTGTAAGGGTCTTCTCAGTGGCTGCCGCTAGGCTTCTGCGACCTCGATGCTCCTAATCGCCTCGATCAGCGACCGGCTGGTGGACCTGGCCGTAAACGTGATCGGCGACCTCGGCTTGGCGGGCATTTTCGTGCTCACCATCGCTGAGAGCGCCTGCATACCCATCCCGAGCGAAGCCACGATGCTGTTCGCCGGCTTCAACGTCTCGGAGGGGCATTTTCCGCTGTGGCAAGCCGTCGCGGTGGGTGTGGCGGGCGAGCTCGTGGGGTCCACGATCGCCTACGCGGTGGGCTATTTCGGCCGCATCGACCTGATCGAGAAGCACGGCAAGGCGCTCCACATCACCCCCGCCCGGCTGGCCTGGGCGGACCGCTGGTTCTCCCGCCACGGCGAGGCCACCGTGTTCTTCGCGCGCATGGTGCCGGTCGTGCGGGCGTTTGTGTCGCTGCCGGCGGGCGTGGCGCGCATGCCCTACGGCAGGTTCGCGCTGTTCACCGTCGCGGGCTGCACGCCGTGGCTGCTGGGCCTGGCGCTGATCGGCCGCGCGGCGGGCGACAACTGGCGCCACTGGCGCCACTACATCGGCTATCTCGACTACGTCGCGCTCGCCGCGATCGTGATCGGGATCGTGTATCTCGTGGTGCGGCGCCGCAACCGGCCGCGCGCCGCTGAGACCGAGCCTGTCTAGCTGTCCGGCCGGCTTCGCATCTCGCAGGCGCTCGGCCTCGGAGCCATTCAGGGACCGACCGAGCTGTTGCCGGTGTCGAGCTCCGGACACCTCGCGCTCGTGCCCCAGCTGCTCGGCTGGGACTACGGCGAGCTCGACCCGGAGCTGCGCAAGTCGTTCGAGGTGGCGCTGCACGCGGGCACGGCCGCGGCGCTCGCGCTCGCACTGCGCGACGAGGTCGCCGAGGTCCTCCGCACGCTCGACCGGCGCCGGCTCGCCGGAATCGCGCTCACGTTCGGTCCTGCCGCGCTCGTGGCCGCGGTGTTCGAGCGGGCGATCGAGGAGCGGCTGGGCTCGGCGCGCTCGGTGGCGCTGGCCCAGCTCGCGGCGGGGATCGCGCTGGCGCTCGCCGACCTCGCCCCCGCCGAGCGGCCGTACTCCTCCGCGGGCGCGCTCGACCATCTGCTGATCGGCTGCGGCCAGGCGGCGGCGCTCGTGCCGGGCGTGTCCCGCAACGGCGCCACGCTCACGGCGGCGCGCCTCCTGCGCTTCGAGCGGCGGGCGGCCAGCGTGCTGTCGCGCCACGCGGCGCTGCCGGTGATCGCCGGCGCCACCGCGCTCAAGGGCCTGCGCCTGGCTCGGCGCGGCATGGGCCCGGAGCTCTACGGTGCGTTCGCGGCCGGAGCGGCGGCGGCGTTCGCCTCCACGCTCGCCTCGCGCGGGCTGATCGGCGTGATCGACCGGGCACGCTCGTACGCCCCGTTCGCCGCGTACCGGATCGCGCTTGGCGCGGTCGCGCTGGGGCGCCTCCGCGCGCGCTGATTGAATAGCCGCGATGGCAGACAGCGCGTACGCCCGCGCCGGCGTGGACACGAGCCGCGCGGAGCGCGCGATCTCCGGGCTCGTCGATGTCCTGCGCACGATCGACAGCGGCAAGCCGTCGCGCTCTCTCCTGCGCTCCGGCCACTACGCAGCCGTGCTCGAGCTGAACGGCGTGGGGCTCGCGCTGTCCACCGACGGCGTGGGCAGCAAGGTGATCGTGGCCGAGCAGCTCGGCCGCTACGACACCGTCGGCATCGACTGCGTCGCGATGAACGTCAACGACCTCGTCTGCGTCGGCGCCGAGCCGATCGCGCTGCTCGACTACATCGCGGTCGAGGACGCCGACCCCGAGGTGCTGCGGCAGATCGCCGTCGGGTTGAAGGAGGGCGCCGAGCAGGCCGGCGTCGAGATCCCCGGCGGCGAGCTTGCGCAGCTGCCGGAGCTGATCCGCGGCCACCCGTCGCCGCGCGGCTTCGACCTGGCCGCGTCGTCCTTCGGCGTGGTCGCGCTCGACGCGATCGTCACCGGAGAGGACCTCGCCGCTGGCGACGCCGTGATCGGCCTGCCCTCCAGCGGCCTGCACTCCAACGGCTACACGCTCGCGCGCCGCGCGCTGCCCGAGCTCGAGGAGGCGCCGCCCGAGCTGGGCGGCGCGAGCGTCGGCGACGAGCTGCTGCGCCCTACCGCGATCTACGTCCGCGCCGCGCTCGAGCTGCTGCGTTCCGACGCCGTCGACGTCCATGGGCTCGCCCACATCACCGGCGACGGCTTCCTCAACCTGCCGCGCCTGAGCCACACCGTGGGCTGGACGATCGACCGCCCGTTGCCCGTGCCGCCGGTGTGCGAGCTGATCGCCGAGCGCGCGTCGGTGCCGGCCGAGGAGATGTGGGAGACGTTCAACATGGGCTGCGGCTTCTGCTGCGTGGTGCCCGCGGAGCACGCTGCCGCCGCCACGGAGCTGCTCAGCCACCACCACCCGGGCGCCGCCCTGATCGGCTCGGTCAGCGGCGACGCCGGCCTGGTCGAACTGCCCGCCGCCGGGCTCACGGGCCGCCGCGGCGAGGGCTTCCGGCGCGCATGACCGCGGCGCGGCTGCGCCGCGCCTGCCTCGCGCTCCCCGGCGCGGAGGAGACCTTCCCGTTCGGTCCGGAGAACTCGGTGTTCAAGGTCGCGGGCAAGATGTTCGCCATCTCGCGCCTCAAGGCGAAGCGTCCGTTGCGCGTGGGCCTCAAGTGCGAGCCGGAGCTGGCCGAGGGCCTGCGCGCCGCCCATGCCGCGATCATCCCCGGCTACCACCTCAACAAGCGCCACTGGAACACCGTCGTGCTCGACGGCTCCCTGCCAGAGCGCATGGTGGTGGAGATGATCGAGGACTCCTACGACCTGGTCGTGGCCAAGCTCTCCAAGTCCACCCAGGCCGAGCTCGGCTGGCTGTCGTAAGCTCGCCCGTCATGGCCGAGCCGCCGGAGATCGCGTTCGCGTCGCTCGAGCCGGGCAACGGCGAACGCTTCCAGTCGCTGCGCCGCGAGCTCGGCGTGACGAGCTTCGGCATGAACCTGATCACGCTGCAGCCACGCGAGCGCGGCCGTGTGCACGCCCACAAGCAGCAGGAGGAGGTCTATCTGGTCCTCCAGGGCGAGCTCACGCTGCTGCTCGACGACGACGAGGAGCACACGCTCGGCCGCGCCCAGCTCATACGCGTCGGACCGAGCGTGCGGCGGCAGCTCGTGAACGGCGGCAAGGAACGGCTCGTGCTGCTCGCGCTGGGCGGGGCCGGCGAGCACCAGGGCCGCGACGGGCGGGCCTGGGCCTCCTGGGACGAGGGCGGCGACGGCCGTCCGCCCCAGGAGATCCCGTTGCCCGACGACCTGCCTTAGGCGCCTTCCCAGAGGTGGCCGGTCAGGACCTTGATCGGCTTCAGTCTCAAATCGCTCGCGAGTCCCCACAACTCCGCGTGCGCGCGGGTTGGCGGTAGGTCGCAGACCTCCTCGACCTCCCGTGCCGCCATGCGGCCGAAGCGCCTGACCGCGTCGAGGGCGCCCGGCGGGTCGTCGCCGCTGGGCTCGGCCCCGGCGGCCAGGGCGGCCTCGCGGTACTCCTCGTAGGGGCGAATGCCGTAGACGCGCCGGACGGAGCCGTCCTCGGCGTGAAAGGCGAACGTCGGGAAGGTGACGCGCTCCGGGCCGGCGGCCTTGGCCACGCCGCCGCGTTCGCGAGCGTCGTCCGGGATGTCGCGCGCGAGCTCGAGGTCCGCGCCGAAGGCCTCGACGATCGCGTGAGAGCCGAGGTCGATACGGAAACGCTGGGCGTCGAGCCCGGCGCCGCGCGCCTCCTCAACGAGCGCCTCCGCGTTGTCGAGCTTGCGCCGGAAGCAGAGCAGCCCCTCGCGCAGCGCACGCAGATAGCGGTAACCGCCGTCGTCCGATTGCTCGGCCGCGGCCTTCATTGCCATGCACGCCGGGTAGCTGCTCGCAATCGGGGCCTCGCTCCAAAGGCGCGCATCGATCGGCATTCCGCCCTGTTCCGACACATCGAGCCAGTGCGTCAGCAGCCAGCGATACGCCTTCTCCCCGCCGTCCTTAGAGGCCGTGAAATCGCGGGCGAGACCGCCCATCACGTAGGTCCATGAGAGGGAGTTGCCGAATTCCACCATCAGTCGCCGCAGCGTGGGCTCGGCGCTCCAGGACCACGCGCACGACGGATCGGTGAAGTATTGAACGCGTACAGCCATCAAGTCGCCCAAAATAGAGGAGCAGTGATAGGCACCCTTCTCAGCGGACGCTTTCGCCTCGAGGAGCGCGTGGGCTCCGGAGGCATGTCCACGGTCTACCGAGCCTTCGACGAGACGCTCGAGCGCTGGGTCGCGATCAAGATCATGCAGACCGAGATCGCCGAGGACGACGACCAGCTCGAGCGCTTCCGTCGTGAGGCACGCGCGGTCGCCCGGCTCAACCACCCGCACGTCGTCACCGTGATCGATGCGGGCGAGGACGAGGGCCTGCCCTACATCGTGTTCGAGTACATCTCGGGCGAGACGCTGAAGGACCGCATCCGCCGGCTCGGCCGGTTGCCCGTGCCCGAGGCGCTGGCCTACGGGATCGAGATCTCGCGCGCGCTCCAAGCCGCGCACGGCGAGCGGCTGGTGCACCGCGACGTCAAGCCGCAGAACGTGCTGCTCGACACCGACGGCCGCGCGAAGGTCACCGACTTCGGCATCGCGCGCTCGCTCGAGGGCGACGGCGGGCTGACGCTCGCCGGCCGCGTGCTCGGCACCACCGACTACGTGTCGCCCGAGCAGGCGCTGGGCCAGGCGGTGACGCCGCAGTCGGACATCTACTCGCTCGGGATCGTGCTCTACGAGATGCTCACCGGCGATGTGCCCTTCCGCGCCGACGCGCCGGTGGCGGTTGCGATGAAGCACGTGCGCGAGCCGATGCCCGACGTGCAGACCGCCCGCCCGGAGGTGTCCGCCAACACCGCCGCGATCGTCGACTACGCGACCGCCAAGGAGACGCGCAACCGCTACAGCACGATCGACGACATGCTGGGCGACCTCGAGGGCGCGCTCGCGCTCGAGGCCACGCGCGCCGGGCAGACGAGCGGCGAGGCCACCACGGTCCTGCGGGCGCTGCCCGCGGCGCGCCACCGCGTGCCCTGGCGGCTGCGCTTCCCGCGCCGCGCCGCCGCGCTCACCGCCCTGCTGGCGGCGCTCGTGGCCGTGGCGATCGTCCTGCTGGCGAGCCGCACACACGAGTCGAACACCGGCACGAAGGCGCCACCGCAGCCCAAGGGCGCCGCGCCGCTCGTCGCGCTCAAGCTGCCCCCCACCGCCGCCAACGACTACGACCCGATCGGCGGCGACGGCGAGCACCACGCGGACGTCGGCAAGGCGATCGACCACAACGCGGTCACCGCCTGGACCACAGAGACCTACGACAGCGGCATCCCGCAGACCAAGCCCGGCGTCGGCCTCTACGTCGACGCGGGCAGCCCGGTGGCCGCGCGGCGGCTCGACATCATCAGCCGCCAGTCCACCTACAAGGCTACGATCCTCGCGGCGCCCGGACCCGCGCCACCGCCGGACATCTCGGGCTGGACGCCGGTCTCGGCCTCCGCCACCGTCAACGACACGGTCAAGATCCCGCTCGACACGAAGGGCAAGGGCTATCGCCTCTATCTAGTCTGGATTACCCAGCTGCCGCCGGGCGGCCAGGGCGGCATCAACGAGCTCACGCTGAACAAATGAAGAACAACCGCTCGATACCCAAGGCCACCGTCGTCCCGGTTCTGATCTACCCGGACGTACGCGCGGCGGTGGCCTGGCTGAGCGCGGCCTTCGGTTTCGTGGAGCGCGTACAGATCGGCGAGGACCACCGCTCCCAGCTCGCGGTCGGCGACGGCGCGGTGATCGTGGGCGACGCGCGGGGCGAGCGCCGGCCACCGCGCCCCGGCGAGGTCACCGGGTCGGTGCTCGTGCGCGTGGAGGACGCGCGCGCCCACTGCGAGCGGGCACGTGAGCACGGCGCGCGCATCGTGATGGAGCCCACCGACTTCGAGTACGGCGAGCGCCAGTACCACGCCGAGGACGTCGCCGGCCACCAGTGGACGTTCTCCGAAACGCTCGAGGACGTGGCACCGGAGAGCTGGGGCGGACTTAACGTGAACTTCGCTTGACTTGCGCGCCTTCCTTGTTACGGTGCTCTGCGTGTCCCAGAACCGTCCAAACATCACGAGCTCTGCCGCAAGCGCAAGCGTGCCGCTTGTGACCTAGACGTTCTTTCTGGGTCGCGGGCAGCCGGATCGCCCGCGTCCCAGGTGCCGACACACCTCGTCTTCATCTGACTCGCCAGGCGCTCCGGGTTATCAACCCACCGAACAGGAGTGCGCAATGCATTCGCTCGTACACGAGCACTACGTGCGTGCACAGGTCGCCGAGCGACTTGAAGCGCACGGATCGCGGCGACTGCGGCGCCTTGGCCCGCAGTCCCCGCCTCCGCCCCCGCCGCCCCGGCCTCCGCGCCGGGGCGGTGGCGCGTTTGGGGTCAGACCGCCGCGGCCTCGAGCCGTCTGTTCAGCGCGGGCATGACGTCGGTGGCCATCAGCTCGAGCGAGCGCTTCGCCAGCTCCGGCGACACCCAGTCGGTGCCGCAGTAGAGCAGCGTGCCGAACTCGCCCACCTCGTCGCGGAACGCCAGCAGCCGGTCCACCACCTGCTCCACGCTGCCGGCGATCACGAGCTTGTCGAGCAGGTAGTCGGTGGTCACGTCCTCGTCGGGCATCTCCTCGTGCGTCTTGAACAGGTTGGCGCGGCCGGCACGGATCAGCTTCGAGCCGAGCTGGTCGTAGTAGAAGCGGTACGGGCTGTCCGGCCCGAACGCGTACTCGCGCGCCGTCTCCTCGTCGTCCCCCACGAACACGGTCTTCGCCACGCGCCATGTGCGCGGGTCGGCGCTCGCCCCGGACGACGCGCGCGCCTCCACGTACGTCGGCCAGTGCGTCTTCACCCACTGCGGCAGCAGGAAGTTGGCCGAGATCACCTCGAAGCCGCGCTCCCCCGCGTGGGTCACGCTCTTCGACGACGGCTCCGCCGCCGTGACCACCACGCGCGGGTGCGGGCGCTGGTAGGGCCGGATCATCACGCCCTGCCCGATCTCCCGAAGCAGCGTCTTGCGCGTGGAGAGCGTCCAGTGCTCGCCCTCGCGGTCATAGGGCGCCTCACCGGTCCAGAGCGCGATCACGTGGTCCATGCACTCCTCGGACTTGGCGCGCCTGTCGACCCCGGAGAGGTTGCCGAACATCTCCCAGTCGGATGGCAGCCCGCCCGGGCTGACGCCGACGATGAAGCGGCCCTCGAGCATGTTGTCGAGCATCGCGGTCTTCGAGGCGAGCGCCGCCGGGTGGCTGTTGGTGAGGTTGACGGTGCCGGTGCCGAGCGTGATCTGCTCGGTGTCGTGCACGAGGCTCGCCAGGAACACGCAGCAGTCGGTGATCGTCTCGGCGGAGTCCGTCAGGTGCTCGCCGACGTAGGCCTCGGCGTAGCCGAGCCGGTCGCACAGCAGGATCGCCTCGCGGTCCTCTCTCAGCGTCTCGACGTAGTCCCGCCGGAGCGGGTGGATCGGCATCGTGAAGTAGCCGAGCCGCATGGTCAGAAGCGGTAGGCGCGCTCTTCCCTGTAGCGCTCGAGGCCCAGCTCGAGCAGCCGGTCGAGTAGCTCCGTGAACGCGATCCCGGTGGCGCCGAACATCTTCGGGAAGCCGCTCGTCTGCGTGAAGCCGGGGATTGTGTTGAGCTCGTTGACGAGCACCTGCGTGCCGTCCTCGACGAAGAAGTCGGCGCGCGCGAAGCCCGAGCAGCCGACGCTGCGGTACACGTCGACCGCCAGCTCGCGCACGCGCTCGATCACCGCCTCGCCGAGTCGCGGCGGCACGATCAAGTCCATCCCGCCCGGCGTGTACTTGGCCTCGTAGTCGTACCAGTCGGCGTGGGCAACGATCTCGCCCGGCGCCGAGGCGAGCGGCTCGCGGTTGCCGATCACCGAGCACTCCACCTCGATGCCCGTGGCCATGCGCTCGACGATCGCCACCGGGTCGTGCGCGAACGACAGCGCCAGCGCCGCCGGCAGTTCCTCCGCGATGCCGACCTTGGAGATTCCCACCGACGACCCGAGCCGCGCCGGCTTGACGAACAGCGGCAGGCCGAGCCGCTCGATCAGCTCCCCCGGGTCGACGCCCTCGCGCACCGCTGCGTACTCGACCTGCGGCAGCCCGCGGCTCTTCATCAGGTCCTTGAACACCGCCTTGTCCATGCACAGCGCCGAGGCCAGCACGCCGGCCCCCACGTACGGCACGTCGAGCGTCTCGAGCAGCCCCTGCACCGTGCCGTCCTCGCCGAACGGCCCGTGCAGCACCGGGAACACGATCTCGACGTCGAGCGGCGCGGCGCCCGGGTGGAGGTCCACCGGCTCACCGAGGCAGCTCCAGCGGCCGTCCTCGCGGCCGATCTCGATCGTGGCGACCTCGTGGCCGCCCTGCTCGAGCCCCTCCCGCACGGCGGCAGCGGACGAGAGCGAGACCTCGTGCTCGCTCGAGCGGCCGCCGGCCAGCAGAGCGACCCTCACGGCGTCGTGGGCGTGGGCTCCGCCGGCGTGCCCGTGCCGCCCGGATTCGTCGGCGTCTGGAAGGCGCCGATGTAGATCACCACGGTGCGCCCCTTCTTGAGCACCGTGCCAACCGCCGGCCGCTGGTGCACCACCAGGCCATTCTGCGTCTGGTCGGTGGTGGTCTTGTTCTTGGCCTGCACCTTGAACCCGGCCTGCTGGAGAATCGTCGTGGCCTGCTGCTGCGTCTGGCCGCTCACATCCGGCACCTGCGCCGTGTCCGGCCCCTTCGAGATCGTGAGCGTCACGCTCGTGCCCTTGTTCACGGTTGAGCCGCCCGCGGGATTCTGGGAGATCACGGTGCCCTTGGGCTGGTCGGAGTTCTGCTGGTTGTCCGTGAAGGTCAGCCCGGCGTTGCGAAGCTCCGAGTGCGCCGAGGCACTGTCCATGTTCGTCACGTCCGGCACCTTCACCTGCGACGGCCCGCTGCTCACCACGAGCTGCACGCGCGAGCCCTTGTCGACACTGGTGCCGTCGGGCGGCGAGCTGCGAATCACCTCTCCCTTCGGGACGGTTGCCGAGTGCTGCGACGTCGAGTCGACATTGAGGCCGCGTTTGTTGAGCGCCTTGGTGGCGGTCGATTCCTTCAGCCCGGTGACGAACGGGACGTTGACCTTGCCCGGCCCGCTCGACACCTGCAGCGTCACCGTCGAGCCCTTGTCGACCTTGGTGCCCGCCTCCGGGCTCTGCCCGATCACCTGGCCCACCGGCGAGCCGCTCTCGCGGTTGTGGATCGACACGTCGAAGCCGCGGCGGTCGAGGTCGACGCTCGCCACCGTCGCCTGCTTGCCGCTCTCGTCGGGCACGCTGACGCGGCCGTGCTGGAGCAGCGCCCAGGCGCCGACGCCGATGCCTGCCGCCAGGAGAAGCGCGAGCAGCACCCAGGGCCAGCGGCGTGGCCCGCGCTCCCTGCGCGGCGTCGGCGCCACCGGCGGCGGGCCTACCGGCGCCCACACGGCGGTGTCCTGTCCCGGCTGCTTGCCGCCGTTCGTCCCGGACGCGATCGCCGAGCGCGCGGCCTCGAGCGCCGCGATGAACTCGTCCGCGCTCGCGTAGCGCTGGCTCGGCTGCTTGGCGAGCGCCTTCATCACCGCGGCCTCGAGCGCCGGGTGGATGTCCGGCCGCAGCGACGCGAGCCGCGGCGGCGGCTCGCTGAGGTGCTTGAGCGCGATCGACACCGCGCTATCGCCCTCGAACGGCACCCGGCCGCCGAGCATCTCGTAGAGGATCACGCCGATCGAATAGAGGTCCGACGCCGCGGTCACTCCGTGGCCCTGCGCCTGCTCCGGCGACAGGTACTGCGCGGTGCCCATGATCGAGCCGGTCTCGGTCATCTCGGACGCCCCTGCGCGCGCGATGCCGAAGTCGGTGACCTTGACGTTGCCCTGCGGGCCGACCATCACGTTGTGCGGCTTGAAGTCACGGTGGATCACGCCGCGCTTGTGGGCGAAGCCGGCGGCGCGCAGGATCTGGATGCCGAGGTCGATCGCGCGCTCCTGCGGCAGCGGCGCCTCGCGCTTGATGAGGTCCTTGAGCGTCTCGCCCTGGAGGAACTCCATCGCGATGTAGTAGGTCCCGTCGTGGTCGCCGCGGTCGAACACGCCGACGACGTTGGGGTGCTGTAGCCCGGCCGCGGCCGATGCCTCGCGGCGGAAGCGCTCGACGAACTCCTGGTCCTGCGCGAAGCGGTGGTGCAGCACCTTGAGCGCCACCTGGCGGCCGAGGTGCGTGTCCTCGGCGCAGTACACGTCGGCCATGCCGCCCGAGCCGATCCGGTTGAGGATCCGGTAGCGGCCGTCGACGACGGTGTTGCCGACCACCTCGGCCATCAGCCGTTCTCCTTCAGCATCAGCTGGATGATCTGCTTGGCGATCGGCGCCGCCACCGTGCCGCCCTCGCCCTGTGTGCGCTCGACCGTCACCGCGATCGCGACGCGCGGGTTGGGCACCGGCGCAAACGCGATGAACCAGGCCTGGTTCGAGGTGCCGTTGGCCACCTCGGCGGTACCGGTCTTGCCCGCCACGGTCACGCCCGGGATCTGTGCGGAGGTGGCTGTGCCGGCCTTCACCACCTGCTCCATCATCCCGGTCACCGCCTGGGCGGTGGAGGGCTTCATCACCTGGTCGATCTCGGCGGGCCCGCGCGTGTCGACGGTCCGGCCGTCGGGCGACTCGATACGGTCGACGAGCCGCGGCTTCATCAGCTTGCCGCCGTTGGCCACGGCTGCCGCGACCTCAGCCATCTGCAGCGGGGCTACCCGAAGGCGCTCCTGACCGATCGCCACGCGGCCGATGTCGATTGAGTCGCTGGGCCCGAGCAGCTGCCCGTGCGAGCCGTACACGCCGCTGACCCCGAGCTCGTCGGAGGGCAGGTCGAGCTTGGGCTTGTGGTCGAATCCGAAGCGGTCCATGTAGTCGAACATGATCTTCTTGCCCAGCTTCTCCCCCACCTCGCCCCAGACGGTATTCACCGACTTGGCGAGGGCCTCGGTGAGCGACAGCGGCCCGTAGTTGCCGCTGCCCTCAGTGCAGCAGTTGGACAGCGGCACGCCGCCGACGATCTTCGGCGACTTGCCCGACACCACCGAGTCGGGCGTGTAGCGGCCCGTGTCGAGCGCCGCCACGGCGGTCACCACCTTCATCGACGAGCCCGGCGGGTAGCCGCCCTGGGTCGCGCGGTTGAACAGCGGCGCGGCGGGATCGCTGTTGAGCTTCTTGTAGTTCGTCGGGATGTCGTTGGGGTTGTAGTCCGGCACGCTCGCCATCACGCGCACGGCGCCGGTGCGCGGGTCGAGCACCACCACCGATCCCGGCCTGCCCGCGAGCAACTGCAGCGCCAGCTTCTGCGCCGCCGGATCGAGCGTGGTGTGGAGGTCGTTGCCCTCCTTCTTCTGCCCCGACAGCTCGTCGATGATCGAGCTGAACTCGTTCGCGTTGCCGGACAGGTCGTCGTTGTATTCCTTCTCGAGCCCGGAGCTGCCGTGCGAGATGAACGAGTAGCCCACGGTGTGGGAGAAGAGGTCGTTCGTCGGATAGATGCGGCTGTAGCGGAGCGTCGGGCCGTGGCCCGTGCGCTTGTTGACCGCGAGCCTGGTGCCGTCGTCGGCCAAGATGAAGCCGCGCGGGATCTGCAGCTCCTCGAGCAGTGGCCGCCGATTGGCCGTCTGGTTCTGCAGGCTCTTCGCCTCGAACACCGTCCAGCGCGAGGTGAAGACAACGAGCAGCGTGAACAGCACCAGCACCACGGCGAAGAGCTGGGTGATCTGGCGGTTCAAACCACGCCTCCGCGTTCGGCCGGTCCGCTGCGCGCGCTGTTCGAGACAATCAGGAGCAGGGCGAGCACGACGAAGTTGGCGAGGATCGAGCTGCCGCCGTAGGAGACGAACGGCAGCGTGACTCCGGTGAGCGGGATCACGCGCGTCACGCCGCCGACGATCACGAACACCTGCAGCGCGAACACCGCCGCGAGGCCGGCGGCCAGCAGCTTGGAGAAGCCGTCGTGGGCGGTGAGCGCGGTCTTGAAACCGCGCGCGACGAACAGCAGGTAGACGCAGATCAGCCCGGCCGCGCCGAACAGGCCGAGCTCATCGGTGATCACCGCGTAGATCGTGTCCGTGTGCGCGGCCGGCAGGATCGTGACCGAGCCCCCGCCCGCCACGGGTAACTGCAGCAGCGACTGCCCGAAGCCGCGCCCGAACAGGCCGCCGTCGGCCTGGGCGAACAGCGCCTGCGCGATCTGATAACCGGAGGACTCCACGAGGTCCGGCCGGAACGGATGCAGCCAGATCTCCACGCGGTCGTGCACGTGCGGCACGTGGTTGGCGAAGAAGATCGCCCCGAGCACGAACGCCGCGAGACCTATGACGACGAACGAGACGCGGGCGGTCGCCACGTAGAGGATCGCGAGGAAGGCCCCGAAGAACATGATCGAGCTGCCCAGGTCACGGATGAAGATCAGCATCAGCATCGCGAGCCCCCAGACCAGGAGCAGCGGCCCGAAGTGCTTGAGGCTGATGCGCGGGATGCGGCCGCGGACGAGCACGTCGCGCGTCTCGCGCAGGTAGCTCGCCAGGAAGATGACGATCCCGATCTTTGCGAACTCGGCGGGCTGGAACTGGATCGGCCCGAAGTGGATGGCGAGGTAGGCACCGTTGGTGGCCCCGCCGATCCCGGGGAAGCGCGGCAAGACGAGCAGCCCGATGCTCACCGCCGCGATCGTGTAGCGGTAGCGCTCGAGCACGCGGTAGTCGCGCAGGAAGACGATCGTCGCGCAGAAGAGGCCGAGCCCGACCACGAACCACTCGGCCTGCTCGCGCGCGAGCTTCGCGTCGATCCGGTAGATCATCACCAGGCCAAACGCCGCCAGCAGCGCCGCCAGCGGGAACAGGTACGGGTCCGCGTTGGGCAGCCGCGCGCGGATGAAGATATGGGCGAACAGGCAGCAGCCGAGGAAGAAGGCGCCGTAGGTGATCGTGACCTTGTTGATCTGCGACGAACGCGTGATCAGCACGGCGGTGAAACCGCCGGTGACGAGCAGGGTCACTGGCAGCAGGCCGAACAGCTCGCGTGAGCGGGCGGACATGCGCTAGCCCTCCTCTCTCCGCTCGAGCGAGCGCACGAGGTCGACGGCGTCGCCGCGGCCGCGCAGCCGGTGGTCGAGCACGGCCTGGCGCTGGCGCGCCGGCAGCGACGCGGCGGGCACGCTGCTCTCGTACTGCTCGCTGTAGAGCTTCACGCCCAGCGGCAGCTCGTACGGCACGCCCCGGTAGAGCGTCACGAGCCCCGTGTTGTCCGTGCCGACGAAGTAGAGCTCCCGCGAGGCGGCGTAGAGGCCGCCCGCTGCTGCGATGACGATGATCAGGACGACCGCCGCCGCGAGCGGCCAGCGCGCTCGCCGGCGTCCCGCCGGCGGCGGCGTCCGCGGTCCGCGGTCCGCAGTCGGCAGGGCGTCAGGACGAGCGCCCTGCCGGCTGCGGACTGTGGTCTGCGGACCGGCCGTGCTCGTCGCAACAGCCGAACCTGTGTTGTCCGGCCTCATTACCACCGTGTCGCCCCCAGGATCCCCCGCCGGCTCAGCTGGATCGGCGGCCTGGGCCGGCAGCACTTCGGTGCCGGACAGGGTGTCTGGCTCCTCGTCGCTCTCGCCCTCCTCGGCGACCTTGAAGAGCACGACGGTGATGTTGTCCTTGCCGCCCTCCGCGTTGGCGGAGGCCACGAGCTCACGTGCCGCCTGCTCGAGCGACGAGCGCCCGCGCAGGATCTCGGCCAGGCGCTCCTCGGACACCATGCCGGTCAGCCCGTCCGAGCAGAGCAGGTACACGTCGCCGTCCTTGGCTGGGTAGGTGCAGGTCTCGACGTCCACCGTCGGCTCGGGGCCGAGCGCGCGCGTGATGATCGAGCGCCGCGGGTCCACCTCCGCGTCCTCGGGAGTGAGCTTGCCCATCCGCATCAGCTCCTCCACCAGCGAGTGGTCCTGCGTCAGCCGCTCGAGCTTGTCGTCGCGGAAGCGGTAGGCGCGGCTGTCGCCCACGTGGCCGAGCGAGATCTCGTTCTCCCCCAAGAACGCCGCGGTGAGCGTGGTGCCCATGCCCGCGTGCGACTCGTCCGACTGCGCGAGCTCGTAGATCTTGCGGTTGGCGGACTGCGCGATTGCGGCGAGCCGGTCCTCCGGGCCGCCGTCGCTCGCGTCGTGGTGCGGGAACTCGTCGACGGCGATCTGCGACGCCACCTCGCCCGAGCGTGCGCCGCCCATCCCGTCCGCGACTGCGAACAGCGGCGCCGACTCGTAATAGCGGTCCTCGTTCGTGTGCCGCTGGCGCCCTACGTCGGTGAGTCCTGCTTCTTCCGCGATTCTGAGCACTGGCTACTCCTGGTAGCGGTACTCGGTGTCGCCGATGCGGACCTTGTCCGCCATCTTCAGCTGCTCCGCACGACGCAGCTGACGGCCGTTGAGGAAGGTTCCGTTCGTGGAGCCCATGTCCTCGATGTACATGAAGTCTCCCCGCGCGAAGATCCGCGCATGCGCCGAGGAGGCGAACGGGTCGTCCACCTCGATGTCCGAGCTCGCGGAGCGCCCCATCGTCGCGCCGCCGTCGCCCAGCTCGAAGATCGCCCCCGGCTCGTGCCCCATCGCCGCCACCACCTCGAGTCGCGGCTCCACGCCCGCCCGCAGCTCCGCCCCGGTGCGCCGGCGCTCCTCGCGACCGCCCGGCGCCGGACCCTCGGCCACGATGCTCGCGTCCTCGTGCCGCGTCATGTCGCGCATCGAGCTGCGCGCCACCCAGAGGAGGAACAGGTAGAGCACGATCAGGAAGGCGAACTTGAGCGCGACCGCGACCGGATCTGTCGTCACGACTACTCCTGCTCGAAGGACAGTCGGGAGAGGCCCAGCATGATCTCGTCGCCCGGCTTCAGGACGGCGTGCTCCACACGCTTGCCGTTCACCTTCACGCCGTTGGTGGAGCCAAGGTCGGCCACCATCCAGGTGTCGCCCTGGCGCCGCAGCTCGGCGTGCCGCCTCGACACGTTGGGGTCGTCCACCACCACGTCGCAATCGCGGCTGCGTCCCATCACCACACGCGCGCCGGTGAGCACCGTGCGCCTGCCGTCGCTCACGAGCAGCGCCCGCGTCGGCGCCGGAGCGTCCGCCAGCCGATGCGCCTCGGCGTCGGGCGAGTAGACCATCGTGTGGCCATAGTCCGCCGGCTGGGGCTCGTACTCCCCGGACTCCTCGTCGGGCGGCTGGATCAAGTGGGCCTGGATGCCGAACTCCCCGAGCTTGAGCCTGTCGTCGGTCTTGAACTCCACGGTGGGACGCGTGACAAGGGCGAGTCCCTCCCCGCGCGCGTGCTCGAGCAGGTAGTCGGAGAGCTCCTTCTTCAACGCTCCCTCGTAGCTCGAGAACTGGTCACGGTCGCCGGGCGACAGGAAGACCACGTACTCGTTCGGCACATACGTGCGCGAGATCGAGACCACCTGGCTCTCCTCCATCTCCTTGGCAAGCTTGCGCGCCAGCTCCACCGGCTGCACGCGCGATTTGAAGGCTCGGCTGAAGGCCCCCTCTACGAAGGACTCGAGCTTTGCCTCGAGGTTGCGCAGAACGCTCATCCCTAAGCCATCCTAGGGAAGAGTTGGGGCAGTCAACGGCGCTCCCGCGCCCCGCACGTGCGCGCTTGCGACCGCCAGCCCCGCCCCGAGCAGAGCACCTACGGTGGCCCCGCGCGCCGTAGTTAGCTGGACGTTTGCCTGGAGCAGCCCGTCGGTGACGTGGAGGGCCGCAACGAGCCCCGCCGCCCAGCAGGTCGCGAGGATCGCGTCGAAGGCGAGGGAGCGGCCGCGGACGGCGAGCGGCAGCAGCACGGCAAAGGCCGCGAACACCGCGATTGGCGCCAGTGCGGGCCCGCTGATGGCCGGAAAGACGGCGTGCTCGGCCGCGTGCGCGAGCGACCCGTCCCAGCGCGCTCGCGGGCGGGTGCCGTCGGCCACGCCGTAGAGCAGCGAGCGCCCGGTCACCACCTCCGCGGCCACCATCCAGAGGAAGCCGGCCGCGCCGAGGCCGGCCCGCCGCCAGGCGGTCGGCGCGAGGATGCCCGCCAGCGCCACGTACAGCGGCCCCAGCCCGATCGCGCCCAGCGCCGGGGCCAGTGCGGGCACCGACCACAACACGCCGCCGCGCGGGATCAGGACCACGGTCGCCACGGCCACGAGGCCGAGCACGAACGCCGTGCCGGGCTGCTCGGTCCCCAGCCAGCCGATCAGCGCGACCGCCGCGGCGATCCAGCCGATGCGCGGGAACAGCGCCACCGCCAGCGTGGCCGCCCCCGCGGCCACGATCGCAGTGACGGGAGGCTTGGGCCCGAGCAGGTCGAGGGCCAGCAGCATCAACACCCCGGCGGCCACGGCGGCGAGGGCCCGCGAAGGCACCGCGAGCGGCTGGCGCGGACGCCAGCGGCGCGGCTCGCGCTCCGCCAGGCCGAAGCGCTGTAGCGTGGCCGGTTCCACCAGGCCGCCCTCCTCGTCGAGCTCCTTCGAGGCGTGCTCGAGCGTGACGCGCATCACCTCCAGCGACGGCCGCCGGTCCGGGCGCGGGTCGAGGGCGGCGTCGATTGCCTGGCAGAGGCGCTCGGGCAGGTCGCGCCGCCGCGAGCGCAGCCGTGGCAGCGAGCGGCCGAGGTTGCGTGCCGTCGCGGCCGGACCGCGCGCCTTTACGGGATTCGAGCCGGTCCAGCCCTCGTAGAGGGTCAGCGCGAGGGCGTAGACGTCCACAGCCGGGGTGATGCGCTCGCCCTCCGCCTGCTCGGGCGCCATGTACGCGAGCGTTCCCACGACGTCGCCGGTACGCGTGACGTCGCTTTCCGCCAAGTGCGCCACGCCGAAGTCCGTGAGCTTCGCGAAGCCGGCGCCGGCGGCCGGCTCGGCCACCACCATCACGTTCTGCGGCTTCACGTCGCGATGGATCACGCCCTTCGCGTGCGCGTGATCGAGCGCCTGGCAGAGGGCGCTGCCGATGCGCGCCACGTCGCGGTCGGACAGGGCGTTGCCGCGCAGGAGCTCCGCGTACGTTCGGCCCCGAACAAGCTCCGACACGAGGTACAGCGCGTCGTCGTCCCCACCCAGCTCGTACAGCGACACGATGCCGGGATGGTTGAGTCGCGCCGCCGCCCGCGCCTCGCGCTCCGCTCGCATCGGGGCCGGACCATCGGCGTCCTCGCGCGGGATCACCTTGACCGCCACCTCGCGCTCGAGCTTCTCGTCCCAGCCGAGCCAAACGGTGCCGTAGCCGCCGGCGCCAAGCCG
>DASXNY010000008.1:0-6987 GCA_036494715.1 Thermoleophilaceae bacterium
CACCCAGCAGAAGACCACCTTCTCGCACGCGAGCGAGCAGGCGTCGCCTGGCTACTACGCGGTCACGCTTGACCGCTCGAAGGTTCGCGCCGAGCTGAGCGCGACCACCCACACGGGTTGGGCGCGCTTCAGCTACCCGAGTACGACTCAGGCGAATGTGGTGATCGACCCGGGCGCGAACCTGCGCGGCGTGCGCACGGCGCGCGTGCAGGTGATCGGCAACGACACGGTGGTCGGCTCGGTGTCGAGCTGGGGCTACTGGAACGCCTGCCCGGCGCGCAGCCACAATCGCTACACGCTCTATTTCGCGATGAAGTTCGACCGGCCGTTCGTGTCCTTCGGCACCGGCACGGACGCGAGGATCCGGGCCGGGCGGCGCGACGCGACCGGTCCCGACGCCGGTGCGTACGTGTCGTTCAACTCGGCGCTGGACCCGCGCCCGCTCGTGTCGAAGGTGGGCGTCTCGTTCGTGGACGCGGCGGGCGCGCAGCGCAACCTCGACGCCGAGACCGGCCAGAGCTTCGACTTCGATGCCACGGTGGCGAGCGCGCGGGCGGCGTGGAACTCGCTGCTCGGGCGCGTGCAGGTGTCGGGCGGCAGCGAGCAGCAGATGGCGACCTTCTACACGGCGCTCTACCGCACGCTGCTCCACCCCAACGTCTTCTCGGACGCCGACGGGCGCTTCGAGGGCTTCGACGACCACGTCCACCAGGCGCCCGCCGGCCAGGCCCACTACACGAGCTTCTCGATGTGGGACACCTATCGCTCGGCGCAGGAGGTGATCGACCTGGTGGCGCCGGAGCGCGTGGGGGACATGATCCACAGCCTGCTCGAGGACCAGAGCGAGAGTGGCTGGCTGCCGAAGTGGGTCTACGCGCACTACGAGACGAACGAGATGGTGGGCGACCCGGCGGCCAACGTGATCGCCGACGCCTACCTGAAGGGACTCGTGCGCCCCGAGGACGTCCAGCCCGCCTACAACGCGCTGCTGCACAACGCGAGCGACGTGCCGAGTCGCTCGCCGTTCGAGGGCCGGACCGGGCTCGAGGACTACGTCAACCGCGGCTTCGTGCCCTACTACGGGCGGGGCGACTACACGTTCTCGGCGTCGGTGAGCCTCGAGTACGCCGTCAACGACTGCGCGATCGGACTGATGGCGGGCAGGCTCGGGCGGCAGGCCGACTATCGCTACCTGCTCCGCCGCGCCAAGCGCTACCTCGGCTCGATCGACCGCCGCGCGAAGTTCGCGCGGGCGCGCCGCCCCGACGGCTCGTGGAAGACGCCCTTCGACGCCGACTCGCGCAGCGGCTTCAAGGAGGGCTCGGCGTGGCAGTACACCTGGCTCGCGCCGCAGGACGTCGCCGGCTTGGCGAAAGCGCTAGGCGGGCGCGGCGCCACGCTGGCCAAGCTCGACCGCTTCTTCGCCTACTCGCGCGTGGCCGCGAAGCCGGGCTCGGCGCGCTCGGTGTGGCACGGCAACGACCGCTACAGCCAGCGCAACGAGGGCGACCTGCAGGCGCCCTACCTCTACGACTATCTCGGCCAGCCGTGGAAGACGCAGGACATGGTGCACGCGGCCGAGACGCTCTACTCCACGGCGCCGAACGGCCTGCCCGGCGGCGACGACCTCGGCACGATGTCCGGCTGGTACGTGCTGTCCGCGCTCGGCATCTACCCGGTCACCGGCGGCGACGACCACTACGCGCTAACCACGCCGCTGTTCGACCACGTGGTGATCAGCTCGCCGGCGCCCTACTACTCGGGTCCCATCGTGATCGACGCGCCGGGCGCGTCCAGCGGCCTCGCGCACATCGCGGGCGTCGCGCTCAACGGGGCGCCGCTCGCCACGAGCTCGGTGTCGCACGCGGCGTTGGCGCAGGGCGGACGGCTGTCATTCGCCCTCACCGCCACGGCGGGCGGCCCCTGGGCGACGGGCGCGAACACGCCTCAGTCGGCGTGCGCCGCCGGCCCGACGACCGCGGACGTGCGGCTGCGCGTCGAGGAGGCGCACGCGGCGGGGCGGTTCGTGCGCATGCGTGTGCGGGTGAGCAACGCCGGCGACGGCGCGGCGAGCGCCCTGCGGCTGACGCTGCGCCCGCCGGGGGGCTGGTCGGCGCGGCGGGCGACCGTGGCGGTGGCCGGCCTGGCCGCCGGCCGCTCGACCACGCGCACGCTGACGCTCACCGCGCCGCGGCGGCGGCGCGTCGGCTCCGTGCGCGTGGAGGCCACCTGGAGCGGCCCCGGCGGTGGCGGCGGCGCGCTACGCACGTTCGCCACCGACACCGCCAGGGCGGGCTAAGAGGCTGAGCTACCGCTTCAGGCGCAGGACGCTGACCACGCCGCCGTGATCGGAGGGGTGCACGCCGGCCGGTGTCGTCTCGGTGCCCGTGATGAACGAGCGCACGAGCTTCAGCCGGGGCTTGGCCATGATGTGATCGACGTTGTGGTCCCAGCCGGTCTTGTCGGTGAGCTCGTTGAAGCAGCAGCTGAACTTCGGCGTGCGCTCCTCCTTGAAGCCGGCCTTCGCGATCGCGAGGTAAGGCGGCCGGTCCTCCGGCTTGGGCAGGTTCGGCCCGGAATTGAGGTCGCCGATCAGGATCGTCGGCAGCTCGGAGCGCAGCGCACCCTTTACGAGCTCCTGCGCCTGCTGGAGCCGGACGTCCGCCGAGTAGGCCTCGAGGTGAGTGTTCACCACGTGCACCGTGACGCCGTGCACGGTCGCGTTGAGCTCGTTGTAGCCGCGGTTGGTCACCACGTTGCCGATCGTCTGCGTCGGGATCGTGAGCTGGTGCTTGAACAGGCCGGAGTGGACGTGGCTCACCTTCACGCCCTTGCGCGCGAGTATCGCGTCGCCGAGCGTGAGGCGCACGTCGCTGCCGCCGCCCATCGGGCCCTCGACGTTGAAGCCCTGCTTGATCGCCACGACCCGGTAGGACTGGTGCAGCTTCTTGAGCTGCGCCTTGATCGTCGCGATGTAGTCGTAGGCGACGCTCGCGGCGGGCGGCGCGCCGGTGCGCCACAGCGACAGCTCCTGGAAGCCCACGAGGTCCGGCTTGGCCTTCGCGATCTCGCCCGCGACGAGCTTCATCCGCGCCGTCGGGTCCTCAGCCTTCACCCCCGCGAAGAGGTTGCTGGCGGTCTGCTCGAACTGCGCCGGCGGGGTGGTGGCCAGCGGGATCAGGTCCGCGCCGAGGAAGAGGTTGCGCGTCATAAGGCTGATCGTCGGGCCCTTGGCGGCCTGTGCCGCCGGGGCGGCCACGGCGAACAGCGCAGCGAGCGCGGCGAGCGCTACGAGCGGGCGAAAGCGGAGATGCAAGGCTGAGTCCTTCCGTCTGGGACAGGACGGGCAGCCTAGCGGGCGAGTATCAGAGACCGCAGGCCTTGAGTGCCGGCGGCACCGGGAACGACGGGTCGGTGGCGCCGCCGATGGTGGCGGCGTCGACCGGGAAGGGCGCGTCGGACTTGTAGCTGTCGAGCTTGATCGACGGATCGCCCTGGATGAACTTCGTGCGCGCGCAGCTCAGGAACGGCAGCGTGACGTGAGCGCTGTTCACGGTCACGGTCTGGAAGCTGGGCGTGGGCGTCCACCACTCGGAGTTCGACGAGCCGATCAGCACGCCCAGCCGGTGCCCGGCGGGCAGCAGCCAGTCGTCGCCGTACATGTCGAACGAGATCGTGCCCGTGCCGCCCAGCAGGTAGGTGCCGCGGCTGATCAGGATCGCGTTGCCCGCGCTATCGACGTCGTAGATGTCGGCGGTGAGGTTGGCGTTCTGGAACTGCGAGCTCTCGTTGACCGTCAGCTTCGGCACCCCCGCGAAGCGCACCTCGTGGGTGAAGGCCGGGGAGAACGTCCAGATGCCCTCGCCGTTGGGCGAGCCGCCCTCGGCGGTGCCGTTGTTGGTGGTGTCGTCGACGTAGCTGCCGGGCTTCAGGTTGGCGCTGTAGTTCTTCGAGTCGGCCGGCGGCCAGTGCGACTCGGCACGCCACTTGCCGTCGCTCGACTCCACCGCCAGCGTCGGGTCCTTGACGCTCGGCTGGACGCCCTTGAGGTACTGGTCGTACCAGCGCATCACCTCGTCGAACCAGCCCTTGCGGCCCATCGCGAGGCGCCCGGTCGAGTCGGTGTCGTTGCCGCGCACGTGGTCCCACATACCGAACCAGGCCCGCTTCGGCCCCTTGATCTCGTTGAAGTAGTCCCAGGCGCCGTCGGGCTTTGTGTTGTCCTCGATGAAGCCCTGCGTCATGAACAGCGGCGTGGTCGCGCCCTTGGCCTCGGCGATCAGGTCGCGCTGCTGCCAGTAGGGCGAGGAGTGGTTCGAGTCCTGTTGGTCGGCCCAGTTGAGCGCGGGGCAACCCGGGCGGGCGGTGTCGTTGAGCGCGTCCTGCTGGTAGGCGGAGCTGTCGCCGCTCGTGCCGGGCGTGGCGGCGATCGCGTCGTAGAGCGCCGGCGTGGCCAGCGAGTTCTCGAAGCGGACGCGGTTCATGTAGAGGTAGCGGTAGAGGTCGTACACCGGCTCCTGCGCCACCACAGCCGCGAGCCCGGTGGGGTGGAGCGCCTCGCCGATCAGGCCGGTGACGGCGTCGTACGACTTGCCGTACATGCCCACCTTGCCGCTGGACCAGGGCTGGCTGGCCGCCCACTCGACCGCGGTCCTCACGTCCGACTGCTCGCCCGGGCCGGCCCAGTCGAGGCAGCCGCTCGAGCCGCCGAAGCCGCGCAGGTCCACCATCACGTAGGTGTAGCCGCGCTGCATCAGGTGAGCGCCGTTGACGAAGTCGTAGAAGCGCGACGAGGGCCCCGCGTCGCCCACCGGGTTGTAGGGCGTGTCCTCGGCGGGACCGGCGGGACCGGTCTGGCCCGAATGGTTGAAGTAGGGGCCGATCGAGAGGATCACCGGCGTCTTGGCGCCCGCCGGCAGGTCGCTCGGGCGCAGCACGTCGGCGTGCAGCGTGGTGCCGTCGGGCTCCTGGATGTACTGCTCGCTCCAGGTCGAGCCGGGCGGCGGTGGATCGGCGCCAGCAACGCCGCCGAGCGCGAGCACGAGTGGGACGACGCACGCAAGAAGAACTGCGCGCATCAAGCACTGCTTAGTCGTGAAGCACCCCTGCCCACGCATTGCAGCCGCGCACAGTACATAAGGGCGCGCGCGTGTGCGTCAGTTCTCAGTTCGTAGTTCTTGCACTGCCTCCTCGAGCGCCTGGCGCGCCGGGCGCCATGCGTAGCCGAGCTCGGCTTTCGCCTTCGCGCTGCTGAACAGCGCCGGCATGCGCGCGAGCCGCACCTCGTCGAGCACGAGCAACTCCGGCTCGCGGCCGAAGGGGGCGAGCGCGCGGTCGCAAAGCCAGGCGAGGCCGAGGGCGAGGGGGAACGGGACCGCGACGCGCGGCGGCTCGCGGCCTGCGGCGCGCGCCACGATCCCGAACACTTCGCGCAGCGACAGGTCCTCGCCGCCGAGCAGGTAGCGCTCGCCGGCGCGGCCGTGCTCGTACGCGAGCGCGTGCCCCCGCGCGAGGTCCTCCACCGCGACGATGTTGAGCCCCGTCCTGCGCACGTACGCGCGCGCCCGCCCCGAGACCACATCGCGGATCATCTTGCCTGTGGGGGTGGGGCGGAGGTCGCCGGGGCCGACCGGGGTCGTCGGGTTGACCACCACCGCGCCCGCAGCGAGCGCCAGCCGCTCGGACGCGAGCTTGCTGCGCTTGTAGGCCACCTTCAGCTCCCACGCGGGCGGCGCGTCGGCCTCCGTAGCCGGGCGCCCGGGTGCCGGGCCGCAGGTGGCGGCGCTCGACGTGTGCACCACGCGGCGCGCGCCCGCGGCGGCCAGCACGTTGCGCGTGCCCTCGACGTTCACATGCAGCATGCGCTCGGCATCGCGGCGGTAGTAGCTGTACACCGCCGCGAGGTGGAAGACGGCGTCACAGCCGTCGACGGCCCGGCGCAGCGCGTCCGGGTCGAGCACGTCGCCCAGCGCCCAGTCGTCGACACGCGCGTGGGTCGGCGGCTCGTGGGTGTCGAACGCGCGCACGCTCGCGCCGCCCTCGCGCAGTGCGTTCGCCACGTGCGCGCCGATGAAGCCCGCCGCGCCGGTGACGAGCGCCTTCACACTCGGCGCGCGGCCAGGCTGCGGCGTCCGAGCTCGAGGCCCAGGCTCGCGTAGCTGCGGAAGAGATGCTCCTCCGCCGCCTCGAGCACCTCCTCGAGCGCGGACACGAACCTGCGCAGCTCTTCCTCCGGCGTGATCAGCGGCGGCAGCGCCTTGACGACGTTCATGTGGTGGCCGGCCACCTGCGTGAGGATGCGGTGGTCGCGGAACAGCGGCACCGTGACGAGCTGGGAGAAGAGGCCGGGCTGGCGGCGCTCGATCGCGTCCCAGAGCCGGCGCGCCGCGCGACCGGCGGGCGGCCCGAGCTCGACTGCCCAGATCAGGCCGAGCCCGCGCACCTCGCGCACGATCTCGAAGCGGCCCACCAGCGGGCGCGTGAGCTCGAGCAGCACGTCGCCGAGCTGCGCCGCGCGCTCGACGAGCCCCTCGGCGTCGATCGCCTGGATCGTGGCGATGCCGGCGGCGGCGGCGAGGTCGTTGCCGCCGAATGTCGAGCCGATCACCACGCCGCGCTCCATCGAGTCGAACACCGCGCCGAGCACGGCGCGGCTGGCGAGCACGGCGCCTATGGGCACGTAGCCGCCGGAAAGCGCCTTGGCGATCGTGATCATGTCCGGCTCGAGGCCCCAGTGCTCGGCCGTGTAGAAGCGGCCGGTGCGCCCGAGGCCGGTCTGCACGTCGTCGACGATGAACAGCGCGCCGGCGCTGCGGCAGAGCTCCTGCGCCGCCTCGAGGTAGCCCGCGGGCGGCAGGTTCACGCCCTTGCCCTGCACCGGCTCGACTAGGAAGGCCGCCACCTCGCCGCGGTCGAGCTCGGCGCCGAGCGCGTCGAGGTCGCCGTAGGGCACGGGGTCGCAGCCGGGGAGCAGCGGCTCGAAGCGGT
>DASXNY010000009.1:0-12853 GCA_036494715.1 Thermoleophilaceae bacterium
TGAGCTGATGACCGCATACCCGTGGGGCTTCGCGGGCGTAACCCCGAATGCCTCAGACAACCTGCCCGACCACGGCGCGTTTGACGGCAACGCGCTGGCGTTCACCGATGACGGCTCGCTGCCCGGTGCGCCCGAGCACCACTACACGGCCCTCGTGGCGTCCACCATCAAGCCCGACTCGGGAACGGCGGCTGACACCGATGGCAACTTCCGGGGCCCGCAGCCGGGGACGGTGTGTGCAGCAAGCGACGGCACGTCGCTCCCGAGCGCGTGCGACGACGGCCCGTTCGGCAAGGGCACGGGCGGGGAGCTGCAGTACAGCGTGACGGTGCCGGCGAACGGCTCGCAGACTCTCTGGGTCGGCGTTGCCGGCTCAAACGATGGCTCGACTCAGGCCGAGAGCGTCAGCGATGCAGGGAGCGAGCTGAACGCGGCGCTGGGAAACCCGGCGAAGGAGCTGAGCGCCAAGATCGCCGGCCGTAGGAAGCTCGGCAACCAGTCCCGCGTGGACCTTCCGGGCGACCGGCTGCTCCAGAACTCGATCGACTGGGGCAAGCAGAACCTGGCGGACCTGACGCAGTCGGCGTCCAATCTCCAGATCCGCTGGACGAACCAGGGCACGCAGTACCCGGCGGCGGTCGGCACGGTGCCGCACGCCCGCTGGTTCGGCGCGGGCTTCCCGGACTACCCGTGGATCTTCGCCACGGACGGCGAGTACACGGCGTTCGCGGCCGTCGCCCTCGGCCAGTTCCAGACCGCCGAGGACCATCTCCGGGCGCTCAAGGACATCTCCGACATCCTCAACAACAACTCGGGGATCGTGGTGCACGAGACGGTGTCGGATGGCGCGGTCTATTTCGGCCACGACTCCCAGACGAAGGGGACGAACGACTTCAACACCGACGAGACGATCAAGTTCCCGAGCGCCGTGGCGCTGATCTGGCGCTGGACCGGCGACAACGGCTTCCGCGACGAGATGTATGACTTCGCCAAGCGGAACCTCCACGCGGTGGACGACCGCTTGGACGTGGACAAGGACGGCTGGCCCGAGGGCTCGGGCAACGTCGAGCGCCCGGGCATGGGTCCGGAGAAGCTCGACAACGGCGTCTACTACATCCGCGCGCTGCTCGACCTCGCCGACATGGCGCGCTCAAAGCACGACAACGCCACCGTCAAGTGGGCCACGAACCTCGCCCACAAGCTCGAGGTGCAGTTCGAGAGCACGTGGTGGGATCCCTCGGAGCAGCAATACGCGGACTCCCTGCTCGACGCGGACAACACGCAGTCGTTCCAGAAGCACTGGATCGGGGAGGTGCCGATGGAGGCCGAGCTGGACAACGGCACCCAGACGACCCCGGGCGTGGCATCGCATGACCACGGCACGACGGCGCTGGCCGGGCGGGAGAAGTCCTGCTTCAGCGGCGACCGCCCCGGCAACCTCGGCCTCTTCCACACCGGCTGCGGAGGCGGAGCCGACGGGAAGGGCGACTTCGAGATCTTCTCCCTGACCACGTCGATCCAGGCTGTGGGAGAGGGCAACTACGGTCGCCTCGGTCCGGGCCAGCAGCAGCGTTACACGGATGCCAACGCCGAGACACAGTTCGACGAGCCCGCCACCGGCGGGACCCCGGACGAGCAGCCGGGCGCCATGCCGGAGATCTTCCCGTCGGCGCCGAACGGCAAGCCGTCGCTCGGCATCCCCGCGAACATCGACCGCTGCTGGACCTGCCGCTCGATGTTCATGCAGGCCTGGGGCAACTACGGCTCCGCCTGGTCGGTGATGCACCAGCAGCTCGGCGTGCGGCCGTTCCTCGGCAACGGCAGCCTGGAGGTGACGCCCCAGGTGCCTCCCGGTGAGCCGCGCATCGCGGGCAGCAACATCCGCCTCGGGCGCGGCTACATCGACGTGACTGCCAGTGCCGCACACGACACCTACACGACCACGGTGACGCCGCACCTGCAGGTGAGCTTGACGATCGGGCACACGCTGCCATCAGGCGCCTCGGTCAAGAGCGTGAAGCTGAACGGCCGCAGCGCGAACTACACGGTGCGCGACACGAACCGAGGGCGCGAGGTCCTCGTGGCCGCGCCCGACAGCGGGACTCAGAAGCTCGTCGTGACTGCCGGCTAGCTCGGCTTGCCCGGCCGGTAGTCGAGCAGCACGAGCCGCCCGTCGAGCACCCGCTCGTCGGCGAGCTCGAGGTCGAGGTCGGGGAGACCGGCGAAGAAGGGCTCGCGCCCGGTCGCCCCGAGGACCTGCGGGAACACCATGAGCCGCAGGCGGTCGACGAGGCCGAGGCTGAGCAGCGACCGCACGAGCGAGAGGCTGCCCATGCAGCGCAGCGGGTCGCCGGAGCCGGCCTTGAGGTCGGCGAGGTTGCCGTTGAAGAGCTCGGAGTTGCTCCAGGCGAGCGGCGGCTCGAGCGTGCCCGATACGACCAGCTTGGGGAGCTCGGTCATGCGCCGCGCGCCCTCCTCGGAGCTGCCCTCCGAAATGCGCGCGAGCAGCTCGTAGGTGACGCGGCCAAAGAGAATCACCTGCGGCTTCGCGAGCTCGTCGCCTATCCAGCGCTCGAGCTCCGGGCCGAGGTAGCCGAAGTAGGCCGGCGAGCGCTCGCCCGCGGCATGGCCGTCGAGCGTGGTGAAGAGGTCGGCTATCAGCTCCCGCACGCCACGCAGGCTACGGGAGCGGTGGAGTAGCCTGCCCGACCATGGATTTCACTCCCACGCCGCAGGTCGAGAGCCTGCTCGAACGCATCCGCGAGTTCAACGAGGAGCACGTCTATCCCGCGGAGATGGACCTGCTCAGGGCGCTCGACGAGGAGGTGACGGTCGACTCGCCGCGCGCCTACCCGGAGGGCCTCGTGGAGCTGCGCGAGCGCGCGAAGGCGGACGGGCTCTGGAACCTGTTCATGCCCGACGAGCGCTACGGCGCGGGCCTGACCAACTGGGAGTACGGGATGCTCTGCGAGGAGATGGGCCGCAGCCTGATCTCGCCCATGGTCTACAACTGCTCGGCGCCCGACACGGGCAACATGGAGATCCTCGCCGAGTACGGCAGCGACGAGCAGATCGACCGCTGGCTGAACCCGCTGCTCGAGGGCGAGATCCGGAGCTGCTTCTCGATGACCGAGCCGGAGACCTCGGGCTCGGACCCCACCGGCCTGGCCGCGCGGGCCGAGCTCGACGGCGACGAGTGGGTCGTCAACGGGCACAAGTGGTTCACCTCCGGTGCCGTCGGCGCCTCGGTGGCGATCGCGATGGTGGTGACCGATCCCGACGCCGCCCCGCACAAGCGCGCGAGCATGATCCTCGTGCCCACCGACGCGCCGGGCTTCAACCTCATCCGGCCGGTGTCGGTGATGGGTCACGACGGCGGCCCCGGCCACTGCGAGATCCGCTACGAGGACTGCCGCGTGCCGGCAGCGAGCACGCTCGGCGAGCGCGGCGCCGCCTTCAAGATCGCGCAGGACCGGCTCGGCCCGGGGCGAATCCACCACTGCATGCGCGCGGTGGGGGGAGCGCAGCGGGCCTTCGAGATCATGTGCCGGCGCGCGAACGAGCGCGAGGCGTTCGGGGGCCCGCTCGCCGAGAAGCAGTTCGTCCAGGACTTCGTCGCGCGCTCGCGCATGGAGATCCACGCGGCGCGGCTGATGGTGCTGCACGCGGCCTGGAAGATGGACACCGAGGGCAAGCGCGCGGCCCGCCAGGAGATCTCGATGATCAAGGTGGTGGCGGCCAACATGTTCATGGACGTGCTCGACCGGGCGATCCAGGTGCTGGGCGCGCGCGGTGTGTCCGACGACACCCCGGTCGCCCTGATGTGGCGCCAGGGGCGCATGCTGCGCATCGCCGACGGCCCGGACGAGGTGCACAAGATGGTGATCGCGGTGCGCGAGCTCAACCGCTTCAAGGTCGACGAGCCGCAGCCGGTCGCGTCGTGACGAGTGTCGATGCGGCGCCGGCCTCGGCACTTGGTCTCAGTGACGAGCAGCGCCAGTTCGTCGAGTCGATCCGCGACTTCTGCGCGCGGGAGTTCGGCACCAGCGAGAAGCTGTCCGAGCTGACAAACGGCTTCACGGATCCGCACAATCACGAGGTCGCGCGCAAGATGGCCGGGCTCGGCTGGTACGGGCTCTGCATCCCGGAGGCGTACGGCGGCTCCGGCGGCAGCTTCCTCGACGCGACGCTCTTCCTCGAGGAGTTCACGCGCGGCCAGGCGCCGGTGGCCGGCTACGCCGTCACGCTGATCGTCGTCGGCGCGCTGGGGCGCTTCGGCACCGGGGAGCAGCAGAAGGAGCTGCTCGGCCGAGTGGCCGAGGGCGGCACGCTGGCGATCGCGATGTCGGAGCCGGAGTCGGGCTCGGATGTGGCGTCGCTCAAGACGAGCGCGGTGCGCGACGGCGGCGAGTGGGTGCTGAACGGCTCGAAGATGTGGTGCTCCTTCGCCCACAAGGCGAGCCACGTGCTGATCGTCTGCCGCTCGGAGCGCAGCGACAACCCGCACCAGGGCATGTCGATGGTCCTCGTGCCGCGCGAGACGAAGGGCTTCACGATCACCCCGATCGACACGCTCGGCGGCGAGGACACCAACGAGCTCCACCTCGACGACGTGCGCGTGCCGGAGGAGGCGCTGCTCGGCGCCGAGGGCGCCGGCTGGACGCAGCTGATGGCCGGGCTCAACAACGAGCGCGTGATCCTCGCGGCCACGGCGCTCGGGCTCGCCCAGCGCGCCTTCGACGACGCGCTCGCCTACGCCAAGGAGCGCCGTCAGTTCGGCCGCCCGATCGGCACTTTCCAGGCGATCCAGCACAAGTTCGCGGAGATGGCCATGGACCTCGCGCGCACGCGCCTGCTCGTCCACTGGGTGGCGCGCATGACCGACCAGGATCCGGGCCGGATGCTGCCGCGGGAGGCCTCAATGGCCAAGCTGGCGGCCACCGAGCTGGCCAAGCGCGTGGCCCTCGACGGCATGCAGATCATGGGCGGCTACGGCTACGCCACCGAGTACCCGATGGAGCGCCACCTGCGCGCCGCCGTCGTCACGACGATCTACGGCGGCACGTCGGAGATTCAGAAGAACATCATCGCGAAGACTCTCGGCCTCTGATCGGCCTGACCGACATCTCCGTGAGATAGCGCCGCCACTCCGCCTCGATCTCGAAGCGGTGACCGCCGAAGGCGCGCTCGAGCGCCGACGTCGCGCTGCCGGTGTCGAGCTCGGTCGCGAGCTCGACACAGGTGCGCCGTCCCTGCTCGCGCTCGAGCAGCCCGAACACCGAGCCGCCGAGCAGCATCGCGTCGCGCGCGCTAGGGGGGAACGCCGGCTTGCCGCCCTCGTGCATCCGGCGCGCGATCGCCGGTGCGAGGAACTTCGACTGGCCCGACAGCCAGCTGGCCGCGCCCTCGCACAGCCACGCCCAGCCCACGTAGCGGCGGAAGCTGCCCGCGTTGAACGGCGGCGGCAGGCGCGCGTTGTTCGCGCCCACCACGAGGTGCGCGTACTCGTGCAGCGGCGCGAGCTGGATCGCCTCGCGCGAGCCCGGCACGCTCGAGGCGCGCTCGCGCAGCACGCTCGGCGACAGCACGTGGACCTCGCGCGACGAGAACCAGCCGGAGAAGTAACGCCGGCTCGCGGGCGCGGCCACGAAGCGCGCCAGCGGCAGCCACGGCTGGGCCAGGTAGAGCTGCGCCGGGTTCGGGTGGATCACCACCGCCACGTCCCAGGGCGTGGTCTCGAACAGCTCGCCCAGGCGCTCGCGGAAGCCCTCGAGCTGTTCGAGCACCGACTCCGCCTCCTCCGTCTGCTCGCTCTCGTGGCGGGCGGCGAAGGAGAGCGACTCGGTCTCTACCCAGGGCACGCGTCTACTGTGGCACGCGCACGGCGGTGGCTCAGTGCACCTCGGCGAAGCCCGTCAGCAGGCAGTCCACGGCGCCGCCGAGCGGCGAGCCGTGGCTCGGGTTCGGGTCGCTCGCGTTCTGCTTCGGCGGATAGCTCTGGCCCGACGCCATGTAGTGGACGGAGACCACCTGCCCGGCCTGGTCGGTGTACATGACGTTCCGGAACTCGCCCTGCGTCGGCCCGAGGTTCTGCGGGCTCTCCGAGATGTTGAAGTCGTCGTCCTGGATGTCGCCGCCGTTGCCGAGGCCCTCGATCGCGGCGTGGTCGACCTTGGTGGTGGCGAGCACGCGCAGCAAGCCGGTGCTGTCGCAGCTGGCGCTGAGCTGCAGTGCGCCGGTGTCGAGCAGCGTCGTCTCACCCGTGCCGGCCTTGGCGCGGAAGTCGAGCTTCTGCTCGCGCACGTACTCGGAGGCCGGGTGCCCGCCCAGCAGCGCCGAGTTGTTGGCCACCTTGGCGCTCAGCGCGAGCGTGGCGCGCTTGGCCTTACCCGCGGTGTTGGCGTACTTGGCCCGCGTCGCCTTGCCCGCGCGCTTGGCGAACGTGGCCCGCTTGGCGACCTTGACGACGCTCTCGACCGCCGTGGGGGCAGCCGCCGCGGCTGTGCCGCCGACCACGAGGGCGACGATGGCAGAGGTGATTACGGGCGAGCTGAAACGACGCATCATGCGTCTCATTCGGGGCCTCCTGGGACGGTAAGCGTGCGAGGGTTCCGGAGCCTTTTCAGGCGAATCCCCATACCTACAAAGTTGTGACGCACCCTGTCAATGCGTCTGGACGGTTGATCGAGGTTAGCGAGCCATTACCTGTGCGACTGCACTTCCACCACCTGCTGGAAGGTCGGTCGGTTGATCCAGGGGATCAACGGCTGGGTGACCGCGCCTAGCGGGCGGAACATCACGCTGTCGTAGCAGGTTTGGCTGTTTGACTGGCCCTGCGCGCTGCAGACGTCGTCGTTGTAGAGCTGCGATGCGGGCGTGTTCGCCGCCTGGATCAGCGCGTTGAGCAGGCGGCTGCGGCAGCCGCGAATCATGCGTCTGTATGACTGGCGGCCGCTCTTGACACTGCCGCAGTAGGCCCGCGAGTACTTGCCGCGCTCGTGCACCCGCAGCACACGGCGCAGGTCCTTCGACACGTAGCCCCACCAGCCGTCCTGGTAGGCGGAGCCGAGGTGCTGGCCGCCGTTGTTGGGCGGGTTGTCGAGCGAGATGACGTGCTCGATCTTGTCGAACAGGTCGTTGCCGAGGGCGGGCTCGAACTCCGCGCGCACCCACAGCGGCCACCAGGCGTCCATGATCCGGATCGCGTCCGCGTTGTGGTAACTGCCGTCCTTGTCGCGGTCGATGCGGTGTGAGCCGGCCGCGTGCCAGGCCTTGAGCTCGTCGAGCGCGTGCGCGGCGGTCGCGTTCTTCGGCTTGCCGAGCAGCTTGAACGCGAGCGGCAGGAGGCGGTCGGCGCGCATGTCCACCGTCCCGGCGTTCTCCATCGCGTTGATCACGCCAGCGAGTGTCGTCTTCCTGTTGCCGGACACCTGCGGCTTGAGGCTCTCGTCGAGCAGCTGCGAGCGGTAGACCGGCCCGTAGCCCCACTGGCTGTCCGCGGCGCGAAAGCCGCGCGCCTGCTTGTTGTTCCAGCTCGTCATCCAGTTCTGGTCGATGAGCTGGGGATGCCGCTTGATGGGGATGTAGGACGCGGTGTTGTCCTGGTCGTCGAAGTTCTTCCAGAGGTATTTCGGCTTCGCCCAGACCGGGAAGTTGTAGTTCGGCCCGCGCGGGCGCACCGGGTCGTTGCCCGAGTTGAAGTAGGCCGTGTGCTTGTTGTCTACGTAGAACCAGTTGAACGCGTAGCCGACCTTCGACATCGCGTCCTGGAAGCCGCGCGCGTCCTTCACCTTGTCGGGGTCGTTCATGTCCTTGAAGCCGATCGCCGAGTCCACCTCGTGGAAGTAGGTGGTGCGGTCGGTGACGTAGGCCACGGGCTTGCCCTTCACGAGCGCGCGTCCCGACACGAGCCCGAGCGGCGTTCGCTGGGTGGTGAGCGTCTCGCTGCCCGCCGGCGTCTGGTCCGCGAGGTTGGGCGTCCAGCTGTTCTGCCGCGTGAGCGTCTCCATCTGGCGGCAGGAGCCCTTGTATAGGTAGTAGTTCGAGTCGACCGTCGGTTTGCCGCCATTCGGGGTGCACAGCTGCAGCGCCCAGGTGTCCGCGATGTCCTGGCCGGCAGAGGTGGCGCTCCAGGCGTAGTCGCGGCCGCGGCCGAGCTGGACGTACAGGTTCACGCCGGGGAAGGCCGCGCCGCGCGCGTCGATGCCCGGCCCGTGCACGTCCTGCTCCATCAGGATCTGCGGCGCGAAGTAGCCCACCTGCGGGCCGAACACGGCGAGCGGGTGGCCCGACACCGAGTGCGCCGCCGACACCACGAGGGCGTTCGACTCGGCGTGCGGGAACGCGAACAGACCCTCGAGCCCGTCGGCCAGCGGCGTCTTGTTCGCGCTCTCGGTCGCCGCCGACGAGGAGTGGCTGATCCCCTGTCCGCGCGTCGACTTGAACGTGCCCGGGTCCGGCAGTGCGGCGCTGCCCTTGGTCGCTTTCTTCGGGAAGTTCTCGTAGTTGAAGCGCGTGCCGTTGTGCACCGTGGTGGGCGCCTCGGGGTCCTCGGCCTCGCGGAAGTCGTGCCAGACCTTGGGCCCGTTCCTCGCGCCGAAGCGCTTCTTCGCCGCCTCGTAGACCTGGGTCGAGCCGAGCTCGCCGCCGCCCCCGTTGCCGAAGATCCCGCCGACGAGCGACGCCGTGGCGATCAGGTCCTCCGGCTTGAAGTCGTCCGGGCCCTGCGGCTGGCCGATCGCGTCGTACTCGCCCGGCATCTTCAGCGGATCGAGGCGCGCCTCGGCGATGTACTGATTGATGCCCGCGATGTAGTTCAGGACGTCCTGCTCGACCTGGTCGCCCTCGCTGCCATAGAGCTGTGTGAACTGGTTGACCTGCTTGGTCAGGTCGCCCTCGGTGTATGGCGCGCTGGCCCACTGCTGCGCGTCGAACTCCTGGTTGCCCGGCGCGCCGCCCGCGAACGAGGTGAGCTCGGCGCGACCGAGGTGGCGCAGCACGTCGATGAAGAAGAGCCGATCCTCGGCGGTCGCGTAGCCGAGCCCGAACATCGTGCCGGCGCGACTCGAGCCGTAGATGTGCGGCACGCCGAAGCCCTTGTCGCGCTCGATCGTCACGTCGGAGCGCGGGCTTTCGGTGCTCTCCACATCGCCGGGCTTGACACCGAAGGTCGCGTCCTTGAAGTAGTCCGGGATCTGCGCCTCGGTGAGGTGCGGCGCCGCGTAGATCAGGTCGCTGTACATCGCGAGCTGGTCGTCGTTGTGCGGCGGTCGCGTCTTCGATGCTTCGAATGCAGCGAGCTGCGGGGCGTTGTCGAAGCCGTTCTCGCCCGGCGGCAGGATGTTGCGGAAGCCACCGCCATCGTTCGCGCCATACGGCTGGGGCTGCGGCCCGCTGCCGCCGACTCCCGGGACCGGCAGCGGAATGGGCAGGGGAAGCTGCGCGCTCGAGGGCGCGCAAAACGCAAGCATCAGGAGGACCGCCCCCGCCGTTCCCGCAAACAGACGTCGCACCGTTGGGCGGGCACCCTAGCGGGCGTTCACGACTCGTGCGCCGGTTAGCGCGTGCGCAGGATCGCCTGCACCGCCACCACCAGGAAGCCGAAGACCGCCACCGTGGGAGCGAAGAAGGCGAGCAGGGTCACGCCGCCGAAGAAGCCGGCGCTCGGCGCCGTGCGGTTGACGAGCGCCTGGAGCTCCTCGCGCGTCACGTTGTCCTCGACGAGGTGCTCGCGCGCCGCGTAGCGCGCCATGGCCGTGATCAGCGACGTGATCACGAACAGCACCGCCCCGTAGAAGAGCACCGCCTGCCGCTCGCCGGCGTGCTGGTGGAGCGCCTCCGCCATCAGCTTGGTGGGAAAGGGCAGGAACGAAACGGCCATCAGCAGGAGCAAGTTGAGCCGGATCACCACCGTGTCGGCGTTCACCAGCCGGCGGAAGATGGCGTGGTGAACGAGCCACAGCCCGCCGATCGTCATGAAGCTCGTGATGTAGGAGAGGTACGACGGCCACTGGTTCGCGATCCCGCGCCAGAGGTCGTGGAACTCCGACTTCGGCACCGAGATCTCGAGCACCAGCAGCGTGATAGCGATGGCGAACACGCCGTCGCTGAAGGCCTCGGTACGCGCGCTTTCGAAGCGGTTGTCGATCCCTCCCTATTCGCCCTCGCGGGCGCTGGTCCTAGCCGCTAGGCGAAGACGGGGACGGCGTCCGAGGCGATGGCCTCGATCTCCGCCGCGGCGCGCTCGAACTCGTCGTCGGACAGCACGGGCGTGCCCTCGAACGGAAGGTCGCGCTGGATCTCGACCCACGAGCGGCAGCCGCCGTACTCGTCGCGCACCTTGACGGTGACGGGCCGGGGGATGCGGTAGGTGCGGAGCACGATCACGTGGAGCGGGTGGCGGCGCTTCCAGGCCAGCCGCTTCTCCGCATAGTCGGTGGTCCAGACGTAGTAGGGCGACAGTGCGTCCACACAGCGCCGGTCCGTGATCAGATAGCTCGCGGCCACCTCGGCCCAGGCGCGGATGCGTACGCGCTCGGGCTGCGGGATCCCGCCGTCCTGGATGAGGGCCCGGGCGGGCGGCTCACCCTCGGGCCACACGCCCTCCTCGAGCGCACGCCCGAGCTCGGGCTTGTGCGACTCGCGCACCAGATTCCCAGCCTGGTGGTCGAACGTGGGATAGAGGAAAAAGCGGTCGTGCTCGATCTCGAAATGGCGGTTTTCCTCGCGGATTCCGCCCTTGCGGAGGGTCAGGAGCTGCTCGCCCTCGGCGAGAGCGCGCACGGTCACAGCCCATTCTTTGAAAGCGATTGGCATAGGAGAGGAAAACCTCCGGCCCGCGCCCGGTACGAACTGATCGGCGGATCAGCGCGGGATGGCGCATTCTACGGAACAGGCCCTGAAATTCAAGGGATTAGCTTGTGTGACGTCCGTCACTGAGGCTCGACGGCCTCGATTACGGCCGCGAAGTCCTCGTCGCCTTTGCCCATGGCGGATGCCGCTTCGTAGAGCGTTTTCGCGGCCTCGCTGACCGGCGTCTCGACGCCCAGGTCGTTTGCCGCATTCAGGCAGTGGCGTACGTCCTTGAGCATGTGATCGAGCTTGAAAAGGGGCTCGTAGGTGTGCTCGATCATGGGACCCGCCTTGAGGGCGAGCATGGTGGAGTTGCCCGAGCTCGCGCCCACGACCTTGGTGAGTGCTTCCATGTCGAGGCCGGCCTGCTCGGCCACCGCGATCGCCTCGGCCAGCACCGCGGCGTTGGTGCCCGCGAGCGTGTTGTTGAGCAGCTTGACCATCTGCCCGTGCCCGAGCGGGCCGCAGTGCACGATCAGCTCGCCCATCGACTCCAGCAAGGGCAGGGCGCGCTCGAAGTCCGGGTCGGAGGCGCCGACCATGATCGTCAGCGTGGCGTCCTCGGCCTTCGGGCTCGAGCCGCTCACCGGCGCGTCGACGAAGTGGATGCCGCGCTCGCCCAGCCGCTCGGCTATCGACGTGACCGCCTTCGGCGCGATCGTCGAGCAGTCGATCACGAGCGCGCCCTCCTCGAGCACGCCTGCCGCCCCGTTCTCGCCGAACAGCACGGCCTCGACCTCGGGCGAGTCGACCACCATCGTGATCACGGCGTCGGCGCCCTTGGCCGCCTCGGCCGGCGTGTCCGCCACGCCGGCGCCGCTCAGCTCGGCCACGCGCTCGGCCTTGGCGCGGGTGCGGTTCCACAGCTTCACCTCGAAATTGCCCACGACGACGTTGGCCGCCATACGCGAGCCCATGATCCCGGTGCCGAGGAACGCGACGCGCTCGATCTCGCTCATGCCCGGGCAGAGTACCGACGCCGGAAGGTGAGCCCGCCCGCGATGCCGGCGAGCAGGCCGATCGCGCCCAGCGCGACGGCGAGCGTCCAGGTGGTCTCGTCGCCCTTCGCCTTCGGCTTCACGGGCTGGGCGTGGGCCGGCGCGCTCGTGCTAACCCCGATCGTCAGGTTGAGCGGCAGCTGCACGGTCTCGCTTCCCTGGGGCAGGAAGACGTTCACACCGGCGGACACGTAGTAGAGGCCCGGCTGCCTCACGGGGCCGAGCTCGGCGCTCGTGGCCTTGAGGTGGCTCGTCGGGTCGCCGGGGCCGAGCTGCTGCGCCTCGGTGTCCTTGCCCCGCAGCGGGCCGTACAGGCGCACGATCAGGCTCGAGGTGCCGGTGAGCGAGGGGTCGAGGCCGCTCATGTCGAGCGTGGCGGCTGCGCTCAGGCGCTGGTTGGCCGCGAGCCGCACCTTGTAGAAGACGGCCCCGCCGCTGTCCAGCGAGTCGGAGTAGCTGCCGGGGCCGAGCAGCGGCGCGTCGTTGAAGCTGATGCCGCCGACCGTGGGCGGCGCCGCGTGGGCTGTGGCGGGCACGCTCAGTGCCAGGGCGAGCAGCGTGGGGAGGAGCGCGCGCCTCATTCGCCGTCCCGGTCGCCCTTGCGGCGCAGCGCGACCACGAGCACCACGAAGCCCGCGAGCGCGCACAGCACGATCACCCCGACCACGATCGCCCAGCTGACCTTGTGCGAGCTCGTGGCCGTCTGCGTCGCGGCGGGTGCGGGGGCCGGCTCGCGCGAGCGCGGCGCGGGCTCAGTCCTGAACAGCAGCTCGATTGCCAGCGAGCGGCCGCCTAGCTTGGCCGCGAGTTGCTTGTCGGGCGAGTCGTGCAGCGACACGCGCACACTGCTCGGCGTGCGGGCGGGGCGCGTGGTGAGGCTCACGGTGATGGAGCGGCTCGGGTCGAAGGCGAACAGGTTGGTGGCTGTGGGGGCGACCGTCGTGCCGGGCGCGAGCGAGCCGCCGCTCGAGCGGACATTCGTCGCCTGCAGATCGAGCGACGAC
>DASXNY010000010.1:0-7110 GCA_036494715.1 Thermoleophilaceae bacterium
CGTCAACCGCGACGAGGTGCACCAGGGGGCCGAGGAGCTGGGCGTGGACTTCGACGAGCACATCGCCACGGTGATCGCGGCGATGGAAGAGCGCGCCGACGTGCTCGGCCTCGGCCCGCGCGAAGACGCCGCGGCCTGAGCATGAGCGCGCTGCGCGAGCTCGGCGACCGCTCCTGGCCGCTCCTACGACGGGCGATGGGTGGCCATACGCTGATCTACCGCGCGAGCGGCGGGCTGGTGGGCCACCGCCTCCCGTTCGTCCCGCCCACGCTGCTGCTCACGCACGTCGGGGCGAAGAGCGGCCTGCAGCGGGTCAGCCCGCTTTCCTACACCGAGGGCGACAGCGACGACCTCGTGCTCGTCGCCTCGAAGGGCGGCTACCCGCAGAACCCGTCCTGGTTCCACAACCTCAAGGCGCATCCGGACACGACGGTGCAGGTCGGCCGCGAGCACCGCGCCGTGCACGCCCGGGTCGCCACCGCGGAGGAGCGCAAGCGCCTCTGGCCGCGCGTCGTCGACAACTGGAGCGACTACGCCGAGTATCAGAAGCGCACCGAGCGCGAGATCCCGCTCGTGATTCTCGAACGGCGCTAGCGCAAACTGCGCGAGAAGGCGCGCGGGGCCGGTGTGCGACCCCGCGCGATCTCATGCGGTTCGGTCAGTGGTGACCCGCCTGGATCTCTCCGAACAAGCCATCGGACTCGTCGTTCAGACCAGCGGTGAACAGCAGCGTGCGCGGGCTACCCGCGACACCATTCCCGAAGCGCAGGCCCCACAGCCCGTCGTTCTGGATCGGCATTCCGTGCTTCCCTCGCAGGGTCCCCAGAAAGCGGCCCGAGAATGGGCTGTACCCATGTATCGTGCCGTCGCCGAAATTGCCCACCAGGAGCGCGTGGCTGAAGGCACCGAAGCCGCTTGGCGCAATCGCCAGGCCCCATGGAGAGTTGAGGGCTCCGCGGGAGATGAGCCGCCTCACGAAGTCGCCATTCGACCTGAAGACGTCGACGAACCCGCTGCCCGGGCCCGCCACGTCGTCATGGGCGGCGGCGTCCTGCATCGCGTACGTCACAACCAGGAAGTTGCCGAACGCCTGGATGCCGAACGGCGCGAAATGGGCCGGTAGCGTCGGATCCGTGAAACTCCCGGACAGCGTGGTCGGCATGAAGCTCGAGTCGAACACGTCGATCCGGTTGTGATGGAAGTCCGTCGCGTACAGGTACGGCTGTCCGCCGCTCGAGGCCATCGCCAGCCCCTTGTACACGGCGTCCGGCGTGCTTGCCGCCGGCTGTGCCTGAGTCGACGGCGGCGGGGGCGGCACGTTCGGGTTCCAGCCGGTGATGTTCCCGGACTCGGATGCGAAGATGAACAACGCGGGTCCGGACGACATCCCGGAACGCACAACGAAGCCGTCGGTGGGATTGAAGACCTGGCCGGTGGGCTCGCCAGCGGGGATGTTCACCACGAGCGGCGCCGCTGAGACAGGTGTCTTCTTCAAGCCACCCTGGTAGAGCGTGGCCACGTCGGCGCCGTTGTCGGACACCCAGACGGGGGTCGTCGGCCCGGCCGCCATCCCCCACGGGTTCAACAGATTGGGGTCTGTCAGTTGAGCCAGCCCGGGAATGTCTGACACCAGGTTGGTCTGCCGGTACGGCGTCCCGCGAACGGCGTGCGCCGCGGCGGGTAACGCGATGCATGCGGCGATTACGGCGGCCACCGCCAGCAGCCAAGCTGGGCGGCGGCGTGCCTGAGCATGGGCTCTGTTGCTCATGGCAACTCCCTCCAGTCGGAGATGAGACGGGTAGCTGGGCGCGGCGGCGGCCGCGCGCTCCCACCTACTCAGACGCCTCGGGGCACCGGATCCTTCGCGCCAGATCGATCTTTGTCCGTCACCGCCACCTCCCTCCCGCCTTCGCCCAGTCCGCGGCGTGCTCGACCGAGCAGAACGCGTCCGGGATGCGGTGCCCGCCGCGATGGCGCACGAGCACGACCCGCGTGTCGCCAAGCCTTTCGCCGCAGTGGGCGCACTCGTCAGCGGCGCCGTCGGGCAGCTCGCTCTCCCCCGCCTCCCACTTCGGACCCTGGATAGCCCACGGCACAATGTGCTCGAGACGGCAGAACACGGCGCGCCGCGCGCCGGCCGGTTCGGTGAGCCGCCAGCCGTCGCCCGGCTCCACCCCCGCCCCGCACCAGCTGCACCTCTCTTCGCTCGTCATTCGCGCTGGATAGAGTCCGGGGCCGATGGCAGAAGCGCGAATTATCGTGCTCGAGGGCGACGAGACCGGGCAGGAGCTGCTCGACCAGTCCATCCGCGTGTTCGACCCGAGCGTGACCCAGGTCGACATCGAGCTCGAGCACTACGACCTCTCGCTCGACAATCGGCGCAAGACGAACAACGACGTCGTGCACGCCGCCGCGAGCGCGATGCGCGAGGCGGGCTACGGCATCAAGGCGGCCACGATCACGCCCGAGGGCAAGGACGACGTGGGCAGCCCCAACCGCATCCTGCGCGAGGAGATCGACGGCAAGGTGATCATCCGCACTGGCCGGAGGATCCCGGGCGTGACGCCGATCGCGGGCGTGCACTACCCGATCTCCGTGGTCCGCATGGCCGTGGGCGACGCCTACGGCGCCGTGCAGTGGCGCGAGGACGCCGACGGCGACGAGATCGCCTTCCGCACCGAGCGCATCTCGCGCAGCGTCTGCCGCGCCGTGGCCGAGTACAGCTTCCGCACCGCCAAGAAGATCCACGGGCGCGTGTACGGCGGGCCGAAGTGGACCGTGTCGCCGGTCTACGAGGGGCTGCTGAAGGAGGAGCTCGACGACGCCTCCGAGCGCCACCCCGAGGTGCCCTACCAGCCGGTGCTGATCGACGCGACCTACGCGGGGCTCGTCTCAGGCGCGGCCGACGCGCCGCTCGTCATCCCCGCCTTGAACCGCGACGGGGACTGCCTGTCCGACTTCGTGCTGCCGCTGTTCGGCTCGATCGCGGGCGCCGAGTCGGTGCTGCTGTCCTTCGACAGCGACTACGACGTGCGCGTCGTCATGTCCGAGGCGCCCCACGGCACCGCGCCGGCGCTGCTCGGCAAGAACATCGCCAATCCGATGGGCATGATCATGGCCGGCGCGGCGGTGATGCACTACCTCGGCCAGGCGGGCAACCCCGGGGCCGACCTCGCCTCGCGCGCGATGTACGAGTCCGTGCTCGAGGCCACCGCGACGGGCATCCGCACGCCGGACCTCGGCGGCCACGCCACCACGTCCGAGTTCACCGACGAGGTCATCGCGCGCACGCGCACGAAGATCGACATCTGGACGTCGCTCGGCTCGACGGTCTAGCCGGCCGCCGCCGAGATCCCGCACTTCTCGGCCAGGCCGCCGATCTTGCCGTTCACGACGCCGCACGGGATCAGGAACGGCTTGTCGATGCACTGGATCTCGAGCGTCTGGGCGGACGGGTCGTAGCTCCATCTGAGCTTGAAGCCGGACTTGGACTCCTCGCCGGCCTCCGAGCCGATGTTCATCCCGTACTCGCTGCTGATCGTCTGCCTGGCTGACTCCCACTTGCCGGCGTCGACGCCGGAGTAGTTGAGCGGGTCACATGCCACCGGTCATCACCTTCCGTCGGGTTCGAGGTACGCCTCGAGCTTGGCGCGGTAGTCGTCCGGGATCGGCCGCTTGTTGGTCGTCCCGTGGTCGACGAACACGTGCCGCAGCTCGCCCTCCACGAGCAGCTCGTCGCCGCGCACGATGTCGATGCGAGTGCTCATCGCGGTGTTGCCCAGCCTGCTCACGCGCCAGACGAGGTCGATCTCCTCGTCGAAGCGCGCCGGTGCCTTGAAGCGCGCGCTCGCCTCCGCCACCACGACGTCGACGCCCGAGCCCACCATCGCGCCGTAGGGCTCGAGCACGTCCCGCCACACCTCGGTGAGCACGTCGTCGAAGTACGCGAAGTAGTGCGCGTTGAAGACGACTCCCTGCTGGTCGCACTCGCTGTAGCGGACCCGCAGGCGGTGGACGTAGCGCTCGGCCATCTCGGGCACGCAGCGTAGCGGCGGCCCCGCCGGCCAACTTTTCCGTCCGACCCCCTCCGTACCTTTCCGAACACATGTTCCCCGCCTCCCGGATCCCCCGTCCACTGCTCCGCGCACTAGATGTCGCGGTGGAGTTCGCCACTCTCGGAGAGGTTCGGCTGGAACCAGGCTGGGAGGAACTTGCCTGGTTCGAGGACGAGGGACTGCGGAGCGAATGGTTCCGAGAAGCCACGCCTCCCGTCACGCGCTCGCAGCTCCCCCGCACGCGAGTGCCGTTCAAGCCCGCCACCCCCGCGGGCCGACTGGCGCTCGAGGCAGCAACGGCCGCGGAACACGCGTCGAGGCCGCCCGTGTGCTCTGGCTCTAGGAGCGCACGGGCTGCCCAAGACGCCTCGCGCCCGCGGCGCCGCCTGCGCGGCGGCTCAGTCGAGCCCGCCGAGCAGCCGTGCCTGTGGGACGCCGGGGACGGCTGAGCGGCGCGTCACGACGCTGTCGATGACCCTTCCCCGCTCTCCGCGGGGGCGATCGCCGGGTTGTAGCTGCCGAAGCTCCAGATGTTGCCCTCGGGATCGCGGGCGCTGTAGTCCCGCGAACCGTAGTGCTGGTCCTCGAGCTCGCGGATGATGTTGGCGCCGGCTGCCTTCGCCCGCTCGAAGTGCGCGTCGGGATCCTCGACGGCCACGTAGATCCAGCCCTGGCCGGCGTGCTTGCCGTAGCCGCGATCGTCGCCCTCGCGCTCGCTACTCAGCATCACCATGCCGCCGGCGTACTCGAGCTGGGCGTGGTCCACCAGCCCGTCCTCGCCCTCGTAGACGGCGTTGCGCTCGAAGCCGAACGCCTCGCAGATGAAATCGATCGCCGCGTGGGCGTCCTTGTAGCGGAGCACCGGATACATGTTCTGAGGCGCGTTGGCCATCTGCAGTCCTTTCGTCGCTACCCGCGATGCTATGCGGCGGCCGCGCCGGCGTCTTGGACGAATGGGACGTCCTCATCCGCCGCCACCCCACCGCCGTCCGGCATCAGTCTCCCGACGTAATCGCCCGGCGAAGTCCCTGCAAATTCCCGGAAGTCGCGGTTGAGGTGCGCCTGGTCGTAGTAGCCGCATTCCTGCGCGATCTCGGCGAAGCGTGCGCCGTCGTCGAGCCCGATCTGAGCCGCGGCCCGCTCGAAGCGCAGCACGCGCGCGAAGGTCTTCGGGCTGAGTCCCAGCTCCTCGCCGAAGCGCGCGCTCAGGCGGCGCCTGCTGTAGCCGAGCTCGTCGGCCAGGGCGGAGATCTCGGCGCGCCCGTCGGTGTCGCGCAACCGCTGCCAGGCGGCCACCACCGCGGCCGGCGGGGTGCGGGCCGCCTCGAGCCGCCGCCCGAGCTCGCGATCGAGCAGGGCGAAGCGCGCGTCCCAGCTCGGCTCGTCGTGGAGCCGCTCGATGAGTCGGCGCGCATCGGCGCCGAGTATCTCCTCGAGTGAGACCACGCGGTTCGTGAGCTCGCGCAGCGGCCGGCCCAGCAGCGCGCGGGCGGCGGGCGGCGTCAGGTCCACCTGGATGCCGTGCTGGTTGCCGCCGTGCTCCGTGAAGGTTGGCCCGTCCGAGAGGCCGGCACTGAAGGAGGTGTGAATCTCCTCCCGGCCGCCTGCGTCCACGAGCCGTAGCCGCTCCTCGAAGCTGAGGATCACGACGATGCCGCCGAACGGCGCCTCGAGGCGGCGAAGGGGCACGTTCGTGCGCTCCATGTACCCCGCGTAGCGCAACACGTGACCCGCGAGCAGCGGATGCGGGTCGCGCGCCGCCATCTCCCACCAGCCGAGCTCCGACCGGTGGCGGGTGACGTTGACGGCGAGCGCGGTCACGGGCCGAGCCTAGCGCCGCGTTGGCCCGTTCAGGCCGCCTCGCGCCACTCGCGCAAATGCTCCCTGAACCAGTTCACCGGCTCCGGGTTCTTCCCCTCCGTTGAGCCGTCGAGCTCGACGAAGCGCAGGAACAGGTCGGGGTCCGGCAAACGCTCCATCACCTGGGTCAGGGCGCCCCGGTCGAAGTCGCCCGTGCGGGCCATCTTGCGCCAGATCCCGTAGGGGCGGTCGTGCAGCTCGATCGTCGTCAGCAGCCGCTCGTCGTCCGTGTAGCGCTCGGCGAAGCGCCGCGCCCGTGCGGCATGATGGTTGCCGCCCTTGTGCGGGCGCCACTGCTGCACCTTGTTCTTGAACGCGTCGTGGACGATTGCGATGAAACGCAGCTGCTCGCGCTGCTCACCCTGGATGCCCTCGGCGTCGATCTGCTGGAGCAGATCGCCAACGTGTGCGCCGATGCTGCCCTCGGGGTGGGCCTTCCGCGGCTTGCCCCAGGCCAGGCCCTCGAGCAGCTCCGGATCCTCGCTGACCCTGCGCTCGAGGTCGTTCTCGGGCTTGAAGCCCGGAATCAGCTCTTCGGCACGCACGCCCGCCAAGCTACCCGGAGCAGCGGCCTGCGTGCGTGCGGCCTACTCGACGCGCTCCAGCGCCCAGCCCGACTCACGGCGAGCCAGCACCACGCGGGCCTCGCCATCGCCGCCACTGGCGAGGAAATGGGCGCGGTCCTCGCTGATCCCGGGCTTGTCGTCCACCAGGACCAGCGCGAGATCGTTGTAGGCAAACTCGGGCCGCTCGCCGGCCAGCGCGTCGCGCGCCGCCGCTTCAAGCGCCGGGCGGTCCCAGCCCTTGTCCGCGGCGCGCGCGTGCTCGAGGGCGCGATCGGCCTCGGCGAGGTGGCGCTCGTAGTCCGGATGCTCGCGTCGCCGCATCGCGCCGGCGAATCCTCCGGCGACGAGCAAAAGCAGCAGCGCGGCAATGACGATCAGGACGATGGCCAGCGTCGACATGCCGGCAAGCATACGTACGGAGCCGGGCGCGCCCATGGGTGGCAGCACCCAAACGCAAACGAGCCGCCCCTAAAGGACGGCTCGTTCTGAATTAACTCGGCGGCGACCTACTCTCCCAGGCCCGCGAGGGCCAAGTACCATCGGCGCTGAGGGGCTTAACTACTCTGTTCGGAATGGGAAGAGGTGTTTCCCCCTCGCTATGACCACCGAAAACTGACGAGACCAGTCCT
>DASXNY010000011.1:0-31116 GCA_036494715.1 Thermoleophilaceae bacterium
GAGCTCGCCCACCAGCTCGTCGGTGAACGGGCGCGCCGCGCTCGGCATCTCGGCGCTGCCGGGATGGAGCGAGAACGCCGTCTGGTAGGCCTCGAGCGGCCACTCGCGGGGCACGTAGCGGTAGCGGATCGGGTGCCCGTGGCGGGCGAGGTACTCGTGCAACGGCTCGTGTGGGTCGAAGCTGGCGAGCCACAGGCGCGAGCCGGCCGCGTAGGGCGCCACCAGCTCGACGTCGCCGTTGCCGGCAAGCGTGATGTGGTCGCCGGCGCTGCCGCCGCGGAACGGCGACGCGCCGTCCCCCGAGCGCAGCTCGACAACCCACCAGCGGCCGTCGGGGAGGCGCGGCGCCGCGGTGGCGAAGCGCAGCTCCACTGAGGTGCCGTCGCTTCGCCGTGCGGGCACGGCCGCGGGCAGGGTCGCCGAGGTGTTGATCACGAGCAGGTCGCCCGCATTCAGGAACTCCGGCAGGTCGCGGAAGTGCGCGTGGGCGATCGAGCCGTCGCCGCGCGAGGCCGCCATCAGCCGCACCTCGTCGCGGGCGAGGCCGCGCGCCTCCGGCGGCTCGTGGGCCTCGAGCGCGGTCGGGAGGTCGAAGGCGAGGGCCGCGGTCACCGGGTGGTCTCCACCTTTGCCAGGTCGTGGCTGCGGTAGCGCCCGCTCGGCAGGTGGCCCTCGATCAGGGCGATGAAGCCGGGCACGCTCTCCTCGGGCGGCGGGCGGTCCGAGATGTCCTCGCCCGGGAACGCCTCCTGGTGCATCTGGGTGTTCATGTCGCCGGGGTCGACTGCATACACGCGCAGGTCCGGGTTCTCTGCCCCGAGCACCGCGGTGAGCTGCTCGAGCGCGGCCTTCGCCGAGCCGTAGCCGCCCCAGCCCTCGTAGGCCTCTACGGCGGCGTCGGAGGTGACGTTGATGATCGTGCCGCCCTCCGGAATGTGTGGGAGCGCGAGCTGGATCAGCCCCACGGGCGCGAGCACGTTCACGCGGAACACGCGCTGCAGCTCCGCCGGCGGGTAGAGCGCAAGCCTGGGCTGCGGGCTCGGCCCGAGCGTGCTGGCGTTGTTCACGAGCAGGTCGATCCGGCCGCCGGCGGCGTCCACGAGCGCGCGCCGGTGCTCTGGATCCGAGATGTCTCCCGGCAGCGCGGTCACGTCGCCGAGCCGGCCCAGCTCGCGCGCCACGGTTTCGAGCGCGGCGCCGCCGCGGGCGTCAATTACGAGCTTCCAGTCGTCGCGGATCAGGGTGCGCGCCAGGGCGCGTCCGAGGCCGCGTGAGGCTCCTGTGATGAGTGCGGTTGGCATGCGGCGAAAACTAGGCGCATGCAGGGCCGAACCACCAGCGGCAATTGGTCCTAGGTCTTTGGGCTGAGAAGCCCCGAGCGCACGGCGTGAAGGGCCGCCTGCGTGCGGTCGGTGACGCCCAACTTGGCGAGCACGTGACCCACGTGCGTCTTCACCGTTTTTTCGGAGACGCCGAGGGCGAGAGCGATCCGCTTGTTCGACAGTCCCTGGCCGATCAGCTCGAGCACCTCATGCTCGCGCGGGGTCAGCTCGTCGCGCGGCTCCTCCCCCGCCGGCTGCGCGATCGCCTCCACGAGACGCGCCGCCACGGCCGGGTCGAGCAGCGCCTCGCCGGCGTGCGCGGCGCGGATCGCGCGCGCCAGCTCCTTGGGCTGCACGTTCTTCATCAGGTAGCCCGCTGCCCCGGCCTGGATCGCGGGCAGCAGGCGGTCGTCCTCGGCGAAGCTCGTGAGCACGATCACGCGCACCCGTGGCAGCTTCCGGCGCAGCTCGCGCATCGCCCCCACGCCGTCGAGCACGGGCATCACCAGGTCCATGAGGATCACGTCGGGCGTGAGCCGCTCCGCCTCCGCCACGGCTTGGCGGCCGTCCTCGGCCTCCCCCACCACCTCCATGGCGTCCTGGAGCTCGAGGAAGGTGCGCAGCCCCTCGCGCACCACCGCGTGGTCGTCCACCAGCATCACGCGGATCGAGTCAGGCACCGCCCGCCACCTCGAGCTTGATGTCGGTGCCCCGACCAGGCGCCGAGTGGATCCGCAGCCGCCCGCCGAGCCGCCCCGCGCGCTCCTCCATCGACGTGAGCCCGAGCCTGCGCGAGCGCAGCTCCGGGTCGTCGGGCTGGAAACCCACGCCGTCGTCGCAGACCTCGAGTGCGAGGTTGCCGTTGTGGCGCGCGAGGCGGATCTCGACGCGCTTCGCGCCGGCGTGGCGCAGTGCGTTGTGGAGCGCCTCCTGCGCGATGCGGAAGACCTCTTGGTCGCGCCCGTCGCCGCCGGCCGACACGGTGTCGTCGATCTTCAGCTCGATCTCCACGCCGTGCAGCTGCCGCAGCACCTCGACGTGCTTGCGCAGCGCACCGCAGAGGCCGTCGCGGTCGAGATCCGGCGGCCGCAGCTCGAGGATCAGCGAGCGCAGCTCGTCGAGCGCCTCGCGCGAGAGCTGCTTGAGCCGCCCCACCTGGGCGCGCGCGGCCTCGCTGTCGCGCTCGAGCAGCGTCTCCGCCGACTCGGCGCCGAGCACGAGGCTGAACAGCTTCTGGCTCACCGCGTCATGCAGCTCGAGCGCGAGGCGGTTGCGCTCCTCGAGGATCGACAGCTCGCGGCTGCGCTCATACAGGCGGGCGTTGGTGATCGCGATCGCGGCGTGCGAGGCCAGCAGCGCGATCAGCTCCTGGTCCTCGTCGCTGAACGTGTCGGCGCCCTCCTTGTGCGTGAGGTAGAAGGAGCCGATCACGCCCTCGGGCGCGACGATCGGCACGCCGAGGAACGAGCGCATGTCGGGGTGACCGCGCGGCCACCAGCCGCGGAAGCGCGGGTCCTGGTGGAGGTCCTCGGTGCGGAACGGCGTCGTCTCCTCGAGCATCGCGCCGAGCATGCCGTGCGTGCGCGGCAGCGGACCCATCGAGGCGACCAGCTCGTCGCTCATCCCGGTGGTGAGGAACTGGCTGAAGCCGCCCGCGCCATCCGGGATCCCGAGCGCCGCGTAGCGCGCGCCCGCCAGCTCGCGCGCGCACTCCACGAGCTGCTGCAGCACCTGCTCAACCGACTGCTGCGAGGCGACGGCCAGCACCGCGTCGCTCACGGCCTTGAGCGCGGGGTTGAGCCGCTCGACCATGGGGTGAAGACTAGGGGCCCGCGAACTGCTCCCGAGGGCTGCTATTGGTTGCGTCGAGATGGCCGAGCGAAAAGACATCGACTTCAGCTACACGCTCACGGACCGGGTCTTCAGGCTCAGCCTCGGCGAGCTCGCCGACTTCAGCGGCGCCAAGTACGACGGCGACTTCTCGATGACTCTCGAGGAGGCGCAGGCTCGCAAGCACGACTACGTGGCCGAGCAGATCGGCATCGACAGCGGCCGGCGGGTGCTCGACCTCGGCTGCGGCTGGGGCCCCCTGCTCGACTACGTCCGCAGGCGCGGCGCTACGGGCGTCGGGGTAACGCTCTCCTCGGCGCAGCTCGAGGCCTGCCGGCGACACGGGCTCGACGTCCACCTGCAGGACGCCCGGCGCGTCACGCACGAGACCTTTGGCCCCTTCGACGCCGTTGCCAGCCTGGGCGCGTTCGAGCACTTCTGCTCCCCGGAGGAGCACAACGCCGGACGCCAGGAGGAGATCTATCGCGACTTCTTCGAGCGCGTTGCCGGCACGCTGCCGGAGGGCGGCCGCCTCTACCTGCAGACCATGGTCTTCGGTCGCAACATGATCCCGCTCGAGCAGGTGGACATCGACGCGCCGCGCGACTCCGACGCCTGGTACCTCGCGCTGATGGGGCGCCAGTTCCCGGGCTCGTGGCTGCCCCTAGGCGAGCAGCAGGTGATCGACTGCGCGGCGCCGCACTTCCGCCTCGTCTCGAGCGTCAGCGGCCGGCTCGACTACATCGAGACGATCCGCCAATGGGGTCGGCGCACGGGTGCGCGCAGCTGGCGCAAGACCCTGCTCAAGGCTCAGCTCGTGCCGCGCTGGCTCACGAGCAAGGACTTCCGGCTCGCCTTCACCTCGGGCGTGAGCGCGAACAGGGTCTGCTTCGAGCGCGAGCTCATGGACCACTACCGCTTGGTGTTCGAGAAGCCTCCGCAAACGTGACCAACCGCCCCTCGCTCTCGTCCCAGAGCTTGAAGCGCACCGCCCGCAGACCGTCCCAGAGGGACAGCGTGGGCACCTGGTGGAAGACCGGGTTCTCGTCGTGAGCGCGCTGCAGGTTGTAGTTGGGGATGCGCGCGTTGAGGTGGTGCACGTGGTGGAGGCCGATGTTGCCGGTGAAGAACTGGAGCACCTTGGGGAGTCGCAAGTAGGAGCTGCCCCGCAGCGCGGCTTCCTCGTAGGTCCACTCCTCCGCGCCCTCCCAGTACGCCGTCTCGAACTGGTGCTGGACGTAGAACAGCCAGATGCCCACCGACCCGGCGAGCAGGGCGGTCGGTCCCTCCACCAGCAGGAACTGCCGCCAGCCGATCGCGAAGCAGAGCCCGCCGATCAAGAGCGCCAGCGCCAGGTCGGTGCCGAGCACGCTGCGGCGCATGCGCGGGCGAGCATCGCGCGAGACGAGCCGCGGGCCCACGAGCATCGCCACGATCGGTCCGAGCCCGAACATGACGAGCGGGTTACGTAGCGTGCGGTAACCGGCCCGGCTCTTCAGCGGCAGCGCGTGGTACTCGCTCACCGTCAGCGTGCGGACATCACCGGTGCCGCGCCGGTCGAGGTCCCCCGAGGTGGCGTGGTGGACGGCGTGATCGTGCTTCCAGCGAACGAAGGGGGCGAACACCAGCAGCCCAAGCACGGCGCCGAGCCAGATATTCGCGCGCTTGGTCGGCAGCAGTGAGCCATGTGTGCAGTCGTGGAACATGATGAACACCCGGACGAGGAAGCCGGCGGTGGGCACCGCGATCACGAGCACGAGCAGGTAGGAAACCCCCAGCAGCAGGTACATCAGCACCGACAGCGCCAGGTACGGGACAAGCGACGTTGCGATGGCGAGCAGGCTGCGACCCAGTTGCGGGCGGGCGTAGGGAGCAAGGAGCTCGTGCCAGGACACAGGCTCCGGCCCAGGGATCGACGATCGCGCGGCGACGGATGTCATTGCAACCCCTCCCTTTGGTCCACGACGCCGATGCCCAGAGCCTCGCGCCGAGTCCCCGTAGATGGAGGCACTGTACTTCCCCGGAGCGACGACCGTGACCACCTGCGCGAGCGCGGCTGGCGGGCCCCGGGCGCCGCTAGGGGCGCGTGAGCTCCTCGAGCAGGAAGACGAACGAGGCGTATGGCCGCCCCGTGACCTGTTGAAGCCCCAGCTCACAGGTGCGGTTGCTCGAGATGCAGGCGTCGAGCCGGCGGCCGTCGAGCGACGCCTTTACATCGCGCAGCGCCGATTGCGGCAGCTCCGGGTGGAGCAGGCCGCGGTCGCCCGCCATGCCGCAGCAGGTCGTGCCGACTGGCACCACGACCTCGTCCGCGAGCGCGCGCGCCAGCGCCTCGAGTTTCGTGGCGAGCCGCATGTGGCCGGCCGAGCAGGTCGGGTGCACCGCCACCGAGCCCACACGGCGCTTCACCTCGAGCTGCGGCAGCAGCCGGTCGTGCGCCCAGGCGATCGAGTCGAGCACCTCCACGTCGGCGCCGACGTCCTGAATCAGCCCGTGCGCGCACGAGCTCGCGTCGATCACGAGCGGCAGCCTGCCGCCGTCGCTCCAGCGGGCGAGCGACTCGCGCATCTTCGCCGCCATGAAGTCCTTGCCGCGCTCGTAGCCCTTCGAGCTCCAGGGCACCGCGCAGCAGTTGCCCGCGGCGTCGTCAGGGATCCACAGCGGGAGGCCGGCGCGGCGCGACACCTCCACGAGCGCCTCCGGGAGCGTCGGGCGCTCGGGCGTGCCGCTCGCGTTGCCGAAGATGCGGTTGATGCACGACGGCATGTAGACGGCCGCCGCGCCCTCCCGCGCGGTCCGCGGCAGCCGGCCCGGCGCGGGCGGCGGCATCTCCTCCGGCCAGGCGGGCACGAGCTCGGCGCTCACGCGGCCGCGCAGCGCGTTCGAAACGCCGGCGGTGGCGCCGTCGCCCGCGAACCTTCCAAAGCGCAGCCCTGTGCGCGCCGCGCGCTCCACCGCCGCCCAGCGCCTGGCGAGCCCGAGCGCGGCCTTCTCCTCGCGCTCGGTGCGCTCGCGTGCGCGGAACTCCTTGATCAGCGCGCCGGTGTCGATCGCGAGCGGGCACGACGGCGCGCACGAGCCGTCGGCGGCGCAGGTCTGGATGCCGTCGTACTCGAACTCCCGCAAGAGCGCCTCGTACACGGGCGACCCCTCCGGCTGACGCGCCATCTCGCGCCGCAGCACGATTCGCTGGCGCGGCGTGGTCGTGACGTTGCGGCTCGGGCACACCGGCTCGCAGAAGCCGCACTCCACGCAGTGCGCCGCCACCTCCTCGATTACCGGCTGGATCTTGAGGTTGGACAGGTGCGCCTCTAAGTCGCGGTTGAGCACCACGCCCGGGTTGAGCACGCCCCGCGGGTCGGCGAGCCGCTTGACGCGCCACATCATCTCGGTGGCCTGATCGCCCCACTCGCGCTCCACCCAGGGCGTCATCGCGATACCGGTGCCGTGCTCGGCCTTCATCGAGCCGTCGTACGTGTCGAGGATCAGCTCGCCGAGCTTCTCCATGAACGCCTCGTAGCGCTCGCGGTCTTCCGCCTTGGCGAAGTCGGGCGTGAGCTGGAAGTGCAGGTTGCCCGCGGAGGCGTGGCCGGCCACGCCCGCGAGGAACCCGTGCTGGGCCAGCAGCGCCTGCAGGTCGCGCGCGCAGTCGGGCAGCTTCTCCGGCCGCACGCACACGTCCTCGATGATCAGCGCCGTCTCCGGTGCCCGGAAGCGCCCCACCAGCCCGTGCAGGCCCTCGCGCACGTTCCACGCGACGTCGATCGCCTCCGCGTCCTTCGTGAACTCCGGCTCACGTATCGGCTCGTACTCGGCCAGGATGCGGTCGGCCGCCATGACTTGGGCGTCGAGCTCGGCCTCGCTCTCGCCGCCGAACTCCACGAGCAGCGCGGCCGACTCTGCGGACAGCTCCTTCCAGTACTCGGGCGCGCCCTGGATGTTGTGCGCCGCCGCGATCAGCGCCGGCGCCACCATCAGCTCGACGGCGCGCGCCCCGGCATCGACGAGCTGGGACACCGGCGTCATCGCCTCGTCGATCGAGCCGAAGTGCAGCCACGCGACCGTCGTGCGCGGCGGCTCCGGGCGCGTCTCCATCACGGCCTCGGCGATGAACGCGAGCGTGCCCTCGGAGCCCACCACCAAGCGGCGGAAGATCTCGAGCGGCGTGTCCGCGTCGAGGAACGCGCATAGGCGGTAGCCGGTGGTGTTCTTGATCTCGAACTTCCGCCGCACGCGCTCGGCCAGCTCGGCGTCGGCGCGTAGCTCGTCGCGGATCTCGATCAGGCCCTGCGCGAGCTCCGGCTCGGCGGCCGCGAAGCGCTCCTCGGCGTCGGGCGCCGCCGTGTCGACCACCGTGCCGGACGCGAGCACGAGCTTGAGCGCACGCACGGTCGAGTACGAGTCCCAGGTCACGCCGCAGCGCATCCCGCCCGAGTTGTTGGCGATCACGGCGCCCACCGTCGCGATGTCCTTGCTCGCCGGGTCCGGGCCGAGCAGGTATCCGTGCGGCCTCAGCACGCGGTTGGCCATCCCCACCAGCGTCCCGGGCTTGAGGCGGGCGCGGCGGCCCTCATCCTCCACCCGCGCGCCGAACCAGTGGCGGCGCACGTCCACCAGGATGCCGTCGGTCTGGCCCTGCCCGTTGAGGCTCGTGCCGCCGCCGCGGAAGGTCAGGTGCATGTCGTGCGAGCGCGCGTAGTCGAGCGTCTTCAGCACGTCGTCCTCGTCGTGGGCCATCACCACGACCTGGGGGAACTTGCGGTAAGGGCTCGCGTCGGAGGCGTAGCGCACGAGGTCGGACGCGCGCGCGAGGACGCGGTCGGCGCCGAGCAGCCGCACGAGCTCCGAGCGCAGCGGCTCCGGCGTGCCGGCGGCCACACTGTCGGGCGCGCGGTCCGGCGCCGGCGGGCCGTCCGGCCGGCCGATGCGCGCGGTGTCCGGCGCTAGCAGCGTCAAAGGATCGACATCCCGGGCGCCACCCTTACCTCGACGAGCCGCGGGCCGTCGCCGCCGAACGCCTCGGCCAGCGCCCCGTGCAGCTCGTCGCGCGAGGCCGCGCGCGACGACGGCACTCCGTAGCCCTGCGCCACCCCTGCCACGTCGAGCGCCGGCAGGTCGAGCCCGGGCGCGCCCTGCACCTGCTCCATCCCCGCGAACCACTTGAGGATCGCGTACTCGGAGTTGTTGAGGATCAGGAACTTGACCGGCACCTTGTAGGCCGCCGCTGTCCAGAAGCCGGTGATCGCGTACTGGGCCGAGCCCTCGCCGAGGACGCACACGACCTGCCGCTCCGGCTGGGCGAGCTGGACGCCGATCGCGGCCGCCAGCCCGAAGCCGAGGCCGCCGGCCGAGCTGAAGTAGTAGCTGCCGGGACGCGAGAGCCGCAGTCGCGTGCGCAGCGCCATCGTGCTGGACGGCGACTCGACGACCGCGATGCCGTCGTCCGGCATCAACTCGGACAGCACGTCGTGCACGCCCGCGCCGCTCAGCGGGTCGGTCACCTCGACGGGCTCCGTGTCGCCGAGCGCCTCCGGCGCCTCGCGGTCCGTCTCCCTCAGCTCGCCGAGCAGCGACTCGAGAGTCAGCCGCACGTCGGCCACCAGCGCGTCGCCCATCGGCGCGCGCGCGGCCTCGTCGGGATCGTTCGTGATCGCCACGAGCGCGGTGCCTTCGAGCAGCGGCGCGCCCGCCATGTACGGGTAGTACGGGAACACCGACGAGCCCACCACGAGCACGAGGTCGTAGGGCTCGAGCATCTGGCCCACCGGCCCGATCGCGGGCGCGAGCAGGCCGCGGAAGAGCGGATGGCTCTCGGGGAAGCCGATGCGCCCGCCGCCCGGCGCGGGCGTTGCCCAGACCGGCAGCTTCTGCCGCTCGGCGAGCTGGATCGCGGCGTCCCAGGCGCCGCTCGCGTCGACGTCCGGCCCCGCCACCATGGCCGGGTTCTTCGCCTGCTCGAGCCGGCGCGCCAGCGCGCGCACCGTCTCGACGTCCGCCGCCGCCCGGCCGCTCACCGAGCGCGCCAGCACCGGCGCCGTCATCAGCTCGTCCACCTCCGCGGTCCAGTCGTCCATCGGCAGCGACACGAACGCCGGGCCAGACGGCGGCAGCGACGCGATGTGCACCCCGCGCGCCAGCGCCGCCGGGACGTCCTGCGCCCGCGGCGGCTCGAAGCTCCACTTCACGTAGGGGTGCGGCACGCGCGTGGCGTCCCTGTTCGTCAGGTTCGCCTGGAGCGTGATCTGCGCCCGCACCTGCTGGCCCGCCGTGACGAGCAGCGGCGACTTGTTGGCCTGCGCGTTGAAGATCGCCCCCATCGCGTTGCCGAGTCCCGGCGCCGTGTGCAGGTTGACATGCGTTACGCGCCCCGACGCCTGCGCGAAGCCGTCCGCCATCCCCACCGCGACGGCCTCCTGCAGGCCGAGCACGTAGCGGAAGTCGTCGGGAAAGTCCGCGAGCATCGGCAGCTCGGTCGATCCCGGGTTGCCGAAGATCGTCGTCATCTCGTGACGGCGGAACAGGTCGAAGGCGGCCTCTCGCACGCTTGTCAACGGCTCTCCTCTCGGTCGGACGGCGTCGGCGCGGTCGCCGATCCTAAGCCCTGAGCCGCTAGTTAGACGCAGGGATGACCGAGATGCGGCCGTTTGTCTCGAGCACGGCCCAGCGCATGTCGGCGATCGAGTCGACCTGCTGCTGGCGGCCCTCGGCCTCGAGGTCCTCGACGGTGATCCGCTCCCGGCGCATGTTGCGGTCGATCATGCGCCCGTTCTCCACCAGCACGACCGGCTGGCCGTCGAGCGCGCCGCGCACGAACGGCAGCCGCCAGTTCGCGTAGGACACGAACACCGTGAGCAGCGTCATCGTGGAGATCACGATCAGCGCGCCCGTCACCGAGTAGTCGCTCTGCGTCACGCCCTGCTGGACAAGGTCGCCGAGCACCACGAGCAGGATCAGGTCGAACGGCTCCATCGAGGACAGCTCGCGCTTCCCGGCCACACGCGTGACGAGGTAGATGAAGAAAAAGACGACTGTGGCGCGAAGGACGAGATCCATTGCTCAGGGCAGGACGGTGACGTGCCGCGTGATCGTGGTTACCGGCCTCTGCTCGTCGTCGAGCTCGAGCCGCTGGGTGCGCGCGCCGACCGTGGTCGGATTCACCTGGTACTGGATCCACACCGTCAGCTGCTCGCCGGCCGCGATCGCGTCGTACTCGAGTACCAGGCGGCCGTCGCGGTTGAGCTCCTGCGATGCCTGCGGCTCGATCGTGTTCACGGTCATGCCGTCGAGGAAGCCTCGATCGAGCACCAGCTTGGGCTGGGCCAGGCGCGTGCGGGCCACCACGTTGATCTTGGCCTGATAGAGCAGCCCGCCGCGCAGGTGTGTGGGACTCGACAACGTCAGCGCGGCGCTCGGCGCCGTCGCCTCGCTGCGGTGCGTCTTCTGTCCGAACACGCTCAGCAGCGCGAGCAGCGGGAGCACCGCCAGCAGGGCAAGCACCGCGCGCCGCACCCACGCGTTCCTGCCGCGGCCCTCGAGGTCGCGGTATGGCCCCACCTGGATCGACGACTCCGCCATGGCACCGGGGCTTTTCGACGGCGATTCCCAATCCCCTAGGGGAGATTCCCAATTGTCGGAGCGCCCTCGCGGCCCGACCATCTGCATGCGACCAACTTGAATGAACGGAGCACCAGATGAGCGACGACGACACCACCCGCGGCGAAGAGCCAACGGAACCCACCGAGCCACAGGAGCCACGGCCCGAGCCCGAGCCGCGGCGCATGTCCCGCCCGCGCGATGACCGGGTGTTTGCGGGCGTCTGCAGCGGCCTCGGGCGCTACTTCAACGTCGACCCCGTGCTGTTCCGCGTAGCCGCGGTGGCGCTGATCTTCTTCGGCGGCGCGGGCATCCTGCTCTACATCGCGGGCGTGCTCCTGATCCCGCAGGAGGGCGAGGAGCGGCCCGAGCACCGCCGCCGGCGCGACCGCGCGCTGGCCGTGATCGGCGTCGTGCTGCTCGTGGTGGCGGCGGGCACGCTGTTCTCCCACAGCGTGTTCCACGCCGGTTGGGCCTTCGGCCCGTTCGTGTTCATCGCGCTGGCCGCGCTCGCGGTCTGGTGGCTCGTGTCGGGCGAGCGTCCCCAGGGCGACGCACGCTCCGTCGCGCGCTCGATCGGGCGCGGCATCGGCATGCTCATCGTCTGCTTCGCGCTCGCCCTCGGCGGCGCCTGGCTGGCCGGCGCCGGCGGCGGCACCGTCGCCGCCATCACCGTGATCGTGGCGGGCGCGATCCTCGCGGGCGCGGCGCTCGAGGGCTACGGACGCTGGCTGATCCTGCCGGTTCTGTCCCTGGCGCTGCCCGTGGCCTTCGTCTCGGCCGCCAACATCGACCTGCACGGCGGCGCGGGCGACAAGCAGTACGTGCCGACCTCCAGCGCACAGGTGCGCGACAGCTACCGGCTCGGCGCGGGCCGCCTCGTGGTCGATCTGCGCGACGCGAAGCTCAGCCCCGGCGACCACCCGCTCAAGCTGCGCGTCGGCGTCGGCGAGGCGATCCTGCTCGTGCCGAACAACGTCTGCGTGGCCACCCAGTCCAAGGTCGGCATGGGCGTGGTCGACTCCTTCGACCGCTCGAACGGCGGAGTCGACGTCGACTGGTCGGATCAGCCGCCGGCCTCGCCCGGCAATCCGCGCATCGTGCTGAACGCCGACGTCGGCGTGGGGCGGCTCGGCATCGGGCATTACGACGAGGGCTACCGCGGCTTCCGCCACCGCCATGGCGACTACGCCTTCGCCGGCCAGGTGAACACCGGCTGCGAGGTGCCCAGTGCGCACTAGGTGGCAGCTCGGGCCGCTCGTCGCGGGCCTCGGCGTGATCGTGGTCGGCGTGCTCGTGCTGCTGGACGCCCAGGACGTGATCTCGCTCGGCTTCGGCGCGCTCGCCCCGCTGGCGTGCGCGGTCGTGGGCGCCACGCTGCTCGCCAGCGGGCTGACGCGAGACGGCTGATCGGCCAAGATGGCCGGCATGGAGTCCGCGGCCTCGAGGCCTGACCCAGGCACCGTGGGCAGCGTGCGGCGCGACCCCCGGCGGCGACTGATCGCCGGGGTCTGCGCCGGCCTCGCCCGCTACTTCGGGATCGACCCGCTGTGGGTGCGCATCGGCTTCGTAGTGGCCTCCGCGGCGGGCGGCTTCGGGATCGTCGTCTACGTCCTGCTCTGGGCGTTCATGCCGGACGACGCCGACGCCGCCCCCAGTGCCCGCCGTTGGATCGGCCGCCGCGCCTCGATCGAGGTGGGCGCCGGCGCCGGCCTCCTCCTGCTCGCCCTGCTGCTCACGCTGCGCGCAACAGGCATCTGGTTCTCAGACGCCATCGTGTGGCCGCTCGTGCTGGTGGGCGCAGGAGCCGCCCTCCTATGGCGCCAATCCCTGGGCGGCGCAGCGGACCCGGCATCCCCGCCCCCCGCCACCAGCCACCCGCCCCCCAGCGACGACAGCACGGCCCGCTTCTCCCGCACCGGCCTGGGCGTCGCCTTGGTCATCCTCGCCGGCGTCGTCTTCCTCAAGGCAACCGGCTCCCTGAGCGCCGCGCGCGATGTGGTGCTCGCGGTACTGGTGGTGGCGGTGGTGCTGTCGGTGATCTTCGCGCCGCTGATCGCGCGGCTGATCCGCTCGCTCGCGGCCGAGCGCGGCGAGCGCATCCGCTCGCAAGAGCGCGCCGAGATGGCGGCCCACCTGCACGACTCCGTGCTGCAGACGCTCGCCCTGATGCAGAAGCGCGCCGACGACCCGCGCGAGGTGGCCGCGCTCGCCCGCCGTCAGGAGCGCGAGCTGCGCAGCTGGCTGTCCGGCCGCGGCGCACAGGCCGGCGACGGCCGCCGCCTCGCCGGTGCGCTCGAGGCTGCGGCCGACGACATCGAACGCGAGCACGGCGTGCCGATCGACGTGGTGGCCGTCGGCGATGCCCCGCTCGACGAGCCGCGCCAGGCGGCGGTGGGCGCGGCGCGCGAGGCGATGCTCAACGCCGCCAAGTTCGGCGGCGGCTCACCGGTGGACGTCTACGCCGAGGCCGGCGAGCACGGTCTCCAGATCTTCGTGCGCGACCGCGGCCCGGGCTTCGACCCGTCGGCGATCCCCGACGACCGCCGCGGCGTGCGCGAGTCGATCATCGGGCGCATGGAGCGTCACGGTGGCCGCGCCATGATCCGCGCCGCCGAGGGCGGCGGCACCGAGGTCGAGCTGGTGGTGGAGAGCGAGGACAGGTGAGCGAGCCGCGCATAGTGATCGTGGACGACCATCAGCTCTTCCGCTCCGGCGTCCGCGCGGAGCTCGAGGGCCTCGTTGAGATCGCCGGCGACGCCGACGGCGTCGACTCGGCCGAGCGGCTGATCCTCGACAGCTCGCCCGACGTCGTCCTGCTCGACGTCCACATGCCGGACGGCGGGGGCGTCGAGGTGATCCGGCGTGTCGCGCCGGAGCGCCCGAACACGCGCTTCCTCGCGCTGTCGGTGTCGGACGACGCCGGGGACGTGATCGCCGTGATCCGCGCGGGCGCACGCGGCTATGTGACGAAGACCATCTCGGGCGACGAGCTGGCCGACGCGATTCGTCGCGTCCACGGCGGCGACGCCGTCTTCTCCCCCAGGCTCGCCGGCTTCGTGCTCGACTCGTTCGCCGGCCCGGCGCCTACCAGCGTTCCGGCGGCCGCGGCAGGCGACGCCGACCTCGACCAGCTCACGCCGCGCGAGCGCGAGGTGCTCCAGCACATCGCGCGCGGCTACATGTACAAGGAGATCGCGCACCGCCTCGACATCTCCGCGAAGACGGTCGAGGCGCACGTGTCCGCTGTACTGCGCAAGCTGCAGCTTTCGAGCCGCCACGAGCTGTCGCGCTGGGCGGCCGAGCGCCACCTTCTCGACTCGGATTCGTAGGCTTCGGGGAGTGCTCGAGCTCAATCCCGTGGAGATCCGCGTGCTCGGCTGTCTGATCGAGAAGCAGCGCACGACGCCCGACACCTATCCGCTCACGCTCAACGCGCTGCGGCTCGCCTGCAACCAGTCGACCAACCGCGACCCCGTCGTCGACTACGACGAGCTGACCATCCGCGCCGCCCTCGAGCGCCTCGCCCGCCGCCGCTACGTGCGGCTCGCGAGCGGCCACACCACACGCGCGACGAAGTACCGCCACCTGCTCGACGACACGCTCTCGCTCGACGCCGGCCAGCTCGCGGTCCTCGCCGTCCTCATGCTCCGAGGCCCCCAGACCCCCGGCGAGCTCCGCCAGCGCAGCGAGCGCCTCCACCGCTTCCCAGACCACGAAGCCCTTGAAGCAGTCCTCACCCAGCTGAGCGAGCGCGACTACATCCAACGCCTGGACCGCCGCCCAGGCCAAAAGGAACAGCGCTACCGGCTGCTGACAAACGACGATGACGAGGAACCGACAGCGCCCGAAATACCAGTCGCCAGTCACCAGTCACCAGTCACTCCACCCGACGACCGAATCGAGCAACTGGAGCGCGAAGTAGCCCAGCTGCGCACAGAGCTAGCCGAGCTGCGAGAGCAGCTCGGCGGCTAACCAGGCGTCCCCTGTAGGTACGCCAACACGGCCAGCACCCGCCGGTGATCGCTCCCAGTCTGCGGCAGATCCAGCTTCGAGAAGATGCTCGCGATGTGCTTCTCCACGGCTCCGACCGTGAGCACGAGCTGATCGGCGATGCCCTGGTTCGAGCGCCCCTCCGCCATCAGCGCGAGCACTTCCTGCTCGCGTGGGGTGAGGCGCTCGAGGGGCCCTCCCGCCGTCTGGCTCGAGAACAGGTGCGCCACCACCTCCGGGTCGAGTGCGGTTCCCCCGTCGGCCACGCGACGCACCGCTTCGACGAATTCGACGACGTGCAGGATGCGGTCCTTGAGCAGGTAGCCGACGCCCCCGCGCCCATCCGCGAGCAGCTCCCGGGCGTACGCCTGCTCCACGTACTGCGAGACGACGAGGATCGCCGTGTCGGGGGACTGCTTGCGCGCCTCGATCGCGGCGCGCAGCCCCTCGTCGCGGAAGTCCGGTGGCAGCCGGATGTCGACAACAGCGATGTCTGGCCTGTGAGCGGCGATCTCGCGCAGCAGGGCGTCGCCGTCGCGCACCGAGGCCACGACCTGGAAGCCGTTGTCGCGCAGAAGGCGCTCGAGGCCGTCGCGCAGGAGCGCCAGGTCCTCGGCGATCACGACCCGCATGGCATCTCCGCTCGGACCAAGGTGGGCCCGCCGAGCGGGCTGGCCACGCGCAGCGTGCCGTCGAGCGCCTCGACGCGGCGGCGCAGACCACTCAGTCCGGTGCCGTTCGGGTTCGCTCCGCCGACGCCGTCGTCGGCCACCTCAACGGTCAGCACGTCGCCGTCGCGGATGATGCGGATGTCGACGCGCCTCGCCTTCGAGTGCTTGCCGGCGTTGGCCAGCGCCTCGGCCACGACGAAGTAGGCCGCGCTCTCCACCGGCGCCGCCGGCCGCTGCGGGATGGCGTCGTGCACGCTCACGCGCAGCGGGCTGGCGTCGGCGAGCGCGGTCACGGCAGCCTCGAGGCCGCGGTCGGCCAGCACGGGCGGGTGGATGCCGCGAGCCAGGTCGCGCAGCTCCTTGAGCGCCTGACCGGCGCCGGTGCGCGCCTCCTCGAGCAGCTGGCGGGCGCCCTCGGGGTCGTCCTTCATCTTCTGCTCGGCCATCCCGATGCTCATGCCGAGCGCCACCAGCCGCGCCTGCGCGCCGTCGTGCAGGTCGCGCTCGATGCGGCGCAGCTCGGCCTCCTGCTGGTCAACGGCGCCCGCCCGCGTGGACGTGAGCACGTCGATCCGCTGCGTCAGCTCTTCCTGCCCGGGCGGCGAGAAGAAGAGCACGCCCGAGCGCACCGCCGCCGCGACCGACAGCCCGAGCAGCGTCCACACCGGCCAGAAGCTGCCGCGTCCCGACGCGAGCCAGATCCCGATTTCGAACAGCACGAGCACGGCGGACAGGCCGATCTGGATCGCGAGCTGCCAGCTCATCCCGGGGCGCCGGAAGAGCTCGCGGTTCTCGTCCACGAACAGCACCACCGCGTTGGCGCCGATGATCCCGAGGAAGGCCAGCAGCGGCCAGATCGGCCAGAAGTAGCCGTGCCCCGTTAGCGCCCAGATGATGATCAGCACGACCGTGGAGAACGCGTAGGCGCAGCCGCGGATCAGGAAGTGGCGGCGGCGCTCCACCAGGTCCTGCCGCGGACGCTGTGCGTGCGCGTCCGGCGAGCGCTCGAACAGTCCGCGGGCCACGTCGCGATTGAGCTGGGAGAACAGGCGGGTGAGCAGCATGCTGATGGCGAATCCGACGACCCCCGCCGGGACGGCGACGAGAGCCTTGGGCAGGGTATCCACGTGCCAGATGCCGATGTCGATTCCACCGTGCGGCGCCCAGTACCAGAGCGGCGCGACCAGCGCGCCGAGCGACACGCCGAAGGCCACGGCGAGCAGCATGCCGATCGCGAAGCCGGCGACCGCCCGGAAGGCCAGGTAGAGCTGCGCGCGCCACATCGCCGGGTCGGCGAGCCAGCCGAAGGTCTTCCGCCAGAGGCTCTGCCTGACGAGCGGCTCGTGCGGCGGGTAGACGTCGATGTGCAGCAGCGAGCGGGCCAGCGCGCTCTCCACCCAGGCGCCGCCGCGGACCACCGCCGCCATTACCAGCAGGTTGGGGATCACGAACGGCGTGATCGCAAGGCCGATCACAATCGCCCAGCCGGTCACGAGCACGGTGAACCAGAGGATCCCGAGCGGGACGCCGCAGAGCAGGAAGAGAGCCTCCTCCCACGAGCGCTTGCCGAATAGCCACGAAGTCACGTTGAGAACATCGCACTCTGCCCGCTGAGCGCCAATCCGGGCGCCCGGTGGAATCGGCCGGGGGATAACCTCAATGACCGCGCGTGTGATTCTCGACCAGCTAGAGCACCCGATCGTGCAGGCGCCCATGGCGGGCGGGCCCTCCACCCCGGCCCTGACGGCGGCGGTGAGCAAGGCGGGCGGGCTTGGCTTCGTGGCCGCCGGCTACCTGAGCGCGCGCAAGTTCGCGGAGCGCCTCGTCGCCGTACGCGAGGTGACCGACGCGCCCTTCGGCACGAACCTGTTCGTACCGGGATCGCCCGAGGTGGACGAAGCGGCGCTGCGCGCCTACGTGGAGGAGCTCGGCCCCGGCGCGGGTCAGCCGCGCTTCGACGACGACGACTGGGACCACAAGCTGGGCCTCCTGCGCGACGAGCCGGTGGCGGTCGTCTCGTTCACGTTCGGCTGCCCGGGCCCGGACCTGCTCGCCTCGCTGAAGGACGTGGGCAGCGAGGTGTGGATCACGGTCACGTCGCTCGACGAGGCGCGCAGCGCGCGCGACGCGGGCGCCGACGCGCTCGTCCTCCAGGGCGTGGAGGCGGGCGGCCACCGCGGTACCTTCGACGACCCGCCCGACGGCGGCGAGGGCCTCAGCACGCTCGCGCTGCTGCGCATCGTCGCCACCTCCGACGTCGAGCTGCCGCTCGTGCCCACCGGCGGGATCGCCGACGCACCCGGCGTGGCGGCGGCGCTGGTGGCGGGCGCCGCGGCTGTGCAGCTCGGCAGCGCGTTCATGCACTGCCCCGAGGCCGCGACCAACCCTGTGCATCGCGCGGCGCTCGGCAGCGAGCGCCCCACCGCGCTCACGCGCGCGTTCAGCGGCCGCCTCGCGCGCGGGATCCAGAACCAGTTCATGCGCGACCACGATGCCGCTGCCCCGCGCGCCTACCCGTACGTCCACCACGCCACCTCGCCGCTGCGCGCGGTCGCCCGCGAGCGCGGCGACGCCGACGGCTTTAACCTCTGGGCCGGTCAGGCACACACCCTGGCGCGCCATCTTCCGGCCGCGGACGTGGTCCGCGAGCTGAGCGGCGGTGCCCGCGCCGCACTCGCGGAAGCCGCCGCGAGGTTCGCTCGGGAAGCGGATTTTCGCTCGTAGCGACAATCGCTGTAGCCAGCGAGGGGACAGGCGTTATCCCGTCGCGGTTACACCGGTTATCCCTTCTCCCGCAAAAGTTCCTGCAAATTGTGCTTGAATGGCGCACGACAAAAGTCGCCGAATCCCTGCAATTCCTGATTGCGGGGAACGGGGGAACCAAATGCGGTCCGGATGGCCGCGGGGGCGAATCGCCGCGAGTGCGGCGTAGCGCGAGTGTTCTAGCGCGAGCCCGTCAGCTCACCTCGTAGGCGCCGGAACACCACAAGGATCGAGCACATGCCCTCTGATTTTCGTGACCTGTCGAACACCGAGCTTTGGCGGCACTCCCTGAAGCGCTCTCGTCAGCGGCGCCGTCCCGGCAGCCGTGCCAACGCTTTCTCTCAGATGGACCGCGGCGTCCGCATCCCCGAGGCGCAGGCGATGGGCCTCGTCCCCCGCTTCCAGGCGCGCGACCTGACCTCCGCGGACCTCTGGCAGAAGTCCATCCTGCGCTCACAGCACCGCCGCCGCATGGTCGAGCAGGCGCGCGCCAGCCGCAAGCCGGTGCGCCGCACGGGCGCAATGGCGATCGCTGCCGCCGCCGTTTTCCCCGCCGCCACCGGCGTTGCGACGGCGGACAACAGCAGCCCGGCCGCGGCGCCGGCGGCCAGCGCGCCCAACTCCACCGTCGCGAGCGTGCAGCGCGCGCTCGGCATCGCCAGCGACGGGATCTACGGCCCGGAGACCCAGCACGCGGTGCGCAGCTACCAGTCGGCGCATGGGCTCGCGGTCGACGGCATCGTCGGCCCGCAGACGCTTGGCTCGCTGGGGCTCGCGGCCAGCGCCACCAGCGCCAGCGCCTCGAGCTCGTCCGGCGTGGGCGCCACGGTGAGCTCGGTTCAGGGCGCGCTCGGCGTCTCCGCCGACGGCGTGTTCGGCCCGCAGACCGACGCCGCGGTGAAGCACTACCAGTCGGCGCACGGGCTCACGGTCGACGGCATCGTCGGCCCGGCCACGGCGCAGGCGCTCGGACTCGGCGCCCCCGCTGCCCCCCTTCGTGAACACCATGCCCACCACGCCGCGCGCGCGCACGCCTCGAGCGACGGCTCGCAGAGCGACTCCGGCAGCAGCTCCATCTCCGACGTGCAGAAGGCGCTCGGCGTCCCCGCCGACGGCGACTTCGGCCCGCAGACCTCGGAGGCGGTCAAGCACTTCCAGAGCGCGCACGGGCTGACGGCCGACGGCGTCGTCGGTCCGGCCACGGCGCAGGCGCTCGGGATCGCGGCGCCGTCCAGCCCGCTGCACGAGCACCACTCGTCGTCGGGCTCCTCGGGCTCGGGTTCCTCAGACGCCACGAGCAGCGCGATGTCGCGCATGATCGCGGCGGCCAACCAGATCGCCAACACGCCGTACGTGTGGGGCGGCGGCCACGGCAGCTTCATCTCGTCCGGCTACGACTGCTCGGGCTCCGTGAGCTTCGTGCTGCACGCCGGCGGGCTGCTCAGCTCGCCGGAGGACTCGAGCGCGCTCGAGGGCTTCGGCGCGCCGGGCCCCGGCTCGCACATCACGATCTACGCCAACTCAGGTCACGCCTGGATGACGATCGACGGCCGGCGCTTCGACACCGGCGACGGTGGCGGCAGCCGCTGGAAGAGCGCGCCCCGCTCGGGCGCGGGCTTCGTGGTGCGGCACCCGGTCGGCTTCTAGCCGCCGGAGCCTGCGGCTTCGAGCGCGGCCTGCTCACGCCGCTCGGCGTTCGTCACCAGCTCGACGATGCGCTCGCCGGCCTTTGCCGGTGAGCCGCTGTCGAACGGCGGCTGCGGGTCGTACTCGATCCCGAGCTGGATCGCCTTGGCCACGTCCTCGCCCGCGAGGTGCGCGGCGAGCACCAGGGCCATGTCGATACCGGACGACACCCCGGCGGCGGTGATCACCTTGCCCTGCTCGACCACGCGGCGCGAGGTCGGCTTGGCGCCAAGGCGCCCGAGCCGGTCGTATTCGAGCCAGTGCGTGGTGGCCTCGAGCCCGTCGAGGATGCCGGCCGCGGCCAGCACCAGCGATCCGGTGCACACGGACGTCGAGTACCTGGAGGTCTCGTGCGCGCGGCGTACCCAGCCCACGAAGTGGTCGTCCTCGAGCAGCGCGCGGGTGCCGTAGCCGCCGGGCACCACGAAGATGTCGGGGTCGGTGAGGTCGTCCATCGCGATATCCGCGGAGAGGCCGAGCATGTTCGTCTCGGTCCGCTTCACGCCCGGCTCGGCGGCGACGAAGTGCACGGTCGCGCCAGGGACGCGCGAGAGCACTTCGTAGGGCCCGACCGCGTCGAGCGCGGTCAGCCGGTCGAATATCGGTATGGCGATCCTCATCAGGCGGCTCTCCTCTGGAAGCGGTCGCGATAGTCGCCCGGGCTCACCCCGAGGCGTTTGCGGAAGCTCCGGCGCATGGTCTCCACCGTGCCGAAGCCGCAGCGGCGAGCCACCTGCTCGATGTTCTCGTCGCCACCCTCGAGCAGCATCCGTGCGCGCTCGACGCGCAGCGTCTCGACGTAGACGCCCGGCGTCATGCCGACCTCGCGCTTGAACGCGCGCGCGAAGTTGCGCGGGCTCATGTACGCGCGCACGGCCAGTGCCGGCACCGACAGGTCGTCGTCCAGGTGGTCCACCATCCAGCCCTGGAGCTCGCGCAGCGGCTCGCGCTCGGCCTGCTGGCCGGCGAGGGCGGCGCTGAACTGGGACTGGCCGCCGGGGCGGCGCAGGTAGAGCACGAGCCAGCGCGCAACGTCGCGCGCCACCTTCGGCCCGAGGTCCTCCTCGACGAGTGCCAGGGAGAGGTCGATCCCGGCGGTGACGCCGGCGGACGTGTAGACGTTGCCGGAGCGCACGAAGATCGGGTCGCTCTTGACATCCACCTGCGGATAGCGGCGTTTCAGGTCGGGACACGACGCCCAGTGCGTCGTGGCCTCGCGGCCGTCCAGCAGCCCGGCGCGCGCCAGCAGGAATGCGCCGGTGCAGACGGAGGCGAGCCGCCGGCAGCGCTCGGCGGCGCGCCCGATCCAGGCGATCAACGCCTCGTTCTCCTGCGCGGCGCGCACGCCGTCGCCGCCGGCCACGATCAGGGTGTCGATCGGGCCGGGCTCGGAGGCGATCGTGCTGTGGGCCTCCATGCGCACACCGCTCCAGCTGCAGAAGTGCCACGCGGGCGCGACGATCTCCACGTAGTAGGAGCCGGGCCGGATGCGGTTGGCCACGGAGAAGACCTCATTGGGGCCAATGAGGTCGAGCGCCTGGTGGTGGTCGAAGGCAACCAGGACGATGCGGCGCGTGGGGTTCATGGGGTCGATGATCCTTCCTTGGGGGCGTGTCCGCAATGACAATGCCCGGACATTTTCTGCCACTACGACTGGACCGCCCCCGCCCCCAGCCAGAGTGCGGGGGCGGTCCGTTTCGCCGCGGGTCCCTTAGCGGGCCGGGCGCACCGGGTGAGCAGACACGATCATCTCGCCCGGGTCGTACTTCGCCTTGATCTCGCGTAGACGGCGGTACGAGTCGCTCGGAAGGACCTCGTCCGCCTGAGCCTGGCTCTCGGCGAAGTTGTAGTAGTCGAACTCGGCGCCCCACGGCGAGAACAGGTCCTTGACCAGACGCACGTGGGAGCCGACGGCCTCCGCCATCTCGGGGGTCACGGCCATGCCGACCGCGAACATCCCGAACTTGGCATCGATCCGGCCCTGAGCTGCGTCGGCCGGGCCGTTCGCGAGCGCGCCGCCGAGGTGACGCAGCTCGAGGCTCAGCAGCGGTGAGTTCGAGCCGGGGCCACCGACCGCGACCATCGCGTCGATCGCGCCCGACGGGGCGTCCGCGAGGAACATGCCGTCGCCCTCGTAGGGGACCGGCTGCGGCGGATCCATATGCAGGTTCTGGAGCTCCGGCACGGGGATCATCGCGAACGTGTCGATCACGGGACCGAGCTCGCGCAGCGGGCGGATCAGCTCCGCGCCCTCGAACTCGTCGCCGAGGTAGGCGGCCTCCACCAGCGTGAACGAGTTGCCGCGCAGCGGCTCCGGCACGTCGGGGATCGGCGGGAACTGCATGATGCGGCCGACGGAGGTCACCTCATCCGGCACCGTCTCGACCCACTCGCGCCAGGCGTGCAGGACCTCGGAGGCGCGCTCGAGCGGGAAGAACAGGGCGCCCGCGTAGGCCTCGCGCAGCGGGTAGAGCTGGATCTCGATCGCCGTCACGACGCCGACGCTGCCGCCGCCGCCGCACACCGCCCAGAAGATGTCTGGCTCGTGCTTCGAGTCCGCGCGGACGAGCTCGCCGTCCGGGGTCACGATCTCGACGGCCACGACGCTGTTGCCGGAGAGGCCGTAGCGGCGGGCCAGCCAGCCCAAGCCGCCGCCGAGCGTGTAGCCCACGACGCCGACGTCGGGAGCCGAGCCGGCCAGGGAGGCGAGGCCATGCTCGTGCGCCGGGTGCGTGACGTCCTGCCACTCGGCGCCGGCCTCGACCCGCGCGGTGCGCGTGGCCGGGTAGATCTCGACGCCGCGCATGCGGGTGGTCCTAAGGAGGATCGCGTTCTCGAGACTCTCGAGCGCCGATGCGCCGTGGCTCGTGCCTTGGGGAGCGACGCGCAGCCCAGCGGAGCGCGCGTAGCGGACGGTGTTGACCACATCGGCGGCGGACTCGGCCACCACGATCACCGCCGGGCGCTGCTCGACCGCGAGATTGAACGCGGAACGTGTCTCGTCGTAGCCGGGCTCGCCGGGGGCGTGGACCTCGCCGCTCACGGTCGCGCGCAGCGACTCGTGGTCGGCATATACGCGGGCGGCGGTGAGAGTCGAGTTGTTCATGGCGGGTCTCCTCGGGGAGCAGGGGGCGGATTTGCGAGTTCAGTCGTGGGGTGCTGAAAGGTTCGCCCACCATGCCTTTCCGTCACATGGGGCCAGCTTGTTTCTCAAAGTTCGGTTAACCCACGCACCCAGACGGCGGGCAACTCCCCGCCGGTAGGTGCAGAGCGAAGAGCGCGCCTCACCGGGGGGAGCCATGCCAGCCATGGGACAGCCTGTGGGACAGTCGGCTGAAATCGAGGGGATATGGGCGCTGGTGGTCGCCACTGTGCATGAGACAGTCCGGCAGCCGAAGCCGGATCCCGCGCCCTCAAGCGCCGGCGGCCGACGCCGATCACAGGATCGACTCCTCCTCCTCGTTTGGAGGTGTTCTCGGAAGGAACGCCCGCCCCTCTGCAAGGCGGGCGTTCCTCGTTTAGTCAGCAAGCTGACCGAGACGCGGAGGTTGCTCAAGGCGCGGTGCGCGAACGCCGATGGCGCCGTATATAGCCGCTCCGGCACGGGCGGCTCCTTTAAGCAGGGGTTGCGAAAGAGCGCGCCCGCCTATCCGTAGGCGGGCGCTTCTCGTTTCTAATGACGGCGACCGCAAAGTTGGGGTGGGGGTGCCCGATGCGCGCCGCGCCCCAGCGGCCTACCGTGAGACGAACCCCGAACGCAAAAGAAGGTGGCCCACACATGGACGAGGACGAGCTCGACAAGGAAGCCATCGAGGAGCCGATCGAGGATCTCGAGGCTCCTGCCGAAAACCAAGGCGACGTAGTGGGCGGGCGGTCTCAGAAATGCGACCCCAAGGTGACTCACGTGTGGTGCAAAGGCACAGTGCAGAACTGTGACCCCCCAACCTGCGTAGAAACCGACGTCAGAGCGGTATAGCCTGGCGAGCCGCCAAACGAGCCTCATCGCGTGAACATGCATAACCCCTGCGTGACCCGGGCGGGTATCCGGCTAGCCTGAGTTGAGTGACCGGACGCACTCGCACAGCTCTACTCGGCGCCCTGCTCGCCGCGGCGGGCATCGCGCTCCTGCGCGTACTTGCCTTCAACGTCGGGGCGATCCACCACGCCGACGCGCTCACGCTGCACGGCTTCATGTCGCTCGACCGGCCATCCGTCCACCGGCTGGCGAGCGGCGTCGCGCACGTCGCCGACCCGGCGCCGTACGGGTTCTTCGGCCTGCTCTTGATCTGGATCGCGCTCGTGCGCGGCCGCGTGCGCCAGGCGCTCGGTGTGGCGGTCATCCTCGGCGGCGCCGCCGTCACGACGGACAGGCTGCTCAAACCCGTGCTCGAGGCGCACCGCTATTCCGACGTGCTCGGCTTCCGCCAGGTGCCCGACATCTCGTTCCCGAGCGGCCACGCGACGGCTTCGATGGCGCTCGCGCTGTGCGCGATCGTCGTCGCCTCCCCCGCGTTCCGGCCCTACGTCGCCGCGCTCGGCGCGCTCTTCGCCGTCGCCGTCAGCTACGCGTTCCTCTCGCTCGGCTGGCACTACCCGAGCGACGTGCTCGGCGGCTACCTCGTGGCCGGCTTCTGGACCGCGATCGTGGTGGCGGCGCTCAGCGAGGCCGAGGCCCGCTGGCCGGCGCGCAGCGGCCGCCGGGCGGCCGGGCTCGTGCTCTCGCGCGTGCAGGCGCGCGCGCTCATGGCGGCGGTGGCGGGTGCGCTGATCCTCGCGGCGGTGGTCGTGGCGGCGGTCGCGCCGGAGCGCACCATCGACTTCCTGCGCGTACACACGATTTTCGCCGTCGGCGCGGCCGCCATTGCCGTCGCCAGCGTGGCCGTGGCGGGCGTGCTCACGGCGATGTTGCGCGACTGACCCGCCTCGGTATCGTCCACTCCGGCCTCAACGACCGGAGGAACTGGCCATGAAGCTCGAAGGCATCCACCACGTCACGGCGATCACCGGAGACGCCCCTGCCAACGTCGACTTCTACGCGCGGGTACTCGGCCTGCGGATGGTGAAGAAGACGGTCAACCAGGACGATCCGACCGTCTACCACCTCTTCTATGCCGACGAGAAGGGCTCCCCCGGGTCGGACATCACGTTCTTCGAATACCCGGGCGCGCCGCGCGGCCACGCGGGCGCGGGGATGGTCCACCGCGTGGTGTTCCGGGTGGGCTCCGCCGAGGCGCTGACCTTCTGGGAGGAGCGCCTCACATCCGAGGGCGTCGACGTGGGCATGTCCGGCGACGAGCTCGTGTTCGCCGACCCCGAGGGCCTGGGGCTCGAGCTCCGTGTCGCCCCGACGAGCGACGAGCCGCTCGTGGCCGATCACCCGGAGATCCCCGCGGCCGTGGCGATCCAGGGCTTCGACGGCGTGCGCGCCTACAGCGACGACCCCGAACGCAGCCGGCGGCTGCTCGAGCAGACGCTCGGCTTCTCCCCCACGGGCGACGCGAGCTGGGAGTGCCGCGGCGACAAGCGCGGCTCGTTCTACGTCTACGACCCCTCGACCGAGCGCGGTCTCCAGGGCGCGGGCACCGTGCACCACGTCGCATGGGCCGACCAGATGGACGAGCACGAGGCCTGGCAGCAGCGCGTCGCGGCGAGCGACGCCCACCCGACGCCGATCATCGACCGCTTCTGGTTCCTCTCGATCTACTTCCGCGAGCCGAGCGGCGTGCTCTTCGAGATCGCCACGCTCGGCCCCGGCTTCGCCACCGACGAGGACCCCGGGCACCTCGGCGAGAAGCTCGTCCTGCCGCCGCGCTTCGAGCCGCTGCGCGACCAGATCGAGCGCACCGTCACGCCCATCCATAACCCGCGCGAGGACTGGGCGAAGACCGAGTCGGGCCAGTAGCTCCGCGCCAGTCGCGGGATTGAGCCCCGCGCGAGCGGGTATCCCGTCCTCTGGTTGAGCGACGGGAGGCGCCCGCGATGAGCGACGGAACGCAGACGGCCCAGAAGAGGGCCGACACCATCGAGACGGACGTACCGGCGCGCATCGACCGGCTGCCCTGGGCCCGCTGGCACTGGCTCGTCGTGATCGGGCTCGGCGCCGTCTGGATCCTCGACGGGCTCGAGGTCACGATCGTCGGCTCGATCTCCTCGCGCCTCACCGAGAAGGGCGCGGGCCTCACGCTCACGAGCGGCCAGCTCGGCCTCGCGGGCACGATCTACGTGATCGGCGCGTGTGTGGGCGCGCTCTTCTTCGGCTACCTGACCGACCGGCTCGGCCGCAAGAAGCTGTTCATCGCCACGCTCGGCCTCTACCTCGTGGCCACCGTGCTCACCGCGTTTTCGATCAGCCCGCTGTGGTTCTTCGTCTGTCGCTTCTTCACAGGCGCGGGCATCGGCGGCGAGTACGCGGCCATCAACTCCGCGATCGACGAGCTCATCCCCGCGCGCGTGCGCGGCACGGTCGATCTCGTGATCAACGGCAGCTACTGGCTCGGCACCGCGTTCGGAGCCGCGTTGTCGCTCGTGCTGCTCGACGAGAGCCTGTTCGCGGCCAACGTCGGCTGGCGCCTCGCGTTCGGCATCGGCGCGGTGCTCGGCCTCGGCATCCTGCTCGTGCGCCGCAACGTGCCGGAGAGCCCGCGCTGGCTGTTCATCCACGGGCGCGACGACGAGGCCAACCGGCTCGTGCAGGGCATCGAGCGTGAGATCGAAGAGGAGACCGACGAGCAGCTCGAGCCGGTCGACCAGACGCTCACGATCCGCCAGCGCGACACGATCGGCTTTTTCTCGATCGCCAAGACCGTGTTCACGATCTACCCGCGGCGCACGGTGCTCGGGCTGTCGCTGTTCATCGGCCAGGCGTTCATCTACAACGCCGTCACCTTCAACTTCGTGAACATCATGGGCAAGTACTACGGCACCTCCTCGAGCTCCGGGCCCGTGTACCTGATCCCGTTCGCGATCGGCAACTTCCTCGGGCCGGTGCTGCTCGGGCGGCTGTTCGACACCGTCGGGCGGCGGACGATGATCGCCGGCTGCTACATCCTCTCGGGGGTTCTCTTCGCCGTAATGGCGGTGCTGTTCCGGAACGGCGACCTGACCACGGGCACGCAGGTGATCGCGTTCGTCGTGATCTTCTTCTTCGCCTCGGCGGGCGCCAGCGCCGCCTACCTCACCGTCAGCGAGATCTTCCCGATGGAGACGCGCGCGATGGCGATCGCGTTCTTCTACGCGGTCGGCACCGGCATCGGCGGCGCGATCGGCCCGGTGCTGTACGGCAGCCTGATCGACCCGGCGCACCCCGGCAAGCTCGCCGCGGGCTTCTTCCTCGCGGCCGGCCTGATGGCGGCCGCCGGCATCGTGGAGGCCGTTCTCGGCGTGCCGGCGGAGCAGAAGTCGCTCGAGGAGATCGCCGAGCCGCTCACCGCCGAGGAGGGCGAGGAGAAGGACGAAGCCCGGCCGAAGCGGCGCAGGCCGCGCTCGCGGGTGCAGCCCGAGCTCGTCCGCGCGCACCCGGACCCGATGTCGCGCTACTCGCGCTCCTCATGGTCGCCATGGCAGCTGAGCGTCGACGAGCTCGCCGAGGACCCGCTCCAGGCGCGCGAGATCGAGGCGCTCGTGTCGGTGACGCGCGCGCAGGGGCCCGTGCACACGCGCAAGCTCGCGGCCGAGGTGCACGCCGGACGCTGGGGTCCCGGCCGCTTCCGAGCCGCGCTGCGCGCGGCCGTGAGGGGCGGCGCGCTCGTGCCCGCGGGCCGCGGGATCTACGCCGCGGCGGACCGGCGCGAGCCGAGTAGCCGCTAGCCGGGACGCCCGGGAGGCGCTTGAGGCGCCTGTCAAGCTTGGCTAATGGCCTCAGCCGCCGGCGTGCTCGAAGCCGGCCCCGCACCCAACAAGCGCCTTACGCTGCTCGCCTGCATCATCGGCTCGGGCACCGTGTTCCTCGATGGCACGGTCGTCAACGTGGCGCTGCCCGCGATCCGCTCGGGCCTCGACGCCGGCCTCGCCGAGCAGCAGTGGGTGATCGAGGCCTACCTGCTCACGCTCTCCGCGCTGATCCTCGTGGGCGGCTCGTTCGGCGACCTCTTCGGCCGCCGGCGCGTGTTCGCGATGGGAATCAGCGCCTTCGGCGTGTGCTCGCTGCTGTGCGCGGTGTCGCCGTCCGGCGAGTTCCTGATCGGGGCACGGGCGCTTCAGGGCGTGGCCGGGGCGATGCTCGTGCCCAACACGCTCGCCCTGATCATGGACACCTTCCCGGAGGACGAGCGCGGCGCAGCGATCGGCTCCTGGACGGCGTGGACCGCGATCGCCACGATCATCGGCCCACTGGGCGGCGGCATCCTGATCGGCGTGGCGTCGTGGCGCTGGGTGTTCGCCATCAACGTGGCGCCGGTCCTGCTCACTCTCTGGCTGCTGCGCTTCGCGCCACCCGGCGAGCAGATCAAGAACGTGCGCGTGGACTGGCTCGGAGCGCTGCTCGCCGCGCTCGGACTCGCCGGACCGGTGTTCGCCCTGATCGAACAGCCGCAGGAGGGTTGGGGCTCTCCACTCGTCTACATCCCGCTGATCCTGGGCTTCGCGATCTGGGCGCTGTTCATCTGGTGGGAGGGGCGGACGCGCGACCCGATGCTCCCGCTCGACCTCTTCAAGAGCCGCAACTTCGCCGTTGGCAACCTCACCACGCTCGCGCTCTACGCGGGGCTCAGCGCGGCCACCTTCCTGCTCGCGCTGTTTCTTCAGGAGGCCGCCGGCTACTCGGCGCTGGAGGCCGGGCTCTCATTGCTTCCGTTGACCATCCTCACCTTCGCGCTGTCCCGCCGCTTCGGCGCGCTCGCGGACCGGATCGGCCCGCGCCCGTTCATGGGCTTCGGCCCGATCGTCGCCGGAGTGGGGCTGCTCTTGATGATCCTCATCGACGCCGACGCCGACTACGTCACGCAGGTCCTGCCGGGCGTGGTCGTGTTCGGCCTCGGGCTGTCGATGACGGTGGCGCCGCTCACCGCCACGGTGCTGGCCGGCGCTCCCGCGCACCATTCGGGCATCGCCTCCGGCGTGAACAACGCCGTGGCGCGCGTGGCGGGCCTGTTGGCGGTGGCGGTGGTCGGCGCAATCTGCGCCGCGCAGTTCGCGAGCACGATCGACAGCAAGCTGCCGCCGTCGACCACGAGCCCACAGGTCGAGCACACGGTCGCGGTCATGAAGAAGCGCACGCTCGTCACGAACGCGAGCAGCGCCCCGGCGGCGGACCGGGCGCGGGTGCACACGGCCCTCGAGGACGCCGCGGTCAAGGCCTTCCACGTCGGCATAGGCATCAGTGGCCTGCTCGCGATCGCCGGCGGCCTGATCTCGCTCTTCGGGCTCGAGAGCCGGAAGAAGGTCGCGCACCCGGTGAGGGCCGAGTCCTGCCCGGGCGGCGCCATCGTCGGCGCGAGCGAGGAAGTGCGTCTCGACGAGCCCGCTCCCGCGCCCGCGGGCTAGCGCCGCGCCCGTCGCTACTGTGAAGCGTCGGCAATGGCTGACGCAATCGAGGCGAACGAACTCGTAAAGACATATCCCGGCGGCGTGCGGGCGCTCGACCAACTGAGCTTCAGCGTGGTCGAGGGCACGGTGTTCGGGCTGCTCGGCCCGAACGGTGCGGGCAAGTCGACGGCGGTCAAGATCCTCACCACCCTGTCGCGGGCGGACTCGGGAAAGGCAGCGGTCGCGGGCTTCGACGTGCGCACCGACCCCAACAAGGTCCGCCGCAGCATCGGCACGGTGCAGCAGGGCTCGACCGTCGACCGTGAGGCCACGGGCCGCGAGAACCTGCGCCTCCAGGGCCAGGTGTACGGGCTGCGCGGGCGCGAGCTGGAGGCGCGGGCCGCCGAGCTGCTGGAGCGCTTCGGCCTCAGCGACGCAGCCGACCGCATCGCGCGCGGCTACTCGGGCGGCATGGAGCGCCGGCTCGTGGTCGCGATGGCACTGATCCACCGGCCGCGAGTGCTGTTCCTCGACGAGCCCACCACCGGTCTCGACCCCGAGGTGCGCGCGGACATGTGGACGGAGATCTCGCGGCTCGCCACCGAGCAGGGCCTCACGATCCTGCTCACGACGCATTACCTCGAGGAGGCCGACAACCTCGCCTCCCAGCTCGCGATCGTGGATCGCGGGCGCGTGGTGGCGGAGGGCACGCCCGAGGGGCTGAAGGCCGATCTGCGCGGCGATGCGATACATGTGGAGCTTCACGGGGCGCCCGAGGGGAACGGCCACGTCGCCGCCCTCGAGGCGCTCACTGAGATCAGCGAGGTGTCGGTGGACGGCCGCACGCTCCACGCCCGCTCCGACGACGGCGCTCGCGCCGTCCCGGTGGTCCTCCAGGCGCTCGAGGCCCGCGGCGTGGAGGTGGCGTCGGTGAGTGTCGCGCGGCCGTCGCTCGACGACGTCTACCTGCGCTACACCGGGCGAACCTTTGACAAGGCAGAGGCGGAAGCCGACGAGAGGGGCAACCGATGACAGTCACGCTCAGAGACTCCTGGTACATGACGGTCCGCCACCTGCGGGCGCTTTGGCGCCAGCCGGCGTGGATCGCGGTCACCCTCGTGCAGCCGATCATCTGGCTGCTCCTCTACGGCGCGCTGTTCAAGCGAGTCGTCCAGATTCCGGGCTTCCAGAGTGGCTCGTACATCGAGTTCCTCGTGCCGGGCGTCCTCGTGATGACCGCGTTCTTCGGGGCCGGCTGGGGCGGCATGCCGGTGATCGACGACCTGAACCGCGGCGTGATCGACCGCTTCCTCACTTCGCCGGTGCACAGGGTCGCGCTCGTCGCCGGGCGCATCGTGCAGGGCGCGATCGGCGTGATCGTGCAGTCGTTGATCATCGTCGTGCTCGCGCTGATCGTGGGCGCTCACTTCCGCAACGGGCCGGGCGGCGTGGCGGTGATGATCTTCCTCGGCGTGCTGCTGGCGGCGGCGACCACCGCCTGGTCTTACGGCGTCGCGCTCTACGTGCGCAAGGAGGAGACGCTGATCGCGCTGATGCAGTTCCTGCTGCTGCCGCTCACATTCCTGTCCGGCGCGTTCATGCAGCTCAGCCTCGTGCCGAGCTGGATCAGCCACATCGCCAGCTTCAACCCGCTCAACTGGGCCGTCGAGGGCGGCCGCTCGGCCGCGCTCGAGCACACGGACTGGGGCTACGTCGCGTCGCGCACGGGCTTTCTGCTGGCGCTGCTGGCGGTCGCAGTGGGGTTTGCGGTCAGGGCGTTTGCGAGTTATCAGCGG
>DASXNY010000012.1:0-8842 GCA_036494715.1 Thermoleophilaceae bacterium
TGGCACCAGATGTGATCGCCCTCGAGGATGGGGCGGAGAAAGCGCTCGCGCTGAGTCTCGCTGCCGAAGTCGATGATCGTCGGCCCGGCGAGCCCCTCGCCGAGCACGTTGATTCGGTCCGGTGCGCCGGAGCGATCGTACTCCTCGAGAAAGATCGCCTGCTGGACCAGCGAGGCCTGCTGGCCGCCGTAGCGCTGGGGCCAGGAGAGTCCTGCGTAGCCGGCGGCATTGAGCTGTTTCTGGAACGGTCGCCAGTAGCCGAGGCGCTCGGCGATTGTGGCTGGCTCGGGGCCGGGCAGCGCTTCGACGGCCGCCTTCAACCAGGCGCGTACGGTTGCTCGGTAAGCGGCGTCTTCGGGACTGTCGCGGAAATCCATCGGGCTCCTCGTGGGAAGTCGTGCAAGAGCCCTTATACCGTCGCCGGAGCACGATCTCATCCCCTCCTGCCCCGGTGGGGAGAGCAAATGGGCTCGCGGGGGTGATGGATGGTCCGACTGACGAGGCCATGCTTGTCATCCCGCAATCGAGGAGAACGAACTGGCATGAGCGCACCTCGCCGCCGTAGCGTCACCAAGACCCATGAGCGCATCGGACAGCTCGGCTGGGAGCCCACGCACCACCAGCCGGTCAGCAACTACCCCACCCGGTACACGTTCCCCGCGAAGGCGAAGGACCCGATGAAGCAGATCATGCGGGAGTACCTGCCGATGCAGCTCGAGAAGGACGAGCGTGTGTACGGTGGCTTCGACGCGGCTGTGCGCGCGAACATGGGCGACAAGGCCGAGCAGCGGTGGCTTGAGGTGCTGAAGCCGTTCGTGCACACCACGACGTACCTCGAGGGATGCGCCGGCCGGGTGATGAGCATGCTGCTCGACACCGTCCCCAACGACGAGCTGCGCAATGGCTATCACGTCCAGTTCGTGGACGAGCTGCGTCACATCGGAATGCAGCAGAGCCTCGCGCGGTGGTACTCCAAGAACGCTCCCAATCCGGCGGGTTGGGACATGGGCGCCAAGTACTACGCCGGCAGCCCGCTGACCAGGGCCGGCTACAACATGGCGACGCACTCGATCGTCGGCGACCCCGTCTACTGCGGGATGTCGATGATGACTGTGCTGGAGACGGCGTTCACGAACATCGCGTTTGTCGCGCTACCCGACGTCGGCGCCCGCAACGGTGACTTCACGCTGCCGACCGTTTACTCCTCCGCCCAGTCAGACGAGGCGCGCCACATCTCAAACGGGTACGCGACGCTGATGACGCTGTTGCAGAAGGACTCCAACATCCCATTGATCCAGCAGGACCTCGGGTCGTCCTGGTGGGCGAATCATGCGTTCATCGACCCGTTCGCGGGGACACTGATCGAGTACTTCTCGACCGACCGTGCCGATAAGGAGTCCTACCTGCAGAAGTGGGATCGGTGGGTCAACGACGACTACTACAAGTCCTACATCGAGCAGCTCGGCAAGCTCGGGCTGGGGATGGACGCGGGGCCGTTCGCGGCCGCGCGCGAGCGGATCGCCAGTGGGCTGATCCATCGCACGGCGATCTTCGCGTTCGCGATCTGGCCGCTGGCGTACTGGCGCTTTGACGGCCTCAACGAGCGCGACTTCGAGTGGTTCGAGGACCGCTATCCGGGCTGGTACGACGAGTACGGAATGCTGTGGGAGGGGTTCAACGCGCTCAAGGATCCGCGCGAGGGAGCGCTGTTCCTGAACGGCTTCCTGGACAACGCGTCGCCGATCTGCTGGAGCTGCATGATGCAATGCCTCGGCGACCATGATCAGCTTTACCGGGTCGTCGATGACCGTACGCGCTTCTACTGCTCGGAGATGTGCATGCGCAACGACTTCGAGTACCCGGGGCGCTACACCGGCGATCGCCATTTCTTCGACAGGTACCACGGCTGGGACCTCGCCGACGTCGTGCGCGACATCGGCTTCGTCAGAGAGGACGGCAAGACGCTCGTCGGCCAGCCGCACCTCGACGACGACAAGCCGATGTGGACGCTGGCCGACCTGGAGGCCTGCGGCTGCGAGGTCAAGAGCCCGAATATCAGGACCGCCGAGGAGATGGGCCTGCCGAACGGCTCCTGGCACGATCCCAGCCAACCCGACGGCGCCGTCGTCAGCAGCGAGACCTCGTACGTGCACCGCGCCGGCTCGATCGGCGGCGTGGGCCTGGAGACGGGCGCGGCGATGCGCCCGAATGGCAACGGCCACGGTCGGCGCAACGTCGCGGAGGTGATCCGATGAGCGTTCCAGCTCCCCCCGTCAAACGGTTCGAAGATGGCTCCAGCGCGCCCGAGCCAGACGAGTCGCGCCGCGGCTTCTTTTACTTCACGCCGAAGAAGCGGCGCCCGAGCACGTACGAGGAGGTGACGATCGACACGCAGATCTCGGTCGACCGCCACTTGAAGGGAGGTTGGCTGCTCGCGTTCGAGGACGGCCGCGGGTCGCACTCGCTCGGGTCAACGGCATTGCGCGTGTCCGACTGGTTTGATTGGCGTGACCCGGGCGAGCTGTGGGAACGGCCGTTCTATCAGCAGGCCGCGCAGGCGGCACGGGAGCAGGACGCCGCGGTTGCGGCTGCGCGCTCGGAGGGGTTGTTCGCGCGGATGAGCGACGAGTGGCGCCAGTTCCTGCAGTCGAGCCTTCAGCTGCCGGCGTTCTACGAGCACGGACTGTGGCGGGCGCTGTGTGGCGCGGCGCGTCCGGCGCTGTCCGATCTGCTGACGCACGCGATCGTGCTCGAAGCCGCGATGAAGCAGCGCCAAGCGCAGGACCTCGTCGTGTACGCGATGGATCTCGAACCGGAGATCGGCGAGTGCTCCACCGAGGCGGCTCGAACGCGGTTCCTGGAAGAGGACGCCTGGCAGCCGGTCCGCGCGCTCGTCGAGCACGTGAACGCCACGCCTGACTGGGCCGAGCGGGTGATCGCGACCAATTTGTCAATTGAGCCGCTGGTCGGCTCGCTGCTACGCCGAGAGATGCTGCTGGTTCCGGCCAGCCTGAACGGCGACCCGGTCACCCCGGTGATCATCGGCAACGCCCAGCGGGAGTGGCTGTGGTACCGCGACTGGACCTCGGAGCTGATCGACTTCTGCCTCGGTGACGGGGAGTTCGGCGCCCAGAATCGCGAGGTGCTCCGCGGCTGGGCGGCGGATTGGAACGCGCAGGCCGACGCTGCCGCCGAAGCGCTCGCGACCGAGCTGGAGCGGGTTCCCCGTTCCCGGCCGCCCGCGGAGGGGCTCGAGCAGGTCAGACGCGAGCGCGATGAGTTGCAATCTGTACTCGAACCCCAGGAGGTGTCGACATGAGCTCAGAGGCGGAAGAGCAGGCATTCGACTACGTCGGGATCGCGCTGGGCCGAAGCGTCGAAGGGGATGCGCTGGCCGAGGCGATGGCCGCCGTCGAGGGCGTGGAGGTGGTCCCTCAGCGCACCTTCTGGGAGGTCAAAGCCCGGGAGCGACTGCGCATGGATTTCGAGGAGCTCTCCGAGGCGACTGGCCTCGACGTCGACTCGGAACTGATCCAGGTCCTGATGACGACCTATTACGGCCGGATCATCAACACCGACGAGGCGATCATGCTGTTCCACGACCCGATCGAAGCGATGGAGTACATGTGATGAGCGAGCCGGCAGCCACGGAGGCGGCACTGAATTTCGACCTGAGCGACGATCAGGAGACGATTCGTCGCGCCGTGGCTGAGCTGGCTGCGAGCTTCGACGAGGAGTACTGGTTGGAGAAGGACTCCAAGCACGAGTTCCCGTGGGAGTTCTATAAGGCGTTCGCCGACGCCGGCTGGCTGGGCATCTGCGTGCCTGAGGAGTACGGCGGCAGCGGCCTGGGAATCCTCGAGGCCTCGTTGCTGCTCGAGGAAGTGTCGGCCTCGGGCGCCGGCATGAACGGTGCAAGCTGCATGCACATGTCGATCTTTGGCATGCATCCGGTGATCGTCCACGGCTCCGAGGAGCTCAAGTGCGAGACCCTCCCTCGGATCGTGTCCGGCGACCTGCACGTCTGCTTCGGTGTCACGGAACCCGACGCCGGCCTCGACACGACGCGGATCACGACGTTCGCCAAGCGCACCGGCGACGGCTACGTGATCAATGGCCGCAAGGTGTGGATCTCCAAGGCGCTCGAGTCCGAGAAGGTCCTGCTGCTCACGCGCACGACCAAGCTCGAGGACTGCGCGAAGAAGACCGACGGGATAACTCTGTTCCTCACCGACCTCGACCGCGACCGGGTCGACATCCGCCCGATCCCGAAGATGGGCCGCGAGGCAGTCGACTCCAACGAACTGTTCATCGACAACCTTGAGGTGCCCGAGGAGCACCGCGTCGGCGAAGAGGGGCAGGGCTTCAAGTACCTCCTGGACGGGCTCAACCCCGAGCGGGTCCTGATCGCAGTGGAGGCGCTCGGACTCGGCCGAGCTGCGGTCCGCCGCGCCGTCGCCTATGGCAAGGAGCGCGTCGTGTTCGGCCGGCCGATCGGGATGAACCAGGGCCTGCAGTTCCCGCTTGCCGATGCCCAGATCAAGCTAGACGCCGCCACGTTGATGGTTCGCAAGGCCGCGTGGCTATACGACCGCGGCTTGCCGTGTGGACGCGAGGCGAACGCGGCCAAATATCTTTGCGCCGAGGCCGGGTACGAGGCCGCCGACCGCGCCGTGCAGCTGCACGGCGGCATGGGCTACGCGCGCGAATATCACGTCGAGCGCTACTTCCGCGAGGCGCGCCTGCTGCGGATCGCCCCGATCAGCCAGGAGATGATCCTCAACTACGTCGGCGAGCACGTCCTCGGACTGCCGAGGTCCTACTGATGCGCGGCCTCGACGGACGCGTCGCGCTCATCACGGGCGCGGGCGCCGGGATCGGCGCCGCGGTCGCACAGCGCATGGCGGCCGAGGGCGCGACAGTTGCCGTCGTCGATCGGGACTACGAGGCAGCCAAGGCGGTGGCGGCCGCAATCGCCGGGCGTGGTGGCCGCGCAACCGGCATCGGCGCCGACGTCACCAACGCGGCCGAGGTCGCCAATGCCGTCGAGTCCGCCGCCGGGCTCGGCGATGCCTTGCACATCGTCGTCAACAACGCCGGAATCGTCCGACCGGCGATGCTGCCCGACCTCGAGGAGGAGGCGTTCCGAGCCGTGCTCGACGTCCATCTCCTCGGCTCCTACCGCGTCCTGCGCGCAGCCCTGGCGCGTCTGCCCGACGACGGGACTGGGAGGATCATCAACTCCACCTCGGCCGCGGGGCTGATCGGCACGATCGGCCAGGCCAACTATGGGGCCGCCAAAGCGGGGATCGTGGGGCTGACGAAGTCCGCGGCGCGGGAGCTGGCTCGACGCAACATCACCGTGAACGCGGTCGCTCCGCTGGCGGCGACCGCGATGACCGAAACGGTCCGCACGAATCCGAAGTTTGCCGCCAAGACGCTCGAGCGGATCCCACTCGGCCGCTTCGCCGAGCCGGAGGAGGTCGCGGGCGCGTTCGCCTTCTTGGCCTCCGACGACGCCGCCTACATCACCGGCCAGGTGCTCTGCGTCGACGGCGGAACTGTCATCTAGGTGCTCCGATGAGCCTTCGCTCGCCGTTTCTCGATGGGGGTCGCCACGCGGTAATCGTCGAGGCGGTCCGCACGCCGATCGGCAAGGCGCACCTCGAGAAGGGAGCGTTTCGCGACACACATCCGAACGAGCTGCTGGCATCGTGCCTGACCGCGCTCGTCGAGCGCAGCGGCATCGACCCGGGCCAGGTCGAAGATGTAATCGCCGGTTGCACGGCGCCGTTTGGGGAGCAGTCGCGCAACATCGCGCGCAATGCGTGGCTCCAGGCCGGCTACCCGGTAGAGGTTCCCGCGATCACGATCGATCGTCGCTGCGGGTCGGCGCAGTCGGCGGTCAGCTATGCCGCGGCGCTGATCGCCTCGGGCACACATGAGCTGGTGATCGGGGGTGGCGTCGAACACATGCACCACGTCCCGATCGACTCGCCGACCCGGATCGTGGACCTGTACGGCACGCCATGGCCGCAGGAGCTGCTAGACCGCTTCGACTTCATCCCCCAGGGGCTGAGCGCCGAGCGGATCGCCGAGGAATGGGGCGTTTCGCGCCGCGCGATGGACGAGCTCGCCGTCGCCTCGCACCGCCGCGCGCACGCGGCCACCGCCGAGGGCCGCTTCGAGGCGGAAATCGTGCCGATCGAGACGCCTCACGGGACCGAGAGCGTCGATCAGGGCATCCGCCCCGAGACCAGCGTCGAGACGCTGGCGGACCTCAACACACCTTTCAAGGAGAACGGGAGGGTCACGGCGGCGACCTCGTCCCAGCTCTCAGACGGGGCCGCCGCCGTCTTGCTCGCGAGCCGCGACGCTGCGCGGCGGCTAGGCCTTGCCCCGCGGGCACTGATCGTCGATCAGGTCACGGTCGGCGTCGACCCCGTGATCATGCTCACGGGCCCGATCCCAGCAACGCGCAAGCTGCTTGCGCGGACGGGGCTCAGCATCGGCGACCTCGACCTGATCGAGATCAACGAGGCGTTTGCATCGGTCGTGGTGGCGTGGCAGCGCGAGCTCGAGGCCGACATGGAGCGAGTCAATGTCAACGGCGGCGCGATGGCGCTCGGTCACCCGGTCGGGTCGACCGGCGCGCGGCTGGTGGCGACGATCCTGCACGAGCTCGAGCGCTCCGGCGCCGAGCTCGGACTCGTGACGATGTGTTGCGGCGGCGGGCTCGGCACGGGGACGATCCTGAAGAAGCTCTAGGCGATGAACGGTCCAGTCCAACTGACGGCGGACGAGCTCGACCTGAAGCGCTGGATCCTCCCGGGCGACGGCGTCGTCTTCGGTCAGGCTTGCGCCGAGCCCACGGTGCTCGTGGACGCGCTGCTCGCACAGGCCCAGGCGATCGGCGGCGTGCGGGCGTTCGTCGGGCTTGTGTGGGGGGACCGGCTCGCGAGCGAGGCCTCCCAGGCGCTTGAAGTCGTCTCCTACGGCGCGCTCGGCCGGCTCGGGCGCGTCCCAGGTCTGCGCGTGGTGCCATGCCACTTCTCGGCTCTGCCCGGGCTGTTCGGGGCGCACGCTCTTCCGGGCGACGTCGCGTTCGTGCAGGTCGCGCCACCTGACAGCGTCGGCCGTTGCAGTATGGGCGTCGGGGTCGACTACCTCGCCGACGCGCTCGAGCACGCGAGGGTCGTGATCGCGGAGGTCAACGATCACTGTCCCGCCACCGCCGGGCACTGGATCGCGTGGGATCGACTCGATGCGATCGTCGTCAGCTCGCGTCCGCTGCTCGAGGCCCCACCCGTGACCCCAGGTGAGACCGAGCGGCGGATCGCTGCTCACGTCGCCGCGCTGGTCAGGGACGGAGACACGATCCAGCTCGGAGTGGGCGCGCTCCCGGGGGCGATCATGCAGGCGTTGGGTGATCACCGGAATCTAGGCGTGCATTCGGGGATGATCTCCGATGGGGTACTCGACTTGATCGAGGCTGGGGTCGTCACCAATGCCTGCAAGCACGCCGACCGGGGCTTGACCGTAACCGGGGCGGCGCTGGGGAGCCAACGCCTGTTCAGCGCGCTCGGCGGGCGCGAGGACGTCGTGTTCCGGCCCGTCAGCTATACCCATGCGCCCGCAACGCTGGCCACAGTGGGCCGGCTGTGCGCTATCAACAGCGCGCTTGAAGTAGACCTCTCCGGCCAGGCGAACGCGGAGTCGATCGAGGGGCGGCCGCTGGGCGCCGTCGGCGGCCAGGTCGACTTCCTGCGTGCCGCAGCGGCTTGCGGCGGCACCCCGATCATCGCGCTGCCGTCGACCCGCGTCGTCAAGCAGTTGAGCGGCCCGGTGAGCACCGCGCACAGCGACGTCGACTGGGTCGTCACCGAGCACGGCGCACGATCGCTAAAAGGCCTGAGCGACGACCAGCGCTCCGCCGCGCTCCTCGAGCTGGCGGGCGCCGCCGACGCCGAGACGCTGGCGGTGTGAGGGCGATGTCCGCACGGCCATGGGCAGGTGTCGGCGTTGCGCTGCCGAGCATCGACGCGTTCGGGAACGGGACGCCCGTGCTTGAGGTAGCCCGCGCCGCCGAGCAGGCCCGCCTTGACCACGTGTGGGTTCCCGACCACCTCATCTTCCACCGCCCGATTCTCGAGGCGACGACCACTCTGTCGCTCGTGGCCGGCGCGACCGAACGGATCGGCCTCGGGTTCGGGATCCTCAACCCGACCTTGCGGCCGGTGACCTGGCTGGCGAAGCAGCTGTCCACACTCGCCGCGCTCGCTCCCAACCGCGTGCTGATGGGCTTCGGCCTCGGCGGTGAATACGAACCAGAGTTTCGCGCCGCGGGGGTCGATCCGCGCCAGCGGGGCAAGCGCCTCGATGAGGCGCTGGAGCTCTTACCGCGGCTGATGAACGGCGAGCTTGTCGAGCACAGTGGGCTCTACGAGGTCGCGTGCCCCGGGCTTGCACCCGTGGCGTCGGTGGCACCGCCGGTGCTCGTCGGCGGGAGGGCCGGAGCCGCGCTGCGCCGGGCGGCGCGCTTCGGCGACGCCTGGATGCCGATGTGGGTCGACGCCGAGCAGATCGAGGAGTCGCGCGGTCGCCTCGGGGAGCTTGCTGCCGAGCATGGGCGCGCCACGCCGGGTGTCGCGCTCGTCGCGTTCATCAACATCTGCACCGATCAGGCCGCCGGCGAGGCCGAGGCGGCGGAGCTGATCAGGCGCCAATACGGGATGCCATTCGAGCGCGTCTCGCGTTGGGCTCTGGTCGGCCCGGTCGAGGCGATCGCGGAGCGGCTGGCCGACTATCGCGCCGCCGGGGTCGATGGCTTCTGCCTCTCGCC